>CAXBSB010000074.1:0-30898 GCA_963977965.1 uncultured Schlesneria sp.
GCGGGAAGTCCCAACGTCGGATCGGAAACAGGCAAAGGCATAGCAAGCTCTCCTGCGGTGTGATGGGTATCGGACACACTGTCCGACATAGAGAATGGACCTGATTCGAAGCGTTCGGCCCCTGGCGGTGCCGACGAGTCAATCGTCATCGCGGAATAGGGCATGACGGTCTGACCGTCACCGGCCCGGCTGTAAGAATTCATGCCGCAATCAAGTCGCGGCGTTTCCGCCCCCAAGGCGGCGACAGGGTCCATCGTGCGTCGCTCGATCGGTTCACCGACCCAGACTTCAGGACTGCGCCGCTGTCGTTTTTCATACTGCGGCAGGTCAGCGCGGTGAACCCATTCTTCGGCGTAGATCGCCCAACGTGGATTCACATCACCGAGCTGGCCCAGATAGAAAGGACCAGCGTAACCCAGCACTTCGGGCATCGGTCGTCCCTGGACCAGTTCGCTCTGAGTCGGCGTATGACCATCGGCCAGGACTGAAAATGTGTCGGAATTTCGAATTCGATAATTCGCCCAGTCGACCATCTTCTGAAGTTCGTCGCGGCCATAGTGCAGTTCGGGAAATCGACCGTCAGGACTGCCCGTGACCGTATGTTCGACAAACAGGCATCGCGGTGAGAACGACTGAAACAACTCAGCAGGAAACTGGGCAGCTGCTTTGTCTCGCAAATCCCGATCATTGTCTGATTCTCGCCACAGGCGAAGGACTTCCAGAGTCCGGCGATTAATGGAAGGAATCCGCTTCCGCAGGACTCGCATTGCTCGAAGAAAGAACGCCGATTGCGACTCACCAACCATTGGTGCGGGATCGCCAAGAACCGGGGAAGATACCGCCTGAATCCGTCGCAGTCCTGTTCCCATGACACGTCTCCATCAACGAAAACAGGCCGCAACCCCGATCTGAGGTTGCGGCCTGAGTGCTTCATAGCCGGTTTGTGGTGATTTCGAATTCTGGCGTGCAGGTCTTCAGCCTGCGGGGCAATAGTTACGACTTTCGTTTGCGCGGGTCAAGATTTTATCGAGAAGAATGGCCTGACATTCGAACAATAATCGTGGGCTCGAAAGTTGCACACTCGATCAGATGTCATGCCGGCCTTTGCTCGCTGTGTTTGCTGTCGGGTTTTCTGATATCCAGTACCGGCTCATTGTGGCCGGGAGCCGATGCTCCGACCAGACCATAGAGATCTGACAGACGGAACTGCAGACCTCGGTCGATCATCTTGGTCCATGAATCCAGCTTCTTTTCGACGTCGGGAACATCCGTTTCAATAACGAACCGCGGCCGAAAATCAGGTTCCGCCCACGTCCCTTTCTGAACGTTGATGCGAATCAGAGATTCCAGCAGTTCACTGGTCAGAGTCTCTTCCAGCGCAGTCGCGTCGCTCTTGAGAATCTGCAGCAGGGTCTGCGAATGTAATTGCGCGACACCTGAACCCAACCCGGTCGCATCTGACTCCGACGAAAGAACCTGGCCGAGAATGTAGCGTTTAATACGATGCCCGAAGTACTCCGTCAGTAATGCATGCAGCGTTTCCACCCCTTGAAATCCGGGATCAATCACATCGACACCGTATTGTCCGGTATCTGCGGTCGGAACAGGGACCAGCAGAATATGTTCCTGGCCGCTGTTGTAGGCTTCCGCTGCGGCTCGCGCTTCATCATGCGCCTGAGCGTTTCCCTGTGGATACTTCCAGACCTGGATTCCCCCAGCCATCCGTTCGAGAAATTCCATCAGGAATGACATTGTTTCCTGTTTTTGAACCCATTCCCAGTAGATGACCGAACGAATGCCGACACCGTAAATGGAACCCGCCCGCAATCCATCCTCGAAGGGAGCATCTTCGATCTGATGCTTGTGAATCAGGATGAGTCGTCGTTCGGCCGGTGACAGAAAATATCCCAGACCAAACTCGGTCGGCTCCACACTCCAGCGTCCGTTGATGACGTCACCTGCTCGATAGTTACTGCCGACTCGAATCCCCAACTGACCGTCGTACGCTCCTTCAACGCACCGATCCATTTGTCGATTCTGGCGAAACACGAGTTTGTCGCCATGCAGCGGCTGCCAGCCCCAGTCATCCTGATGCCGAGGTGTCGGCATGCACACAGACTTCCCATCGATCAACTGATTCCCCCAGCGATGCTGAATGCCATACTTGCCATACCAGATCGCATGCAGGCAATTCCGTCGGTACTCGGTGAAATGGCTGATCCGTCGACAAATCCGCTCCAGCATCTGACAGAAGTCTCGCTGGTCAGCCGATGCAGAATCCTCGGGCTCAATATGCCATCCCAGCATCGCAACGGATCGTTGTCGCGAATCGAGGCATTCTCGAATCCCGACATCGTTTCTCATGAATCGAGCGTTATCGCGCGAATCGACCAGGGCTTCGTCGTAATCACGGTACACTCCGGCCAGTGATGAGAAACGATTCAAAAACGTTTCAACATGGCGCACGGGATAAGAAGATTTTCCATGAATCCAGTCGACGCCTCCGTTCGCGCGGCGCTTTCCCAGAGAAACACCCGAGACCAGGGACCGAGTCCGATCATTCATCGTCGTCTCCGATATTTGCTGAGAACGATGGGAACAGAGCACGAGTTTTCTGATGCTGTTTCTACGGATTCACTTTGCATCAGCCCAGACGAGAATTGCGATTTTTTCCAGAAAGCCGGCGACTCTCGACCTGGACACCATACCGATTCGGAGAATGCTGTCGTGGCAAAGCCGATGGAGTTAAGCCAATCATCAGGGCTTCTGAAAACAATCCATATCGAAGTGCATCCACAGCGTGGTCATCGGCTTTCAAAACGGCATCACGAGCGTCGCGAGGGTTCAGGCCAGACTTGTCACTTTTCAGACGCCGGTACGTTCGCATCTGACGGACAAGGTTCGGACATTTTTCTCGTGAGATAAACAGACGCGGCTGCGGCTTTCCATCGTCCAGAGCCAGTGATTCCGCCGGTTTCAACAACCATTTGACGTGCTCAATCCCTTCTTCGACCGAGTTATTCGCCGCCTGGCAGTTGATGGATTCATACCCAGGAGCGTAGTCGCCGAATTTGGAAGCGATGCGATGGCAGTTGATATTTGAAGGATCGGCCCACGTCACGCCGTAACATGGATTATCGCGAGGCCAGTCGTGGCGATCAGAAACAGCCTTTAAGTGATCAATCACCGTAAATCGCGTGTCTGTGGAATAGTATTCGTCGTACACAAACCACTGCCCCGATCCATTGCAACAGGCGTACAGGCAACAGAAGGCATTGTCGACACCAAAACCCCAGTCGATCATGCGTCGATGTCGACAGCCCGGCGGAGCCGACCATCCCGGCGGTAGAGAATGGATGGCGGTGTCGAATTCGGGATAGATCGCACCATCAAACCCACCCCACAGGCCACGCGTTCTGACCCCACGCATCGCCTCTGGAATCATGCCAAAGAACTGATCGAACCATTGTTGCGTCACATGCCCCGCCTCAACAGCACATTCGGTGTTGGCTCGATAAATCGCCCATCCCTCAGGCAGTGAATCGTTCTCTTCCATTTCGCGAAGCCGGATCGATAGCGAGGGATCAACGGGCGTGAATTCGGCCAGCTTATTCCCGACGAATGCGTATTCGCGACATCCGCGCAGCACTTCTTCAAGCAAGCCCCAGGGGAACTGTTCGACAAACAGGAACCCACCAATCGATTCCCCCTGCATGCGGGATCGTCCCTGGTCATAGGATTTGAAGACCAGTTGCCAGTTCTGGTTAGGGAACTGTGGCCAGGGCTTCAGTGGCACGGAAAAGGGCCAGTTGTTGTTTGGCTTATACCAGCGAATCCGCTCCCATTCGACTTCTTGCGGAGGAAGGTGCCCCAGTTGATCCAGCTTTTCTTTCCAGCAGACGTTCATCGTCTGCTCGTAACTCTCGGCAATGATCCAGAACGGAGCGTCTCGACGAGGTGGCGGAGTCGTCAGGACAAAATCGACAACCTTGCGAAGTGCCAGAGTCGAGGTTCCAGCGCCATTACCACCCAGCAGAAACGTCACACCAGGATGTTGTGACCGCAGAAATCCCGTTTGCTGATCGTGACGAGAGGGCTGATCGGGCCTTGGTCGAAACGTGTAATAGGCAATGTCAAAAGGGTTGGCAGCCATGTTTCACAACCGTTCGTCAGGGCGAATTCTCAAACCCTGCGGATGTACCCCGGAAATTGAGCATCCGTCAACACGGCATTCTTCTGTTTCTCGACCTTTGCGGCGAAACGCTACCAAGAAAGACGAACGAATGGGCAGGACGCAGGGTGGAGTCATCGTTACCCACAACTTTTTCTCTCGGTTGGGTGGCGATATCGCAACCATCGACTGCTTGTGCGCTGAAGACCCACGCCTTACGACCTTTCAGGTCGCAGGGAATGACACGATTTGAAAAAGCCGCAGTGCCTCTGACGCCCGAGTAAACTGCATTTTCAAAGCATGGCTGAACACAAGATCTTCGAACGTGGTACACGGATTGAACCGGACGCTAGCGCGTACCGGCTGATGGGGTGATTTTGGAAACATGTCGTTGAAGCAGATTTGTTTGGAAACATCTCGATTTCGAGTCGCGCCATCAGCCGCTGGGCGCTAGCCCACGGTTCGATCGTCGCAAACGGCATCGACTATGGCGCGAAGTGAGCACATCACAAAAAGCAGGGTGGAGGCAAGCGGCGTTTCGTCGCGCAAGCCAGCAAGTATTTTGCGACGACTCCTACTGGTGGGCTGCATCCCGTCATTCCCGCGAAGGCGGGAATCCAGCGAGCGCTACATGAGACTATTGGCGGAATGTGGAAGGAACTGGATTCCCGCCTTCGCGGGAATGACGAAGCAAATACTTCCCGCCCACCTTCACAAAGGCGATGGCCCTGAGCATCAGGCAAACAAGACCTGTCACGATTCCTGCAATCCGCTATCATCCCCTGCCACTTATCCCCAAGAGCCAGGCCAAATGTCGTACCACATCACCGGAGTCATCAGTTCAGCGATTTTTCTGCTGACGATTGTCGGTCTCTGGGCGCAACTGGTCCTGATCTGGAAACGTCGCAAGAATGAAAGCCTGGCGACGGAGCAATCGACGGCTGTGATGTCTGTGAACCAGTTCGTCAGCAGCTTTCTGGCGTTTTTCTCGTTCTTTCTCTACGGGGCCTGCCTGGACCCGTTCAATCATTATCTCGTCTGGCCCCGTCTGATCGCTGCAATTCTGACACTGGCTGTCCTGGTCGAAATCTTCCGCGACCGGCGCGATCTTTCGGCAACCATGGGAGTCGTCTCGTGTTTCGTCATGCTGGCAGGATCGTCACTCGCGCTGGTCCTGGTCCCCGGCGCCAGAGATCTTCTGCGAGGGTTTTCCCAGTCATTGATTGTTCTGGCGACAATCCTGCTGGCCCAGGGATATCTGCATCAGGTGATATTGATTCGGCAGACAGGCCAGACGGGTGGGATCTCAATCCGCCTGCATCAGTTCTTTCTATCCAAGGATCTGGCGACCCTTGTCTTCGCCGCCACAATGGGATTCGCGAAGGGGTGGCCTGTCATGTTGCTGTCTGCGGTCAGTGCTACTACGAAGGTCATCACCCTGTGGCACTTTCGGTGGGTACGACTGAAGTCTGCACAACGCATGAACTCAGAATTGCCCCCATAGTGTGGTGATAACGAGGATCCAGCCAAGCAGCGCCACTTCGAGCAAGATCACCAGTGATCGGATCAGCAACGGGACTGATATTCGAGTCCCATGGCAGCAGAGATGAACCAGAAAGCCGATGGCCGCGGCGATCGGCAGTACCAGAAATGGAATCGTCGAAGCCAGGACTGCGGCAATACCAAACGCGTACAGGATTCCTCCTCCCCGACCGATGATTGCCAGATACGCCAGCAACACAACGCAGATAAGCAGATGAGAGATCACTGCAATCCGCATGGCCAGTTCCATCGCTTCACCCCGACTGCATGCTTGATCCAGGGTCGGCTCGGGTGACGAGTTTTCGGAGGCGTTCACGAGGCTCCTTTCGGCTTCCTGCGTCTGGGAATGGACTTTTGCGTGATTCAGCGTTCTGATGCTTTGCACTCAGGTCATGTTGATTCCTTTGGTATTGTAGGGCAGGGCGACCATGAAGTCTTTGCGAATTCTTTCTTTCATCGCCGGGTCACTGTTATTCACAACATCTTTCGCCCAAGACCAGCAGCCAGCACCTCCGCTGGAATGCCGATTTGCCACGGTACCACCCAGGATCGATGGCGTTGGTGATGACGAGGTCTGGAAATCGGCACAGGTCATCGACCGGTTTATCGTTCCCTGGCTGAAGGAGGGACCTCGCGCCGCCAAAACCGCCACGAAAGCCCGCCTCACGTGGGATCGGGAGTTTCTCTATTTTCTGGCGGACATGGACGACAGCGACTTGTACGCTGACGTTAAAGAGGCTGATGGCAGAACGTGGGACAACGACGTCTTCGAACTCTTTTTCAAACCCGCCACCGACAAACCGGGATACTACGAGTTTCAGATCAACGCCGCAGGAACGGTGATGGAAATGTTCGTCCCTCGTCAAGGGGCAGGCGGGTTTGAGCGGTTTGCCAAAGAGCGACCATTCCATGTCGAATCAAAGGTCAAGCTGGATGGAACACTCAACAAATGGCAGGACAAGGATCGTGGCTGGACTGTTGAAGGACGGATTCCCTGGACTGATTTTCTTGCGACGGGTGGTCGTCCCGCCCCCGGCGAAGTCTGGAAGTTTGCTCTCTGCCGCTATGACTATTCAGTCGATTTCGAAGGTCCCGAACTTTCTACGATTGCCCCTCTGAAGGTGATGAACTTTCACCAGCACGAGGACTATGCCGATTTGAAATTCATGGGACCAGACGCCAAACCCCGGGCCAATGCCGGCCAACAACCACGGTTTGACCCCAGGATGGCTCTGATACCTCTGACAACATCTCGCGTGACTGGATCTCCAGAACCACCTGCCCCGTATCGCACGGAGCGACGTTATCCAAAACTGAAGATCGATTTTCCGATCAACGTTGTTCACCAACCGGGAAGCGATCGGATCTGGACGATCAGCCAGGATCGAGCGTATTCGCTCACTTCCATCCGACGATTCGTCGATTCGGAAGACGTCACAGAGACAGAGATCCTGTTGCCTGTCGATAACCGCTCGGCCTACGACGTTTGTTTTCATCCAGACTTCGTCCAGAACGGTTATGTCTACGTGGGACACAATCGCCCGAAGCCGAACGGGGGCGAGAAGTATTCCACGATTTCACGGTTTCGCGTGAATCCTAAGCCTCCCTACGAATTTGATCCTGCGAGTGAAACAGTGATCCTGGAATGGCCTTCAGATGGGCACAACGGAACAGCAATCACGTTTGGACTCGATCGCATGATGTATGTGACAACCGGGGATGGCACTTCAGACAGCGACACCAATCTGCGCGGCCAGGACTTGTCAAAGCTCACGGCAAAAGTCTTGAGGATCGATGTCGATCACCCCACCGCTGACAAGCCATACTCCGTTCCCCCCGACAATCCATTTGCAGGCCAGGCGGGAATTGTCCCGGAAACATGGGCCTATGGATTACGAAACCCGTGGCGTATGACAACCGACCGCAAAACCGGTCACATCTGGGTTGGCAATAACGGCCAGGACTTGTGGGAACAAGTTTACTTCGTCCGAAAAGGAGACAACTACGGATGGAGCGTCTACGAAGGGAGTCACCCGTTCTATCTGACACGGCAGATGGGACCTTCACCGCATGTCAAACCCGCATTGGAACACCACCATTCCGAATCACGATCCCTGACGGGAGGAATTGTCTATTACGGCCGTGAATTGCCAGATCTGGTCGGCTGCTACATTTATGGAGATCATTCGACTGGCAAGATCTGGGGTGCTCGCCACGACGGACAGAAAGTGACGTGGCATCAGGAACTGGTGGATACTCCGTTTCACATCACGGGATTCGGAACGGATTCTCACGGGGAATTACTGATCTGTGATCATGCCGGTGGAGGCGACGGAGGTTTTTACCGATTGGTTCCTGCGGTTGTTGCTCAAGAGCCATCGAAGTTTCCGAATCGACTCAGCGAAAGCGGTTTGTTTGAATCAGTGAGGGGACACATCACCAAACCGTCGCTGATTCCCTATTCGGTCAATGCACCACTCTGGTCTGACGGCGCCATCAAGTCTCGCTTCATCGCCTTGCCCGGTGACAGCCCGAAGATCGATTTCTCGGAAAATAAAGCCTGGAGCTTCCCTAATGACACGGTTCTCGTAAAGTCATTTGGAATTGAGTTGAAGGAAGGAGATGCATCGACACAGCGCTGGATTGAGACGCGACTCTTGACGCGTCAGCAGAACGAATGGGTGGGGTACTCGTACATCTGGAACGATGAGCAGACCGATGCGGTATTGGTCGCGAAGGAAGGTACTGATCGAGAATACTCGATCAAGACTTCTGCAGGGGTTCGGAAACTGCCATGGCACTATCCCAGCCGGACGGAGTGCATGGTCTGTCACAGCAGGGCCGCAGCATTCGTCCTGGGACTCAGCACGCCGCAGATGAATCGGCTTCACGATTACGGAGGCCACGTTGAAAATCAGTTGACGGTCCTTGAACGCATGAACCTGTTCCGCGATCAGGACTGGTGGAATGAGACTCGCAATCGACTGCGTGAAACACTGAAAAAGAAGGAACCGGATGATAAAGCCGTTTCCGACCAGATCGCCTCACTGACAGCGACTCGTGACCAGCGCAGTCCCGTCCGATCAAACTTGCTCTCATTCACCAATGACAAGTACGAACGACTGGCCGATCCCTACAATCCTCAGGAACCACTCGAAGCCCGCGCACGTGCCTACCTGCACAGTAACTGCGCGATGTGTCATGTTGAAGCTGGCGGCGGAAATGCTCAAATGCAACTCGATTTCGTCAGCAGCCTCGAAAAAATGAAGGTCCTTGATCAGGCACCGCACCATGACAAGTTCGGGCTGCCGGACGCACGATTGATTGCCCCCGGACACCCCGAACGATCCGTTCTATTGCATCGCATGTCAATCCGCGGACGAGGACAAATGCCGCAACTGGCCACGACAGTGATCGACAAGCCGGCCGTCGAAATGTTGACCGAGTGGATTAAGCAACTTCCTGCGAAATAGACGATTTCCTTCGAATCCACGTGTTCCCTTACCAATACGATCAACGATCCACACGCAGCTCATGCTGGGTCTCTTGGAAATTCAGATGCAACTTCCTTCTATCGTTCGAGTGTGTTACCGACTGGCTCTGGCATTCAGTTTGTCCTTTGCGATTGCCCCATGCATTGCGGCAGACCTGCCACAACTGGACAGCACATCAGCAAAACTGAATCCTGAAAAGCTGGCGGCCATCGACGGACTGGTCGCGACTGCGATCTCAGAGAAAAAAATGCCAGGGTGCGTCGTGCTGATTGGACGATCCGCAGGAGTCGTCTCGCTGAAGGCCTATGGAAACAAGCGTGTCGAGCCCGAGGCCGAAGTGATGACGGATGACACCGTGTTCGACCTCGCTTCTCTGACGAAGCCACTCGCGACAGCCACATCAATCATGAAACTCGTCGAATCCGGCAAGCTTTCGTTGAACGACACCGTGGCCCAGCATCTGCCGGACTTTGCTGTCGAAAACAAAGAGAAGATCACAATCCTGGATTTACTCGTTCATCGCAGTGGAATGATCCCGGACAATGCCATCAAGGATTACCTCGACGGACCAGCCAAAGCCAAAGAACGATTGCTGGCATTAAAGCCGATCGCCCCGCTGGGGACGAAGTTCATGTATTCCGACGTCAATTTCATGATCCTCGGTGAAATCGTTCAGCGAGTCTCTGGCAAACCCGTCAATCAGTTCGCCAGCGAACACATTTTCTTGCCGCTCGAAATGTCTGAAACGATGTACCTGCCCTCGGAAGATCTTCGGCGACGGGCCGCTCCCACCGAAAAACGTGACGAGCACTGGATGCAGGGTGAGGTTCATGATCCACGGGCATTTCGACTCGACGGAGTCGCGGGGCATGCGGGTCTGTTTGGCACCGCCCGGGATCTGGCCCGATATGCGACCGATGCCCTGGCAGGCATCCAGCATGATCGAAGCCGGATCCTGAAACAGCAGACATGGCACACCATGACCACACCCGTCACGATTGAAGGGCCTGATCAAAAGGGGCAGCCAACGCGCGATATTCGCGGGGCAGGGTGGGATATGAAGTCTCGCTATTCTTCAAATCGCGGCACGCGGTTCTCTGAAAAGGCGTTCGGACACGGCGGCTTCACGGGAACTGCACTGTGGATCGATCCCGGCACTGACCTGTATGTGATCTTTCTGAGTAATCGCGTTCATCCCGCCGGAAAGGGTGCTGTGAATCCTCTCGCCGGGCAAATCTGCGACATCGTTGTCGATGCCCGAATCGATTAGAGCGCATTCCATTTAAGTGTGGCGTCTCGTGGGCATACTGCAGCGTCTGACCAAAGCGCGCAGTGAACCTCGATGGCACGTTCACTACTCGATTGCCGAAGTCTTCCTTCGTGACCTTCGTGTGCTTCGTGGTAGATTACTCGTCCTTCGCAAAAATCTTTTAACCACGAAGTCAAAGGGAAGAGTATAGCGCTGGATGCGTGCCAACCCCCTGACCGCAATAGACTCATCAGCCGGTACGAGCCAGTGCGGGTCGCACTTACGTGTCGCGTCGAAACATGGGTTCGTCGCTGCAGTTTGATGCCTGCGGGACACCAGACTTAATTAAACGGACTGCGATCTAGAGCGGGTCGCTTGTCCGCGGGCACTGAAACTGGATTCGCACCAAATGCTTCACGACTTTCCCCAGCGCTGGATCAGTTCGTTCTGAACACCCAACTGATCGCAGATACGGGCCACAATGAAATCGATCAGATCGTGAATCGACCGGGGCGAATGATAGAACCCCGGCATCGCTGGCAGAATGGTTGCTCCGGCTTCAGCCAACCGCTTCATATTGTCCAGCGCAATCACGCTGAGCGGCGTTTCGCGCGGCATAACGATCAGCTTGCGTCGTTCTTTCAGATGAACATCTGCAGCGCGATGGACAAGGTTTTGAGATTGACCTGTCGCGATGCTCGCCAGTGTCCCCATCGAACAGGGGCAGATCACCATGCCACCAGTCAGAAATGAACCGCTCGCGATCCCCGCGTTGTAGTCGCGGTAGTGATGATAGACGATGCGGCCCTTCATGATTTCGCTATCACTGAAAATGGAACTGGCCGCGTAACCTCCATCACCGTCAGACTTCAATAATTTCAGTTTGCTGTCCTGCAACGCCTCCGCAGCAGCGGGAAGTAATTGCTGAGGATCAAACGCATTCAGATCGACTTTCAGATTCAATTCGTGCTTCAGAACTTCGGTCGCTGCCGGGCTGATCGTCAGATGAACGGTCTTGCCAGCGGCGACCAGAACTTCCAGCAATCGCAGTGCATACGCAGCGCCACTCGCTCCAGTCATGGCAACGACGAGATCATGTGATGTTGAGCCGTGAGGCATAATGGTGTCGTTTCAAAAGTGATGAACGAAAGATCGCTGTGATCAAACGACCGGCAATGGCTTACGGCCAACGTACAGCGTCGCGATCCCAAAGGTCAATGGCGTCCATGTCACTTGTGACAATCCACATTCCTCCATCTTTGCAGCGAGTTCTCGCCCATACGGAAACTGTGAAACCGATTCGGGCAGGTAATTGTAGGCCGACTGGCGATTCCGCGCGAAGATCTGGCCAATGCGAGGCAACACGTACTTGAAGTAGGTCCGGTAGACCCAGTTAAACAACGGATTGGACGGCATTGAGAATTCCAGCACGGCCACTCGACCGCCCGGCTGACAGACCCGGACCATTTCTCGCAGACCTTTTTCAGTGTTGGTCACATTCCGCAAACCAAACGCCACTGACACAATCTGAAACAGATTGTCATCGAAGGGAAGTTGCTGAGTATCCGCTTCTCGAAACGTCAATGACGCGGCCCCGGATGAGATCTGTTTTGCAAAACGCTTGTCGCGTTTGGTCTCTGCAATACGCAACATTTCGGGCGTGAAATCGGTCGCTTCGATCGGAATCTGACCCTTCCCGGCTTTCCAGTAAGAAAGAGCCAGATCACCCGTTCCAGTACAGACGTCAAGGATCGGAGACGTTCCGTGAGGAGAAACCGCTCGCACGGTCCGCCATCGCCAGTAGACGTCGACTCCGCCTGACAGCACATGGTTCATCAGGTCATATCGCCCCGAAATCTCGCCAAACATCTGGCGAACACGAGCTTCAGACTTATCAACAGCAGGCAACGTTGTTTGCATGGCAACCTGGAAAAGAAACAGAAAAAAGTGAACATGAGCTTCGTGTCAGCGTCAGGTGACTCACGCCCAGTGTCACTTGAGCGGGAAATAAACCCCGTACTCGGGTCGAACTGGTTTACTCATTGTGAATTCCAAACTCGTGCCAGCGTCCATTCAATTGTGATCGCAATTCGGCAGGCATCGCCAGCGGTCGAGGGCTGCTGAGATGACGCGTTTCTTCGGGGAATTTGCGAGTCGCGTCGATCCCCAGTTTTCGTCCGACGCCACGAACATCGGTTGACATGTCGTCCATGTATGTCGGGCCATCGAGACTGATCATGTCTCGTTCGGGGTTCGCATACGATCCCACCGCGAACCAGACTTCCGCCTCACTCTGAACATTCACATCAGCATCGACAACCACAATCAGTTTATTGAGACCGGCAAGTCGCGCCCCCCACAGGCTGTTGAGAACCTGCCGAGCCTGCAAGGGATGCTCCTTACGAATGCTGACGAACAAAAGGTTCTGACCTGCCCCCGCAAACGGTTGATGCAGATCGACAATCTCGGGAATGTTTGCTTTGAGAACAGCCAGGAATAGGCGTTCAACGGCCAGGCCAATCCAGGACTCTTCCGAAGGAGGCACTGCCGGGACGATCGAGGGGAACAGCGGATTGGCTCGATGAGTGATTGCCGTGACCTGGATGACTGGTAAAGTCTCGGCGCGGAGATAATGTCCTGCCGTTCCGGCAATCGACGGCGTTTCGACCGGTTGCTCGGCATAGTCGATGTAGCCTTCGATCACAAATTCGGAAGCTGCAGGGATCTCCAGTTCAATAGTCCGCGCCTTCACCAGATCGACGGCGGCACCGCGCAATAAGCCTCCCAGCAACAGCGAATCAGAAGGAGCGACGATCCCACCAGCGGTCATCAGAGTCTGTACGGGGTCGCCTCCCAAAGCGATGCCAATGGCGAACTGCCGCTGCAGGCGGACTGCAGACTGCCAGTTTCTGGCGGCTGCGTGGTATCGATTCCAGTGAGGAACAACCTGATTCTGTCCGACCACCTGAACCGGAAACCGTTCGACAGACCGAACCCCCGTCTGTGGATCCTGAGTGACAACCTGTGCTGCAGTGATGACAGGATTCGCTTCGTCCGGCCAGTGGCGCGGGATCGGTAAATCCCACAAGCTGACATCGCGTCCCAGTTTAACCACCTGCTGACAAACGGCAGTCTTGATGGTACGCGGAGCGAATTTCGACAGCCCCGCGGTCGAAGAGGTAAGTTTCAGTGCCTCAAGCCATCCCCCGGATTCAGACTTCAGTTGCCGTCCCAGCCTGTCTGTCAATTCATCGAGTGAATCGATGCCGAGAGCCAGACAGAGTCGGCGGCGACTTCCGAGCAGATTTGTGATGACGGGAATCGCACTGTTTTTCGGCTTTTCGAACAGCAGGGCAGGTCCCCCGTTCGGGGATCGACAGACCCGGTCAGTGATCGCGGCAACTTCCAGGCCCGTCTCGACCGGTGCAGAGATACGTACCAGTTCCCCGGCGTCTTGCAGCCTTGAAACGAAGTCGCTGAGGAATTCATGAGGCATAACGTATCTACTGCGAGTGAAAAGCTCGATCCCCGCCAATCGTCGAGCGACTGGCGAACCACGATCTCGGGGAATTGGCCGCCGGATTATAGCAAGGTCGGCAGACTTGGCACTTCTCGAAGCGATCGTTACCGTCCGTTCTTCACGAATGTGCGCCGTTGATGCGCCGTACATCCTTTCCGGGTTCGCCATCAAGTTTTGCGGTCGGCATTCAAACGGTCGACTTCAAGCACCTTACCGGGTTTGTTGGCACCCTGAAAGAATTGTCGCCTACTCCCGGATTTGCTGCGGAAACATCGTCATGCTGCAACGATACCTGATGGTCTGGCTGATCCTTTCGTCAGGGATCTCGTTCTTCTGGCCCATGATTTTTCCGGGCGTCATCGATCCGTTCCACCCCGTCAAACATGCTCTGACTGTCGCGATTTTCCTGGTCATGTTTGCCGTCGGCAGCGTCCTGCAACTGGAGGAAGTGAAAGAAGTCGGTCGCCGCTGGCCTGCGGTGCTCTATGGCACATCCGTGCAGTACGGCTGCATGCCACTGCTGGCTTATGTCATCGGACATGCTTTCGGATTCGACAAGGTGACGCTGCTGGGCGTCATCATGGTCGGCTGTGTCCCGGGCGCAATGGCGTCAAACGTGCTGACGCTGACGTGTCGAGGTAACGTCAGCTATTCCGTGGCACTGACTACGCTGGCCACCATGCTTTCACCCATCGCCGTTCCTCTGGCACTCTGGTTGACCTTGGATCTCAAAGGGGATTTCAAGGGCGAGTTTGAAATGGCAAATGTTTCCAAGCAACTGATGCTTCAGGTTGTGATGCCAGTTCTTCTTGGTTTCGGACTGCGTCGGATGTCGCCCCTGTTTGAAAAACTGGCGGATCGCTGGGGTGGGATCATCGCCAACCTGGCAATTCTCTGGATCATCGCGGCTGTCGTGGGGCTGAACCGACAGCGACTGGGCGAGGTCCTTGGCTTCAAAAACGGCGGTTTGATGGTGAGTGAACTGAAACTGCTGGTCGCTCTACTGCTGATCAACGTGCTGGGATATCTGGCGGGCTACGTCGCCGGGAGAATCGCAGGAATGACCGATTCGATGTGTCGGGCCCTAACTCTGGAAATTGGCATGCAGAACTGTGGATTGGGGACGACCCTGATCCTGCAGTTATTTCCGGGCGAAGAATATCGCGCAGCTGCAATTCCAACCGCCGCCTACACTTTTGGCTGTGTGTTCACGGCTACTGTTCTGGCACAGTACTGGTCCCGGATTCCAGCCGCAGACGAGGTACCAGCGAAGCCAGTTCCTGAGACACCTGCCACCACCTGATCGAATCCTTTCAAAGTCCCTCATCGCCTGAAATTTGGACGACTCTGGCGGGGCTCTCACCTCTGGAATGCCTGATGGCTTGCTCTCCCACTTTCCGAATTGCACGCTGACGACTCAACTCTCTACGCTAAATGCAGTTCGGAAAAGTGATTTCACCGAAAGTGACGGGCAAATGTCAGCATTCCTCAAGAAGCCGGCACAGGTCACAAAAATCCCGAACTGCAGTGGGACCCAGATTGAGAGACAATCGTCGACAATGTGACTCGCTTCACGGCGACACCTTTTCAGCATTCCCTTCGGCAACAACGCACATCGTTACGCAGTAGAGAGTCTCGCCGTTCACGCCGCACATAAACAACGCAAGGCATTTATTCTAAACAACTTACAAACAGTGAAAAAATGACTTTTGGGCGAATAATCCGCTCGGATCATTCCTGAGGTTTCACGTCCAACGACGACTCAATTCGCCAAACTTGAGCTGTTTTTTCAAAGGTCAGACATTTTCGGGAGATTTTTTGACATCTGGTTCGTCATATTGTTTACTTTTTCAGAATTCTTACCGCATTCCTGAATTGCGCCCAAGTCTTCTAGGTTTTCTGAACCCTCACCCTCGACATCTTCTGCCTGTTTTGCTGAACTTAGCGTTCTGGTGAGGGGTTGTGACTTCAAGGATTCATTTTATGCAAGCGACTCGGCACTTAGGACTTGTTGCCGTACTGTTACTCGGAGGGGTGCTGGCTGGGGGCTCTGCGGCCCTTGCGCAGCCTGGCGATTCCGGAAAACCGGCGGCCTCGGAACCAGCCAATCCCAACGAAAAGACCGTCGAGCGGCTGATTTACATGCCGTTCAAAAGTCTTAAGGCTGTGTTTGAAAAGCCGGATGGAAGTATTTTCGTTCCCTACGCGGAATACATTCGTCTGCTGGAATCGGCCCGCGCCAATGGACTCCGCAAAACCGAACAACCGCCCGTCAGCGGCGTCATTACCTCGGCAAGCTACACAGCCAAGGTTGAAAAAGACGTGGCACTGGTCTCGGCAACGCTGGTGGTTCAGGCTCTTGAAAAGGGATGGGCAGAAGTCCCTGTGAAGTTTGGGGATGCGGCAATCAGCAAGGTTTCGTCGGATTCTGGCAAAGTTCTATTCCGCGGAACGGGAAACGGTACCTATTCGCTGCTGATTCCGTCTGCAGGCGAACACAAGATTCAGATCGAACTGACGGCACGTGTCCGGACTGCTCCTGAAGGCAAAAGCCTGGACATGGATGTCCCCACCGTGGGGATCACCACGTTTGAACTCAGTATTCCCGAAGCAGATCAGACGATCGAACTGAAACCGAAACTGGTCAGCGAACCCGTTGCTGCTGCCGCCAAAGAAACCCGGATCAAGGCGAGTGTCGGTTCCACTGAAAAGATTTCTGTCCGATGGCATCCACGAGTCGGAACCAAGCCCGATATGGAATTGCTGGCGAGCGTCACCAACCAGACACTCGTCACCGTCGAAGATGGCCTGATCCATACCGACGCATGGCTGACCTACGACGTTCTTCGCGGTCAGATTGAAAAGGTGCAGATCGCTGTCCCCAAGGGCCAGCGAATTCTCGACATCACCTCCAACGCCAAGGTGAAAGAATGGAAGGCCGTCGAAGAAGATAATCGACAGGTCGTCTCGGTCGAGTTACTCAGTCGCCTCGATGGTAAAGTCACTCTGGAAGTTCACACGGAACGAGCGGCTCCTGTTGAAGCCTTTGAAATCGCCGGGATGCAGGGAACAACGTCGTACGGCATCCACGCTCTGAACGTGATCAGGGAGAGTGGCACAATTGCCGTCAAGCAAGGAAGTGATCTGACAATCACCGTGGAAGATCAGACAGGTCTTTCCCGGATCGACGAAGGCGAAGTTGACGCAAAACTGAAGCGACCTGGAGGACTCTATTTCAAGTATTACACTCCAGCGTTTCAGCTCAAATTGCTCGCCAAGCCGATTGAACCACGATTGATCGTCGATCACGCGTCACAACTGGTCTTCCGAGAAGATCAATTGCGACTTCGTTCGATCATCAACTTCACAATCGATCGAGCGGGTGTTTTCGAAATCAAATTCAAGCTCCCGGAAAACATCACCGTTGAAAACGTTCTGTGCGACCGGATGAAGCAATTCGATGTCTCGCCCGACAAATCCACTCTTTCAGTCAGTCTGCGGGAAAAGACGATCGGGGCCCTGACGATCAGCGTCATCGCCATTCGAACACTCGATCCGGCCGCAGAGGATACGAACCAGACGTTGCCGCTGCTGGAACCCGTTGGAGCGGAGTTGGAAAACGGCAAAGTTCAGGTATACGCCCCTGAAGCGATCGATGTGATCACCGATGCTGAAAAAATGGTTGCCGTTCAACCGGATCCCGCCCCGCAAGCAGAATCCATGTCGAATGCTCGACTGGTCTCGTCGTGGCTCTACAACCGACGTCCGGTTGAAATCCCTGTTCGCACAGTACGCAAGCCGACTCGTTTGACCGCGTTCATCGGTACGCGAGCGGATGTCAAACAAGGTCAGGTTCAAGTGACCACAAACTTGAATTACCTCGTTGAATACGCTGGACTCGACACGTTCCGGTTCGCTGTTCCAGAAGCTCTCGCCGACAAGATTCAGATTAATTCGACGGCAGGTGGTTCTGCACCTCCGATCAAGCAAAAGAGCCGGGCACCTCAGGCCGTCGAAGGTTGGGTCACCTGGACCGTCATTATGCAGCGTGACGTCCTGGGATCTCAGCCATTTGCCATCACCTATGATCTGACTCCGACGGCCGCAGCCGAATCCAAGAGTGAGAAATCTGTGATTGAAGCGATTCGAGTTCTTCCGCCGTATGACAAAGCTGACGGACCACAGGGGAAGCGCGACATCGCCGTTTCACGCACTGTCGGTGAGATGACGGTGACGAAGGATCGCGCTCTTTCCGTTTCTGCCGCTGCCACCGGAGGAGATTCGGAACAGATCGACGTTCGAGAACTGCAGCAACTGCCTCAGGATGGCTTCGTGGCGTTCCGCTACTACAAAGATCCTGTGAAACTGGAATTGATTGCGAACAAGTACGATATCCAGGGGGTCGTTGAGACCGTTGTCAGCAAGGCTCTGGTCGAAGTTGTCCTCGACAAAGCCAGCGTCGCCACCTACCGAACTCGATTCGTGATGAAATCGAGCGAACGGCAGCGACTGCGAATCGACCTCCCCTCCAAAGCAGAACCGCTGGGAGTCCTGATCGGCAAAAAGCAGGTTTCGCTCGAAAAGGCGGATTTGAAAACGCGAGACGGCTGGACGTCGTTCTTCGTCAATGTCGCTCGAACCGACTCTTCGGACGAACAATTCTCACTGGTGATCCTGTTCCGTTTACCACTGGATCCGAAGGCCTTTGAATCCGCGGGTGGAAAGCTTCGCCTGCAATTGCCAATCGTGGGAGGTTCCGATGCCAGCGGAGTCGCAATTCAACAATTGCGAGCCGCGGTCTGGTCGCCTCGTGAATACGCTCTGATCGGGACTCCCAAGAACTTCAGCGTCGAATCACGTACCGTCCTGCGCGACTTGCTGTTCAACAAAAACCCCGAAGCCACGGGGACTCAGGATCTCGATCAGTGGATTGGTGCTGACACCGGGGGTGTGTTTGAATTCCCGGTTGAAGGACGCCGTTACCAGTACATGAACCTGGGGGCAGCCGATACGATTGAAGGATTCGGCTGGTGGCACATGCCGTTCTACACATGGATCGTCAGCAGTGCGATTGTCGTGATTGCGTTTGTCCTGCGAAACACAACGTGGGAAAACAAGCTGACCCTGCTGATCGTAGCCGCATTTGGAGCTTCAGCGTATGCCCTGCAGGACTCGAACCTGATCATCCATGGACTGGCAGTCTCTGCCTATGGATTGGTGGTTCTGGCTGGACTGTGGGTGATTCACGCGATCCTTGATCGGCGACCATCGGCAGCACTGGTTCAGATCACGCCAACCCCTTCAACGGTTGCTGCGACGGAGGCTCCTGCAGCCGCGACAGAATCCGTTACGACTGCCGAAACGCCATCGGAACCCAACCCGCCCGCCGGCGGTACTGAGTAGGCCATACGAAATGATTTCGCTTAAGGACACTGCGATGAGTCATCACCGGATGACACTCTGCTCGTCGGCCCTGGAGGGTTATGTCATGAACGCGCTTCGTCGCCGAATTCATCAGATTTACCATCAAATCCGCCAGAATTCGGTTGCGGCCCTCGTTCTGACCGTTTTGATCGCATCGGCTACCCCGATCAATGCCCAGCCTGCCAGCACCCGGCCAACGGACCTGGCAACCGAACTGTCGGAATCGCGTCGAGTCTTCGTTCCTGCGGAAGACCTGGACGTCATCATGGAACGCGATCGTCGTGGCGCGGTTCTAAGTCGAAAGAAATTTGAAGAGCTGTTGGAACTGGCAAAGACGAATGCTGCCAAAGGGAACCTGCCAGCGGTCCCGGTCGTCGTGACCAGTGCCGACTATCAGGCTCGCGTCTCGGGTGACCAGTTGCTTCTCTCCGTCACCGCTCAATTAACGCAGTTCACAGATCATTGGCAGTCACTGACGTTTCCCATGCAGCGTTTGGCAGTTGAAAAGGCATCGCTCGATGACGCACCTGCCATGCTGGGACGCAATCCTGATGGATCGATTTCATTGCTCTCTGAAGAGAAGGGGACTCACACGCTGAAGCTGGAACTCTCTACCGAGTTGAACAGCCTTGGCAGTGATCAAGTCGCCGGTTTTTCACTGCTGAAAGCCCCAAGCGGTACACTTTCGCTGACGCTTCCTGCGGGAAAGCGATTGCTGGTCGGAACAGCGCAGATCGAACGTCCTGCACCACTTGAACAGGCTGCCGATTATAAGATCGCGGTTGGCGGAGCAGCTGGCCTGCAGCTACGGATTACCGACCGCGCTGCCGATAACGCTGCTGATGCACTCACGTTTGCCTCAACCGGTTATGGTCTGCACGTCGCCCCGGGCGAAGTCACCTGGCACTCGCTGACAACGTTGCAGGTGTTCGGCAAGCCGATCGACCGTCTGACATTGACGGTCCCCAGCACTCTGGAAATTGCAGATGTGGAATCGACCGGTCTGGAAGCATGGGAACTGAATGACGACCCCAACGACAAATCGATCACAAAGATTTCGCTGACGTTTGGCCAGGCCTTTGACGGTTCCCGCAAGGTGACGCTGAAGGGTGTCATGGCGGTCGAATCGGACAAACCCTGGGCGGTACCGCCGTTGTCGATTGCGAATGTCACGTCGCACATCGGACAGGTCCTGGTCCAGCATCCTGCCGGAGTTCGACTGCGGATCGAAGAGACGGAAGGGGTCCGTCGATCGACGCATGAACAGAAGCCGACAACTGACATGCCGGATGAGATGGCAAAGCTGAACGCGACCGAATTTCTGCGATTCGATGTCTGGCGTCCCGATTTTGTGCTTCGTTTGACGACGCAACCCAAGCAGCGCGAAGTTCAGACAGCCGTTGCAGCAGTCCTGGATGTCAATGCCACGGGCCTCGATCTGCAGGCACTCATCACGGTGGAAACGCATTTCTCGCCACTGTTTGAACTGGATGTGCGACTCCCCGCAGACTGGACGGTCCTGGGGGCCAGACGAGATGACGTAGCACTCAAGTGGCAGGTCCTTCCACAAGATGCCAACGTAAATCAAGTCCGGATCCTGCTCTCCCCGGCTTTGCCAGCAGAGACAGCCGGAACGATCCATTTGTCACTGCGTAAAGAGGTTGAAGGATGGCCGGTGGAAGCGCAGCCAATCAGCGTTTCATTGCCCGAGCTATTCTTGCCTCAGTCGGGCTTGAACGAAGGAACATTTGTCATTCGCGGCGATGATGACCTGGACCTGGCCACACAGGAACTGACCGGATTGGATACGGCTCCTTTGAAAGCGGAATACGAACGTCTTCGCTTTTCAACTCAGGACACGCGATACGGCGGCACGCTGAAGATCACTCGCAAGCCGTCACGAATCTCGGCTCAGACGACAACATTCAGCAGACTCGATCCGCAAACGATGCACGCCTTCATTTACGCCATGGTCGAAGTGCAGGGCGGGGGCGTTCGCACCATCAAGATCGCTATGCCTGAAGCGTCGGGAACATCGTTGCGATTCCAGAGTTCCATGCGGCAGATCGTTGAACAGAAGCCGGGCGCCGTTCAAAACGGTGAGCGGATCTGGACATTACAGTTCGATCAGCGAGTGCGCGGCTTGCTGCCACTCTGGTGCGACATCGAACTTCCACGCGGCTCTGAAAAATCGTTTCAGGTTCCGCAAGCCAGATTTGTCGACGCCGAACGTCAGAACGGATTCCAGGCTGTTGAAGCAGGCAGTGAGCAACGGCTGACGATCGATGCGAAGGCCGCTGACGGGTCTGTCTTGGCTGAAGTCGATCCACTGGATTTGCCTGAAATCCAGTACATTCCAAAAGAGCGAATCGTTGCGGTCTACCAGAACGTTTCCAGCGGAGCAAAGCTGACGATCAGCGAAGAGCGATTTGAGAAGTTGCCGGTCCCCACAGCGATCTGTCCACTGCTCGAGATCACCAGCGTCTTGGGACGAACGGGCGAACTTCAGCATCGAGCCAATTTCCAGTTGATGGTCGTTGGAGTCCAGGGACTGCGAGTCACCCTGCCGACCGATACCGTTTTATGGGCCACGCTTGTCGATGGGCGTCCCGTCGAAGTTCGACGACAGGGAGACATCTATCTGGTCCCCTTGAACGCCTTAGCAACAGCCGTCCCATCCGCCGCAGAGCCGCACCCAGGGCACCGACGGCAATTGCAGTTGTTCTATCGATCAAAAGGGACAGCACTGACTCGATTCGGGACACTGGAACAACCACCTCCGGAATTGTCCGTGCAAACTGGCCAGGGAACTTCGCAGCCTGTTGACGTTCTGGATCAGCAGTGGAAACTTCACTATCCGAACACAACGTTGCTCGTTCACAGCAACGGGGTTTTGGAACCTGAGCAGCGAATGGATGAAACAGGGCTGTTGAGCAGTTGGAATGCAGGAATTCGTGTCCCCACACTGACAGATCTCGGTTGGCACGCATTCTGGGTCATTGTCACACTCGGCTCAATCGCACTCGTTGTCCTGTGTCATCGAAAGGGCCAGCTCTTAGTACTTGGCGGTGTTTTTGGTTTCGGACTGGTGTTTCTGCTATTCAGTACGCTGGTGCTTAGTCCGGGAAGCAAGTCTTACCTGGCGGACTCGCGAAAAACCGCAGCTCCTCCGCCGACAATGGCTCCTGCTTACCGTGCTCCCGCAGCCCCCCAAGCTCAGCCTAATGACTTTACTCCTCCGATGGCTGAAGAACCTATAGTTGAAATGGATCGTTCCATGGCGACTACTGAAGCCAAGCCAGCCGACCAGCCGTTCGATGCTGACAAAAAGGAGTCCGATGCCAGGAAATTGCCCGAATTGGAAAAACAGAGCGAAGCGATGAAGTCCGATGAAATGACGAAAGAGGCTGCTCCGAAGAAACACGAGTGGAAGTCGCTTTCATCAGATCGCAATAAGAAAAGGCGAGGTGAAGAACAATCCGGCAAGGGCGATCCTGGCATGAAAGTTCTCGATGACGCGATGGCAATCGCAGACGGTGAAGGGGAAGGTCGCAAAGACGGTGGTCGGCCTGTTGTCGTACCACAACGCGAAGCGACTCGAACTCAACTGGCATTGCTGTCGCTTGCCATCGATTTGACGCCGCCGGATGGCAGCCTGCTGAAATCGTTTCGGTACGCGGGTGCAGACCCTGCACGCGGAGACATTTCCCTGCGGCTTGATTACGTCGATGAACATGCCGGAAAGGTCGCACGAGTATTTCTTGTGGTCCTGGTCGCCTTGGTCGGGTGGTTCTTGCGTCGCGCCAGTCTCGCCACGAAACTGACATGTGCCGCAGTCGGTTTGACGCTCCCTCTTGCTTTGCTGCCGCTGGTTCCGCATGCCCTGCAAGTCGTTCTCGACGGGGTCTTCTTCGGATCCATCGTCGTCTGTGGACTCTGGATGCTTGTGCCCCTCGTCCAGTGCCTGGAAAAATGCTGTGCGAATTGCTGCTGCTGGGCGACGACACGGATTCCTCCGACGGGTTCGAGTACCGCCGCTGGAATGTTGATCGCCGTCTTGCTGTTCACCGGCGAGGCCTCGGCACAGAAGTCGGCCCCCGTGCAGGCTCCGTCTGTCCAACAGCCAGCAGCACAAGCTCCCGCCGAGCAGGCTCCCGGCAAGCCACAGCCACCAATTCCCCCCGTCATGCAGGACACCACGCTGGTGGTTCCGTTCGATGCGGGGACAGATCCACTCGCCTCCGAAAAGATCATCCTTCCCTTTGACAAATTCGCCGAACTGTATCACCGCGCGTATCCCGACAAGCCGATCAAAGGGACTGCTCCGAATGATGGCGGAATCGTGGAAGCACTCTATTCGCTGAAGGTGACCCCCAACGAAAAGGCTCCTGACGAATCCAGTGCCGAGATCAATGCACGATACGCCGTCCGCAGCTATGTCGATGGACAGCTTCAATTGGAACTGCCCGTCGGAGCCGTCGCCGTTCGATCTGCGAAACTCGACGGCAAAACGGCACCACTCGTCGTCAACGGAGCCTGTTCGAAAGTCGTCATCACGTCACCGGGCCTGCACATCGTTGACTTTGAATTCTCGGTGCCAGCCCGCCTGTCGGGCGCGACCGGGACACTGTCGCTGCCTTTGCTGCCAGTCCCCAGCGGCAAGTTGTCGTTCGCACTGCCAGCCAAAGATCTGTCGGTCCGGATCAATGGTTCGTCCACGGTCTTCCGGCGTGTCACGCAGGGCGAAACTCAATCGATTGAAATTCCTGTCGACAAAGGGGGCGACCTCGCTTTTGCCTGGCAGCCAGAGCAAGCCAAGGGGGCTGCCGCTGCTGTCGTTCATGTCGATTCTGTTCAGGCGATTACGGTTACCGATTCCGGTATCCGAGCCAGCACCGGATTCCAATACCGCGTGCGTCAGGGAGGAATCGCCGATGTGACTCTGTCACTTCCCGCCGCGTTTCGATTGCAGGCGGTTAACGGTGCTGATGTTGGCGGATGGGAACTGCAGGGCGAAGGGGATGCTCGCAAGTTGCGAGTCATCTTCCGACGCAATGTGAACGACGTCACTCAAATGACCGTGGAAGCGTTTCTCGACACCCGGATCGGCACGGAACCAACGTTGGTTGAGATTCCCCAGTTGGCACCGCAGGAAGTGACCAATGAAATCGGCCAGGTCGCCGTGTTCGTTGGCAATCAATTCAGCGTTCGAGCAGAAAAAGTTGAATCACTGAACCAGATCGATGCGGCAAATTTCTCGACGACAGTTCCTGTCAGTCGGCCTGGCAATGTCGCGCCACAACTTTCGTATCGTTTTTCGAAGCGACCATTTCAACTGGGCCTTCGAGTAACCCGTCAGCAATCGCAGGCAAACGTCACAGCTCAACAGGCAGCCTTTGTAGCACTCCGCAAGCAGCAGTTGACAACACGCCTGGTCTACAACCTGACTGGTGCTCCGCGTTCGTCATTCAGTGTCGCGATTCCGCCCGGTTTCGTTGTTCTGGATGTGAAAGCGACAGGATTGCATGACTGGTCATTGGGAACCGACAAGACCACATTAACAATCGACCTGAAGGCTCCCCGCCTGGGGATTGCAGAGGTTGTTCTGTCAGGCAGTGTGGCTCGTGAGAACGACGCGACATCAGCCGAGCTGGTTTTCCCAAGACCACTCGATGCAACCCGGCTGCAAACCAGTGCCGCAGTCTGGCTGGACGAGGGGTTTGCGGGGACGCTGAACACCTTCGAAGGCTGGCGTTCCGTCGATGCGACACAAGTGAGTCCCGAATTAAGGGCTGTCCGTCCGTCACAGCCCGTCCAGTTTGGATTTCATTCGACTGCTGCCATTCCCGGTCCGATCAAGGTGGATCTCCAGAAGGCGACACCGCGTCTGGCCGCGAACGGACTGGTAATGGTCTCGGTCACCGATGTGGCAGTGGTCCACACACTCGCACTGCAATGGAATATTGATTCCGCCACAACCGACACTCTCGTCTTTACCACTCCGAGTTTTCTCGCAGGAAAACTGCAGTTCAACGGAGAAGGAATTCGTGAAACCAGCCACGTCGATGCCGGGAACAATCGAACGCGCTGGACAATCCGGTTACGAACCCCTGTCAGCGGTCGCTACTTCGCGGCGGCAATTGGCACACTTCCACCACCTGCAAAGGAAGTCGAAGCCCCTTCAATTGCCTTTGAACGTGGCAGTGGCGCAGGTGCAACGGACGCAATCGAAGGGCAGCAGCAATATGTCCTTCTGATCAATACGTCTCAAAGCCAGTTGACCTCCGTCGCCCCGGAAGGATTTGAATCCGTTCAGCGGGAAGATGTGCCGGTCGTCGTGGATCAGGCACTGGTCGATCAGGCCACCGAACTGGTGAAAGTGAAACAACTGCTGACCGCTCCGCGCTGGTCGATACAGAAATTCGTCCAGACGGCCAGTGCTCCCGCATCGGTTAATGTGGCAGACCTGACAACGATCCTGAGCCGTGACGGAACTTTCCGTGGTCAGGCGATCTACACAATCAAGAATCACTCACGACAGTTCCTGGCGCTGAAGTTTCCAGCCGATGCCGAGGTAATGTCCGTCGTCGTCGGGAACACTCCGTCACGAGTAGTCACGACCAAGCGAAATAATGAAACGATTCAGTTGATTGCGCTGCCGAAAACGAGTGTCGCGAGTTTGTCGTTTCCGGTCCGAGTCCTCTGGCGAGGACGTCTGAGTGCCTCTCTGCCCAAGGCAGCACGGGTTTTGCGTCAGGAAGTTGATTTCCCGGCACCGGCAGTTGTCAGTCAGCAGGACGATCCTGATTTTGGGATCCCGGTCGCGAAGACTCGATGGACCGTCTGGCTTCCTGACGATCTGGACGCGCAACCGCTGAAGACTTCGACGCGACATAACTTGAATCTGCAATCCGCTGATCAGAAAGATTTGCTTTACGAAAAGGCCGCTGTTCAGGAATTGTCAGAGTTGCTGGGGTATGTCGCTTCGAACTATACGGGGGCAGGGGCTCGAGCCTCCAACAATATGAAGCAACTGGGCATGGCTCTCGAGAATGCGCGTCAGTTGGAAGAGGTGGTGAAAAGCACAGGAGGCGATGATGAATTCAATCGCCAGCGGGATATGGCTCAGGTTCAACTCAAGGATCTACAAAAGGCCATTCGGGAAGGTCAGTCTCGGCAGCAGATGGCACAAACCCAATCGGCGAATCCTCGCTATCAAATCACAAACGGGCGCGACTCTGGGAATTCGATCCAGAACAACGGCGGAAACGGACTCGACATCTCGTTTACGAACGCTGCCGCGTTGATCCAGAGTAATGCAGGAGATGGAATTCAAATCAAGACCTCGGACGATTCCAACGGGAATGGCGTGGGGCTGAATTTCGAATTGCAGAATCAGGACGTCGTCTCGAAAGATACTGCCGCAGGTGAGAAGCCAGCCGCCGAGTCAAAAAGCTCCGGAAAGGTTGCCAATCAAGCGACGCGCCAGATGCTGCGAGCCAACAACGATGCAAATCTCAGCACATTGAATACCGCGGTCAATCAGCAGAAACTCAGCAACAATTTCAATAACGGTGGCAACAACCCGTCGGCAGGCAACCCCTACGGCGGATTCGGTGGTGGATCAGGTCTATGGAACGACGCCGGGCAACCTGCCAACGGCAATGGTTCGCTGTCAGTCGCTGGTGTTCCAATCATGACGGGAGGTTCATCGCTAGGAACTCCCACCTCAGGAACTCCGATCGGATTGCCTGGCCCACCAAATGCCCCGTATGGCGGACCGGCAGGTCTTCAGTCGCACACGACTCGAAATCAAACGAACCCTGCGAATCCATTCAACAGGCCCGGTCCTATGGTTAGCGGTCCTGGACCAGGAGTAATCCCGCCGGTGCAGGGTGACCAGAGTGGAATTCAGAGATTTCAGGACCAGTTCAATGGATTAGCCGTTGATGGAACGTCATCGACCCGTGCGTCCCAAGAGCAACTCGTGCAACAGTTCAACGGGGGACAACTGAATGAAGGCTTGATCATGGGGGGAGGTGGAGGTTTCGGTTTGGTGGCACTGCAAGGTCCCGGTGAAGTTCGCAATGGTGGTGGGCTGGCAGGCGGCCAGGCGCGTTGGAATCAGGCTGGCGGATTGTCACTCGACTTCCAGTTGCCGACAACAGGCAAGAAACTGGTGTTTTCCAAGGTTGGCGGGGATCCGAAGCTTGCTTTGGCGGTGCGTCCACAGGAATCGATTCGATGGGGCCTGAATCTTGCCTGGTCTGCGGTCTGGCTGGCGATTGGACTGGCAGTTATACTGGCAGTCCGCAGTCCCTCGGTGACAAAACGTCTGTCGCGTGAAATTCCCATCGCGGCAGCAGTCCTGGGCGGGCTCGGGTTTTTCATCCTTCCAGGTATCATGGGCGGACTGGCGTTTGTCGCGTTTGTCGTCGCTTCAGTGATCGTCGCCTGGATCCACAAAGATCCTGCCGTTTCGCATTAGACAAGATTTCCTCCTTATGACTTCCCCGCTGCCGACGATTCGTGCTGTCTGTTTTGATCTTGATGGCTTGATGTTCAACACAGAACACGTCTTTTACGAATCGGCCGAAGTTCTGCTGGGGCGCCGCAACGTGGCGATGTCGCGAGAAGCCATGGATGTGATGCTCGGTCGGCGTCCCCTGGAATCGTTTCAGGCGCTGGTCGACTTTCTCAACCTGACAGAAAAGCCCGCCGATTTGCTGGCAGAATCGCGAGTCGTCTTTCACGAACTGCTCGAAACCCGGCTGCAGCCGATGCCTGGACTGTTCGAACTGCTCGACTTGATCGAAGCGCGAGGACTCCCCAAAGGCGTCGCGACGTCGTCGCCTCGAGACTACCTGGAAAATGTCTTCAGTCGATTCGAGCTGTTGCCTCGTTTTCCCGTCGCATTGACGGCCGAAAGCGTAACGCTCGGCAAACCGAACCCCGAGATCTATTTGAAGGCCGCCCAGCAACTCGGAGTCACTCCCGCAGAAATGCTGGTTCTGGAAGACACACAAACGGGAACCCGTGCCGGTGCTGCCGCGGGAGCGTTCGTTGTTTCGGTTCCCCATGAACACACCGCGACCCATGACTTTTCTCAAGCCAGCTATGTCGCGACCGGTTTGAATGATCCATTCGTCATTGGCCTGGTTGAGAATGCCGTCCGATAGTCGAGCCTCAGACCAGCCCCTCTGAAGACCATTTGGGATCGGTTTGTCCCCACGTCAAAATATGAAGGTGATTAAAAACGGGAGGGCGAGGCTCCCGATTTGTTTGTCAAACAGCAGATCGGCCACAGGTATCGCCAAGATCGACCAGAGTTCCTGCCGTACGTATGCAGGTGATGGGAAACTACATTCTGGGTATCGCGTCGCGATATGATCGGCGAGTGTAATCCGGATGTGGAGATGAGCCACTACCCGAATGCCAGGCGTTGATACGATTGATGAGCCCTCGGTGCGATCATGGCGAAATTTGAACTTACGCTCGAAGGAACACAGGTTGTTGGCGATTCGGTACGTGAAATCGCGACGCCCAAGAAAAGCTCGTGGGAGTCAACGACAGCACTCATCTGTTTTGTGTTCTACCTTCTCACACGTCCTCCTGTCGTTTCCAGTAGAACCCCGTATTTGCTGGGTCGCTCTTTTCCCGCATTCCTAGCAGATTTCATAATGCTGTCCATTTGCGCTGGCTGCGGCTTATCGGCCGCACGCAATCGACAACGCCGGGGGCGCCTCATCGGCACAATCATTCTGGCCGCCGCGCTGATTGCCATTTGCGACTGGATACGTCTGCTTGTGAACTGGCGAGCACGCTTTTGGGGATAGCTCGGTTACCAACTGAGTCGCGCGTTCGCGAAATACGCGATTCGAACGTAGTTTTTGTCATGACACTGAAGGCGTCAAACAAAACGCGAGGGCGAGGCGGCGAGGCTCCCGCTTACCCGCGAATGAGTATTTCGATTCCCGATCCGAAGACGGTTCGGCGGGAGCCTCACCCTCCCGCTTCGCCACGGCCGCGTCTGCCGTTTTCCGGACCAAAGGTCCAGCAATTCACCCAGCCCAGTCCCTTCGGACTGGGTTCACGCGGTTCACATCCCCTCTATACGACTTGAGGGCCAACGGCCCGGCGATTCATCTCGACATCCCGGCTCATGGACGAACGACCGGCGCGGGCCTCAGAGAGCAATTGGGAGATCTGAAACAATGGACGCCTTAACAATTGCCCAGGCGATTACCGGAAATCCCGTGATCGATTTCCGACCTGGCCAAGGAGTGTTGTCAGATCGTCCATGCGATCTACGACCAGATGAATCACATCATTCTGGCGTTGCAGGATGCCGTGAGCGATGATCGCGGATGCCTGCCGGGCGATGGGGCGAAATCGTTCCCAGACGTTGACATGCACAACCAGATTGGCAGTCCCCGTTTCATCTTCCAGGGTCATGAACGTGATTCCCTTGGCTGTCGACGGGCGTTGTCTGAGCAGTACCAGGCCTGCAACCCGGTAACGACGCTCGGCCTCCACATGAAGCAGATCTGCAGCTTTGGTTACTCCATACTCGTTCAGATTGTCTCGTAGAAACGTGATCGGATGGGCTCTCAGTGACAGACCTGCGGTCTGATAGTCGGCCACCACTTCCTGAGATGAAGTCATGGTCGGTAATGTGACGCAGGGCTCTTCGTTATCGACGGAAGCAAGAAGCGGTGAGGATTCTCGTGCAGGCATCGCATCCCAGACAGCCTCACGGCGTGTCGTTTCCAGTGACCGGAATGCATCCGATTTCGCCAGCAGTGACAACTCACTGCGGCTGAGACCTGTTCGCTGAGCGAATTCCGATTGCGATCGAAACGGTGCCGACTGACGAACGGCAACGATGTGTTCGGCTGTCGTTTGCCGCAACCCTCGCAAGATGCGCCAGCCCAGTCTGAGAGCCAGAGTTCCGCCACTCGATTCCAGCGTGCAATCCCAGTCACTGGCGTTGACATCAACAGGGCGAATCACGACCTGCTGGCGACGTGCTTCTGAAACCAGTTGTGCCGGAGCATAAAATCCGAGTGGCTGGCTGTTCAGCAGTGCCGCCGTGAATGCGGCCGGGTGATAGCACTTCAGCCAGGCCGAGGCATAAACCAGCAGAGCAAAGCTGGCAGCATGCGATTCCGGGAATCCATACTCACCGAAGCCCTGAATCTGATCGTACACCCGGATCGCGAATTCTTCGTCATAGCCTCGCGATAACATCCCTTCCAGAAGCTTCTGGCGAAATGGCTCCATCACACCCCGTTTTCGCCACGCCCCCATGGCCCGCCGCAATTGATCCGCTTCACCAGGCGTAAACCCTGCCGCAACAACGGCCAGTTTCATGGCCTGCTCCTGGAAGATCGGAACCCCCATCGTCTTGTGTAACACTTCTCGCACCGCTTCACTCGGAAATGTCACGGGTTCCTCACCACTGCGACGTCGCAGGTACGGATGAACCATGTTTCCCT
>CAXBSB010000075.1:0-30690 GCA_963977965.1 uncultured Schlesneria sp.
ATGCAGCGCAGGCAATCAACGTAGCGACACCATTCGTCTGTCCGCCGCTTCAATTGTTTACGCCCTACCGCTGTCAACTCGTACCACTTCCGACGACGGCCGGTGTCATCTTCCCAATGACATTTCACCAGACCCTCTTTTTCCAGCTTATGCAGAATCGGATAGAGCGTCCCTGCTTTCAGTTCGATCGCTTCGCGGCTGGATTGCCACAACGTGGATTGAATCAGGTATCCATACTTCTTTCCGCTCGACAGTGTCGACAGAACCATTAAATCCAAGCTCCCGCGCAACAGTTCGGGATCAATCGCATCCATGTCTCGGTCCTTTGAGTCGTGGCATCGCTGGCGTCACAATGTATCGCCAGGCAACATATTGCCACGCTATACATTGGCTGTCAATATAATTTTCGGCGAAAATGAAGAGAGGCACAATTCCGTTGACGACCGAGGAATCGCTTCAGGACAGAAGTGTCAATCCTGCGAGAATCACGACTTCGCCGTGACGCACAATTTGACAGTTTCCTTGAAGGGCCGCATGTCACGCCCCCTTCTTTTTTCCCTTGCCTTTGGGCTTCGGTTGAGCGGTATCCCCCTCGTTCTTCGTGGGCATCGGGGCTTTCACCTCGGCCCGCCAGGCGACGAGGCGCTCGTGTAGTTCCCTGGCCTTGGCGGGATTCTCTTTCGCGAGGTCTTTTGTTTCACCGATGTCGTTGGCGAGGTTGTAGAGTTCCAGCCGACCGTCTTCGAGAAACTCCATCAGCTTCCAGTCGCCGACTTGGACGAGACTCACTGGCGTGGTGCGCCAGAGTCCTGGGCCTGATCCAAGGTAGCCAGGAAAGTGCTGAAAAATTGCGTCTCGCTGTAATTTCGCGGCGGGATCGCGAAAGAGTTTTGCAAGGCTCTCGCCGTCAAGCTTCTGACGCGGCCTGGGGGCGTTGGCGATTTCGAGCAGCGTTGGAAAGATGTCGACATGAATCGTCGGCACGTTACACGACGATCCAGGCGTCGTGACACCCGGCCAGCGTACGATGAACGGCTCGCGAGTCCCTCCTTCGTAGAGACTCCCCTTGCCGCTGCGCAGTGGTGCGTTGTCGGTGATGCCGCCGCCGTCCTCGTCAGCTCCCTTGGCCTTCTTACTTTTGGCTTCCTGACCCGGATCGCGCTGCAGGCCATCGGGACGGTTGTATCCACCGACCCCACCGTTATCGCTGGTGAAGATGAGCACCGTGTTGTCTGCCAGCTGCAATTCATCGAGTGTTTTCATCACGCGGCCCACGCTCTCATCCACCGACGCAATCATCGCGGCATATGTCGGATTGTTGTGTCCGCCAACTCCGGGCTTGGGTTTAAACCGGGCAACCATCTCGGCCTTCGCGTGGTGCGGCGAATGCACTCCGAAATGCGGCAAGTAGAGAAAGAAAGGCTCATTTTTGTGCCGCGTGATAAAGTCAACCGATTTGTCGGTGAGAAAGTCGGCGAGATACTGCCCCTTGGGATAATCAGTCTTGGGGTTGGTTTCAAAATCGAAGTGCTGGCCCATACTGACAATGGCCTCATCGAAGCCTCGCTTACCTGGAAGGTAGTCTCCCTGCTGGCCGATATGCCATTTTCCGAACATGCCAGTCGCATAACCGGCAGCCTTGAGTTGTTTGGCGATGATGTCGCGATCCAGTGGCAGGTTCGTGACGTTCTCCACGGGACGCAGCGGGCGTTTGCTCCAATCGAAGCGATCCGTACCACCGACAGTATAGACCCCGGTGCGAGCGCCGTATTGCCCGCTCATCAATGCGGCTCGAGTTGGCGTGCAATTCTGGCAATGATGATGACTCAGGAGCTTCATCCCCTGCGTCGCGAGTCGATCAATGTTCGGCGTCTCGTAATACTTACTGCCGAAACAAGCGACATCCGTGTATCCGAGATCGTCGGCAAGGATGAAGATGATGTTCGGCCTGGAGGTCGGAGGCGCAGCCAAAACATCACGTACGGACAGAGCTGCCATGACAAGAGCGGCGAGGATGGCCAGTCGTGCCTTGGACATGATCATTTTTCCTTTGAATTCGCCGCGTGAATGCCCCGCTGTTTGGCGGCCACCGGGCCTTTGTCTGTGCGTAAGCCGCTTATCGATCATGGCGAGGCAACGTGCGATCTGCCCTGCTACAACCAGAATCACGTGAACTCCAATGCTGACCAGCCATGGCCAGCCAGAAACTCGTTCGCGTGTTGTCAGTAAATCAAGCCTGGATAGACTTAAAAAGGTTCAGGTTCAGGTGAGCCTGGCCTTGGTGATGGCTTTCGTGCCAGACCAGGATTTGCATCAGTCGGCGCAGTGTCCAGCCTCGTTCTGTATACCACGGGCGGATTGTATCCAACTCCTCATCCTTGATCTCGGACAACGTCTGGGACAGGTGAGCGCGCGAGACATTCAGAATCTGGCGGATTGTTTCCACGTCGGGAACGTCTTGATCGGGGACGCTGCCGATCTTGAAGCGAGGAATCAGGTCCGCAAAGGCGGCCGGAGTCCCCTTCAGGCGCTCTGTCGCCGTCAACTCCTCTGTGATTCCGATGTGAGTCAGTTGCCAGCCCAGATGAGCTCGCCCCGGCCCCGGTTGCCAGACCAGGGCTGCTGCAGGATCTGGAAGTTTGGCGATTTCGTCCAGTGTTGCGATTGTGCGCGTCCGGACAAAATCCATCAGATTCAACATGATGGCAACTTCACTCATGGCAGCTTTCCAAAATACGTGAGGGAGATCGCGTTTTGAGTTTTGACAGGCAAGATACTTGTATCACAGCGATTCCCGATCGTGCAGCCAACGCGGCACGAAATTTCCCCGTAACAATCCGAAATTCGGATGACCGGCATCTTTCAATTGTCTTCCGGCATCTTCGACCATATCGACTTGGAAGGTAATTGAACGTTTTGTCACGAGTGTTCAGTGGGACATGAAGTTTCGTCTACGCAGGATGATGAAGAATCCCTCTGTTTCATCTGGGAGCAATTCCCACTGATCGGGACGATCGCGGAATTCGGGAATTTCTTCGGGGCGCTTGATCGTGCTGTACGGATGGTGCGTGTCGATCACGATGTAATCGGTGTCGTCGGGAACTCGTTTTTCGTAGTTGCTCACTTTGCGGCTGTAGTTGCTGTAATCGTACGATCGCTCGTGATGCGTATACCGTGGATGAACGAAATCCGTGGATGCGACGCGACTGGTCTTCGGAACAAGCGATTCAATCCGGGCAAATTTTTCAGCGCGGGGACTTTGCCCGTAAAGCCGTCGCCAACCCCAGGGAGAACCCGAATCCCAGAAGGGAACTCCCAGCGGACCAAGTGTCACGAACAGCCCCGTCGTGAACGAGGAACTCCACAGGATTGTTCGTAACAATGTCTGAATCGTTTCGGGGGGCACAGAGCTTCCCCGGCGGTCTGCGATCCATTTCAGGAATCCCTGCGCGACAGGCAGGCCTCCTGCGACACTCCAGAAAACAATTGCGACGAGTGGGGCATGAAAATGATGGCGTGGGTCGCGAGCCAGTGAGTTGAGGCACAGTATTCCAAACAAGGGGCCTGCAACTGCCAGTCGCCCCGCCGAAAACAGTGGCAGGAATGCAACCGGTGCAAGCATTGCCAACCCATAGAGAATCGTTTCCGGGGTTACCAGTTCGCCAAACAACAGGCCGGGGTTGGTCAGCATCGTGACAACGATCTGCTCAGGAGTGGTCCCAAACTTTTTGAAATAACCAGCATAATGGATTTCGACTCCAGATCGAAACCACGGCATGAGAATGCGAGTAGCAACCCAAAGGTAGGCAACGCTGCAAAACGCAACTGCCAATCCTGTGACAGCCCATGGGCGATTGAATTGTTGATTCGCAGTGACCATACCGGGGTCAAGGGTTGAACTCCGCTGCCGATACTCAAGCCACTCGCGCCAGACAATCCACAGCCCCAATGGGCCGAAAATGATTGCGTAATCTTCCTTGACGGTCAGAGTGAACAACAGCCCGGTGAGAAACCCACGAAGATTGCGCCGTTCCAGTTGATCAAGGGTTAGCAGCAATAGAGGAATGCCAAACGCCTCGGGGCGAAACGTCTTCAAATCAATTTCGATATCGAGGAACTGCATCGGCGTGTAGAGCAGATAAGCGACAGCCGCCGCTAATCCTGCCCACCCGGACTTCGTCTGTCGTCGAGTCATCCAGTATACGGGAAACGCTCCGAGGGCGAGTGCCGTTGATTCAGCAAGCTCCATCAGCAGGTGCGATGGCCAGATCACATAAAGCGGAATCAGGAACAAGTGGACGAACTGAATGTGCTCGCCCCAGAACAGCCCCTGATCCAGATAACTTCGAAAGCCCTTGCCATGCAGAAGATTCCACAGATGCTCTTCGTACATCGCTGAGTCACCGTGTGGGATCAGCAGATTGAAATAGAGTCGCCAGTTCATCGTGGTGTACGTCACGACGTAAATCAGGCTCGCAAGTGCGACCCACCGAGTTACCCGAATTCCGTCACGGGGCGATTCGATATCAGGCGAATTTGCCAGTGCGAGAAATGTTGTGATGATCCCTGCGAAGCAGAACCCCAGCCAGAGTTGCGGAGTCAGCGTGACGACGACAGTCAATCCTTCCCATCCGATAACGCTGACGCTAATCCAGGTCCATTCCCAGATGTCCAATAGACACCACCAGCCCCCCGTTGCTATTCCCGCCGTGAACAGGCATCCGGAAATTCCCCGATCAGTTCCACGAATGAGTGCTATTGCACCAATGCCCCAGGTCAGCAGGACCAAGCCTGAAACAAGCGTGATTACTGTTGCGAAATTGACAGCCGCCTCATCAGGAATCGTGGTTCCCGAGGGGCGGACGCCAGTCAGCCTCAACCAGGTCGAAGGGCTGACAAAATTCGTGGCCAGTAAGCGTGACGAAAGGACCGTCTGCACAAAACTGGAGGACAACAGACAAGCGAGAACCAGCAGCGCGAGAACTCCGCCCCACATCAGGGGTGTCGGACTGACGATTCGTCGGGGAGGGGAAATAGAGGGCATTACCGCATCGTAATCGCATGGCATGTCAACAGGGAAGTGTCGTGGAATTCGAACGAGCAAAAAGACTTGGCTGGTGACCACAGGAATCCTTGCGTCCGAAACCCAGGCCTTCGTCGCAGATCCGCTCGAAAGACTGGTTGTTTGCGGCCCGGCGAACAATCGAGATCAGAGGCGCTTCCGGAGTCAGCCTTGACGAATCTCAAGATTTTCCTCTATACGTCGAATCGACAGATTGCGGGACGTCCTGCGATCCTGTTTTTTTATTTTCAACCCTCGAACTTCCCGGTTGCTCAACATGCGGTTGCTGGAACGCTATGTCTTGGGCGAGCTCATGCGAGTGTTCGGGATACTGGTAACGATTTCCACGCTGCTCCTCGTTTTTGTGGGCGTTTTTGGCCAGGCGAAGGAGCATGATCTGGGCTACTGGCAGATCCTGCAGATTCTTCCATTTGTTCTGCCCAGCCTTCTGCCGTACACGATTCCGGCGATGCTTCTGCTGAGTGCCTGTGTGGTCTACGGCCGGATGGCTGGCGACAATGAAATCATCGCGGCACGGGCAGCAGGCATCAACGTGATGGTTCTGCTGTGGCCCTCTTTTTTTCTGGGAGGATCGCTCAGTGTCGTTTCTCTCCTCGTCAGCGACCAAGTGATCCCGTGGGCCTTCAGCAATATTGAACGAGTCATTACGCTCGCAATGGAAGACATTTTCATCGATCGCTTGCGAGCTCAAAGCCAGATCAACATGCGTGAAAACGGAATCACGATCACCGTGACTGGTGTTCGCGACCGGACGTTGATCGAACCGGTCATCCGCTATGCTCCGCGGGGTCAGAAGGCATTCACTCTGCAGGCCAGCGAAGCTCGCCTAAGCTTTGATCTTCCTCATCAGCAGGTCTGGTTGGAGCTTTGGGGGGCACACTCCAACCTGCCGGGACAGCAGCAGACAGGGTATTTGAAGTACGACAAGATTCCATTTCCGCTTCCTCAGCGAAATCGCCAACTTCGCGGATCGAATCTCAGCGTTAACGATCTGCAACGCGAAATTCGGAATGCAACGCAGGATCGTCAACTAGCAATGAATGAACAGGCCGTCGAATCCGTTTTTGCCCTTTCAACGGGGAACTTCGAGCGATTGAACGAGCCTGAATTTCTGAAATACCAGTATCGCGTCGCAGCGGGGCGAGATTCCGAATTGCGACTGAGCAGCGATCTGCACAATCGATATGCGATGTCGGTCAGTTGCCTGTTCTTTGTCCTGTTGGGAAGCCCGTTTGCGATTGTCATGGCACGTAAACAGGTGCTGACCAGTTTCCTGTTCTGTTTCCTGCCGATTCTCACTGTCTATTATCCCATCACGATGATGACCCAAAATCTCTCGAAAATTGGTACTCTGGATCCCAGTTGGGCCGTCTGGAGTGCGAACGCCGTGATGGGATTGTTCGCGACATACTTCCTGCGGCGGGTTATGCATACGTAATGCGTTGCGTTCAGGAATAGAGGTTGTACGAATGTCTCGACAGGTCCGTCACATGCTGTCGGACTGGTGCTCCTGACCTGCCTCGCCTATCTCCCGGCCATGAACGCTGGCTTCATCTGGGACGACAACAACTACGTCACCGAAAATTCGACACTTCGAACAGCGACGGGCCTATGGCGGATCTGGACCGATCCCATGGCAACCCCGCAATACTATCCGCTTGTCCATTCAACGTTCTGGATGGAGTATCAGGCGTGGGGACTGCAACCAGCGGGCTATCATGTCGTCAACATCCTGATTCATGCCGCAAATGCTGTTCTGCTCTGGCTGGTCCTGAGCAAGCTGCAGATTCGTGCGGCATGGTTCGCAGCGTGCCTGTTCGCACTCCACCCTGTCCATGTTGAATCGGTGGCATGGATTACAGAACGCAAGAATGTCTTGTCAGGCCTGTTCTATCTCGCCTCTGCCTGGGCGTACTTCAGTTTTCTCGAATCGGAGCGATCGAATCCAGCCCCGTCCAGTCCCGACAGATCGAACTGGCGATGGAGTTATTACGGATTGAGCATGTTGCTGTTCGTCGCTGCACTACTCAGCAAGACCGTGACAGTGACACTTCCTGCCGCATTGTTCGTTGTTGTCTGCTGGCGAAACCGGCGAGTGGCTACGCGAGACATTGTCCCGCTGCTGCCGCTGCTGGCGATTGGCATTCCGTTTGGATTACTCACGATCTGGCTGGAACGGAATCATGTAGGGGCGGTGGGGGCCGACTGGAATTTGTCCGTAATCGATCGATTTTTGATTGCTGGTCGAGCGCTCTGGTTTTATGCCACGAAACTTGTTTGGCCATCGCCCCTGATTTTCATTTATCCACGCTGGAAGATCGATGCCGGGGTCTGGTGGCAGTATCTGTTTCCAGTCATGTTTGTCGCGGGCGTCGGCCTGGTTGCCTGGCGCCGCAAGAACCCCGGCCTACTCGTCGCCATCCTGTTCTTTGCGGGAAGCCTGTTTCCGGCACTTGGTTTCTTCAACATCTTCCCGATGCGTTATTCATTTGTGGCAGACCACTTTCAGTACTTGGCCAGCATCGGACTGCTCGTCGCCATTGCGAGCGGTTCTGATCGACTTTTCAACGTGTTGCAACTGGTCGCGAAACCTCTTCCTGTTGTTGTTGCAGGGGGAATACTCGCTGTGCTTGGATGGCTCACGTGGTGCCAGACAGCAATCTATGCCGATGCCGAAACGATCTGGCAGGATACGATTCGGAAGAACCGGACGTGCGGCATGGCTCATCATAATCTGGGGGTGATTCTCCAGCAGCAGGGGCGAGTCTCTGAAGCAGAACTGGAGTTTCGCCAGGTTCTAAAGATCGACCCGAACGACAATCCCGCCCGCCTGAACCTGGCGAATGTCTATTTTGAACAAGGCAAACTGGCGAATGCGATCAGCCTGTATGAACAGGTCCTGAAGTCAGAACCCAAAAACGCGTCCGCTCGATTTAATCTCGCGAATACCCTGGATCGCCTTGGTCGCCCTGACGAAGCTGCCGCCCAGTATCACGAACTGTTGGAACTCGATTCCAAACATACGCTGGCACGTCTCAATCTGGCCGCGGTTCTGATGGAACAGGAAAAGTGGGACGCAGCGCGCGAGCAACTGCTGGAACTCGTAAGAATCGCCCCCGAACTTCATTCGGCTCACTTGAATCTTGCTGTCGTATATCATCATGATCGAAATCGGGAACGGGCGATTTTTCACGCGAACGAAGGGATGCGTCTTGCTCCCGATTCCAACGAAGCCCGAAAGATCATGCAGCACATTCTGTCTGAAAACGAAAAACCCGGACCTGAGTCAGATGTCCGAGTCCCTTCAGGGGAAAAGCCGTGAAAGTCGCACCAATCCTTTCAATTGCGATTTGCTTCGCACTGATGGGATGCGACACGTCGTCGCAATCACAGGACGCAATCATGCGTCTGGAAGTGGTGGCGAGGAAAGTGCTGGATAGCGGTGACTTGGATCGAGCAGGACAATTGGCCGAAGAACTGCTGGCGAAGTCTCCAGATTCCGTAACGGGACTGATGATCGCCGGGTATGTTGCTGCGTCAAAAAATCAGTTCGACAAAGCCGAAGCCTTCTATTCGCGAATCCCCGATCTTCCAGACCCAATGGCTCTGGAGGCTCGCTGTTTTTTCGCACAATTGCTGCTGTTTGACCGTGGCCGTGCTGCACAGGCCGAAAAAATCTATCGACGAATTCTCGAACACAATTCCGAACACGGATTGGCGCTGCAGGGCTTGGCATCATTGATGGAAGCTGAAGGCCGACGATGGGAATTGATTCCGTACTTGCTGCGAGCCATCCGTGCTGGCCGGACTGAATCGGGAAATTTGCTTGGGGTCGGCTGGGTCCAGCTTCCAGGTTCTAATCGAGAAGTGATTGAGAGATGTCGTCAAGAGAGTCCAGAAGACCCTCTGCCGCTATTGGGATTGGCTCGCATTGCTGTCCGGGAAAACAATATTGCTCAGGCGATCAAGTTCTTGCGGCAACTGATCGAGCACCGTCCCGATCAACTCGAAGCCCATGCCTTGCTGGGACGCTGCCTGGCAGATTCAACGGATTCAGCGCAATGGTTGGACTGGCATGCTCAAGTGCCAGTCGGTATCGAAGCGATTCCCGACTTCTGGTTTGCTCGCGGACTCTGGCTTGAGAGCCGTGATGACAAGAAGCCTGCTGTCCGATGCTTCTGGGAATGTTGTCGTCGCGATCCAGATCACGCCGAAGCAAACTATCATCTGAACCGAATTCTGTTGCAGCTAAATGAGCCTTCGATGGCCCAGCCATTCGGCGAGCGTGCTCGCAGTCTGGAGATGCTTGATCAACAGATGACACTGATTCATTCCCGAAATAGAAACGTGACGTTGATGGCCGACGTTGCGTCAAGGCTCGAATCGCTCGGGCGACTCTGGGAAGCATGGGGATGGCACAAACTGATATCGGAAATTGAACCGAGTTTGCAATCAAACAGGGCTGTTTCCATGCTTGCGCAGCGTCTGACGAATCTGCCCCTTCAGCGGACGATTGAGTCGTTAAACCCTGCAACTTCCGTCGACCTCTCGAAGTTTCCGCTTTCTGAATTCACGAAGACGGTCAAACATCTCGCTATCGATGCAAGTGTGAGTTCCAAGCGAATTCAGTTCGCCGATCAGGCATCCGACGCGGGGATCTCGTTTCAGTATTTCAATGGTCGAACTCCAGGGGCTGCTGGATTGTATTCGTACCAGACATTTGGAGGGGGCGTCATTGTTCTCGATTATGATGCCGATGGCTGGCAGGATGTTTTTCTACCTCAGGGAAGCCCATGGCCTGCGGAATCCAACAACCATGATTCAACCGATCGCTTCTTCCGGAATCTTGGTAACGGACGTTTTGCAGAAGTGACCGTTCCCGCGGGAATAGCGGATGCACAATTCAGTCACGGCGGTTCGGCAGGTGATTTCAACAATGACGGATTTCCTGATGTCTACGTGACCAATATCGATTCGAATCGATTGCTGGTCAACAACGGCGATGGAACGTTCACAGATGTCACATCCAGCATGGCCGCGTCCGATCGCTATTGGACTTGCAGTGCCGTCATCGCAGATTTCAATGGTGATGGCCTGCCCGATGTTTTTGACGGCACCTACCTCGGCGGAAGCGACGTCTTTACCCGGATCTGCCGCCAGAACGACATCGCTCGCGCCTGCAGTCCCCTGGTCTTTCCTGCAGAACGTGACCGTCTGTATCTGAACCTTGGCGATGGTCGCTTCCAGGAAATCAGCGAGGCCTGCGGGACGAATAACCCGAAGGGAAAAGGGTTGGGAGTCGTCGCGCTGGACTTTGATTTCTCGCGACGACTCAGCCTGTTCGTCGCAAACGATATGGAAGCGAATTCGTTTTTTGTGAATGAAACGAATCCTGCAGGTGAACCTCAACCCAGATTTGTCGAACAGGCCGTTGCCACGGGACTGGCGTATGACGCCGATGGCCGGGCACAAGCCTGCATGGGAGTTGCCGTCGGGGATGCCAACGGCGATGGAAAACTGGATCTGTTTGTGACGAACTATCACCACGAGTCCAATACACTTTACATCCAGCAATCCAACGGCTTTTTTCAGGACGAAAGTCGAAAGTCAGGTCTCCGCGACCCCAGTTTTTCAATGCTTGGCTTTGGAACTCAATTCCTGGATGTAGATCTCGACGGTTGGGAAGATCTCGTTGTTACGAATGGCCACGTCGACGATTTTACTCACCAGGGAATTCCGTTTCAGATGCAACCTCAACTGTTTTTCAATACGGGAAATGCTCAGTTCGTTGAGCTTCCTGCGAGTCAACTGGGGGTGTTTTTTCAAGGGAAGTGGCTGGGGCGTGGACTGGCGCGACTCGACTGGAATCGAGATGGCCTCGATGACTTCGCTGTCTCACACCTCGACCGGCCTGTCGCTTTGATGACGAATCAAACGAGTGATCCTGGTGGATTCCTGCGAGTCTCTCTGCGAGGGACATCGGGAAGCAGAGATGCGATTGGAGCGACCGTTACCGCGACGATTGGCAATCGAGTCCTCGTACGCCAGTTAACAGCCGGTGATGGTTTTCTGGCGAGTAACCATCGAGAACTGGTATTCGGACTGGGGGATTCCCCAAGTGTCGATCAACTGGAAGTCAAGTGGCCTACTGGGCAGCGACAAGCGTTCGCGGAGCTTCAACGGAATCAACACTTGTTAATCATCGAAGGTCGCGAAAAGCCTGTGACGATCCAAGTCCCGTGATATGGCAGGCCCGACAATCAGCGTCATTCTGAGGACTGGCGTAATCTTTCCGCCGCACGCTCAGGAAGAACTTCGTTGATGTAGCAACCGCTTCCCCATTCATAGCCTGCCACTCGCGTCAGCCGTGGATAAATCTCAAAGTGCCAGCGGTAGTGAGGCAGAGACGGTTGCTGTAGCGGCGCTGTATGCAAAACATAGTTGTAAGGCGGATCGTTCAGAGTCAGTTCCAGTCGACGCAATACAGACTTCATGACAGTCGCGAGTTCAACGATCGCCTCGGCAGTAATCTGTTCGTAATGACTCTCGGCTTGCCTTGATACGATCCAGGTCTCATATGAAAAGCGGCTGGCGAACGGGCAGAATGCAAGAAAACGCGGTGTTTCCAAGACAACGCGTCGGCCATCTTTCAACTCTCGGTTGATGATGTCATCGAAGATGTTGCGTCCATTTGTCGCGTAGAAGGCTTTTGATCCAGCCAGTTCTTCTTCGATCAGCGAAGGAATATACGGGGTGGCGAGCAATTGGGAATGCGCGTGATAAATCGACGCTCCTGCTTGAGCACCACAGTTCTTGAAGATCGTCGCATGGGCCAGTTGTGGATCACGCCTCAGTCCAATAAGTCGCTCTCGGTAGGCGAGCAGGATCTTTCCAATGCTCTCTGGACTCAATCGGGAGATGTTGGATTCGTTCTGAGGGCACTCCACAATGACTTCATGTGCACCTGTACCGCTCAGCGACTGATAGAACGGGTCGGAGGATACAACGACCGAATCATTTGGACTGAGCGCAGGATACTTGTTTGGCAGAACACGCAGTTCCCAACCCGGTCCATTGGCAGGAGAGTCTTCCGGTCGAAACGCCATCACTTCGGCGGTTGTCGTGGCTTCTCGACCTTCTGCGAACGGATCATCCATCGAACAGACGAGATTCGGCAAGTCCGTGACTTCGATAGGACGCGTGGCTCTTTCTGGAGCCATGATGACCCACCGTTGAACAATCGGATCCTTGCGAAGTTCTGACACAGCACGTCACTACGATGGTTTACTTTTCGATCCCGTCACACTCAGATTCCCGTCGGCGGCGTGCAACAGCTCTCTCATAGACCTGCAGATATTCGGTTGCACTTCGCTTCCATGACCAGTCGCGACGCATTCCGGATTGCTGCAACCGCAACCAGGCAGCCTTGTCTGCAAACAACGACCTTGCACGACAGATGTTCCAGAACAGGGCATCGCCACGGAAGTCATGGAAACTGAATCCGTTTGCTGTTCCGTTGGCACGGTTTGCGTCGGACGCATCGATAACAGAATCTGCCAGTCCCCCGACCGCTCGAACAATCGGAACGGTCCCGTAAATCAGGCTGTACATCTGGTTGAGCCCACACGGTTCGAACTCGCTCGGCATCAGGAAAACATCACAACCCGCTTCGACCTGATGCGACAAAGCCTCGTCATATCCGATTGTGGTTGAAACTTTGTCGGGATGTTCTGCAGCCAACTGCGACAACATCGCCTCAAACCGTGGGTCTCCATTACCGAGGAACGCAAGCTGGACATCCTGTTCCAGAAGGAGTTCGGAACACTGTCCGATCAGTGAAAACCCCTTCTGACTGGTCATTCGCGAGACACTACCCAGCAGCATGACGTCTGGTCGCACTGGCAGTCCAAGTCGTTTCTGGAGAGCAGCCTTGCAGGCCGCTTTCCCTTCGACCACCGTGTCTGCCGTGTACTTGCTGGCAATTTGAGAATCGGTCGCCGGATTCCAGATTTCCGTGTCGACACCGTTCAGAATCCCGACAAGGTCATCCTTACGAGATGTCATTGTTCCATGCAGCCCGTAGCTCAATTCTGGCGTCTGGATTTCTTGAGCATAGGTGGGACTGACTGTTGTGATCATGTCCGCGAACGCAACGCCTGTCTTCAGCAAATTCAAATGGCCGAAGAACTCCATTTCTCGCCAGTTAAAGTACTTCCAGTCCAATCGCGTCAGATTCATATCCCAGTGCCAGAACCGCCCCTGGAACGCCATGTTGTGAATCGTGAAAATAGACGCCTGCTGTTCGTACCCTGCGATATGCCGCATTTCGATCGATACCAGCGCCGGAATCAATCCGGTTTGCCAGTCGTTGGCGTGGATGACATGCGGGCGCAATTGCAGGTGCTGGATTGCTTCAATGACGGCGCGGCTGAAGAAAACGAATCGCTCGCAGTTGTCGCGATAGTCCTGTCCGTTTTCGACGTAAATGCCTGAGCGATGAAAGTAGTCAGCTTGATCAATGAGATAAACGGCGACGTTGGTACCAGGCAACTTTGACTGCAGGATCTTCGCTTCGACTACTTTCTGCCCGACAGGAACCCGCAGCGTGATTCCGGTTGGCACAATATCAAGAGCTTCGCTGTCGCGTGCCTGAACCCGCGGATAATACGGAACGATAATCGAGGCCTCGTGCCCCGCCGCGGACAACGCCTTAGGAAGTGCAGATGCGACGTCTGCCAGACCTCCTGTTTTGGAGAACGGAACTGCTTCAGAACAGGCGATCACAACCCGCATTTCGACGCCTCTTGTCTCTGCTGACTTTCTGCAGGAAAAAACGGCGAGGATTCGCCTGCAACCCGTAGCCCTGTCATGAACGCCGTTTCACAAGGAATACTCAAGCTTTCGCCGTGACGCTCGGCCTGAGTCTCTCAGTTTGTCCAATCAAACCGAAATCGTCGGCAGACTTTACCCGACTTTCCTTAACTTTGCTTCTGTCTGAACGCGCAAAGTGGTTATCGGCGGAACCAGAGGAGTCTCTGAACGGACTGCCGGGACGGGAGACTGGTTTCGGAAAATCGAACGATTTCGCGACTGCTATTGTGCGGCAGCATCGGCGGACTGTAGTTCGACGACGAGCAGACGCTGAAGTTCAGCAAATTGGCGATCGATTTCATCAAACTCGTTTGCCGCCGATTCCAGTTCACCCGCAGCAGCACAATCCTCGACTCGTTTCAGGCGTTGAACCAGGTCATTGGCTCCGACCAGGCTCAATGATCCCTTCAAGGTGTGAGCGGATCGCTTCAGGCCGATAGAGTCACGTCGTTGGTACGAGGCTGCGATCTCGGCATGGATTCGTGGGCTTTCGGTTGTCATTAATTCCATGACATCGCGCAGGACGTCTTCCAGCCCTCCCAGTCGGGACAGGGCATGCTGTTTGTCAAACAGTGTGGGAAGAAGGGTTTCCACCACAACCAACTCCAAAAATGTGTGAATCACCGCAACGAAATAACACAGTCGCCTGATGCCTCTAACGTAGGACGCCACGTGTCTGCTTCTGCAGCATTTTGCTCACTACAGCCAGGAACGACACATCACTGCGACGGGCTGTAACGATGATTCCGGGGCTGGCGATTACAGAGGCGTTGATCGAATCTTCCGTCTGTTTATTTCGGGCAACGGCGCGATGCATTTTTGACACTGTTCAACTTCTGGCCTAGGTTTCCCTTTGACGACGAGTCGGGGGCCGTGTGGCGGGCGAGGGGCTGGACCACAACCGAATCGATCGTTTCTTGAACGAGGTATGTCCATGTCTCAGATCCTGGTTGTTGATGATTCCGCGATTGAACGCCGCGTGTTAGGAGGTCTTCTCGGGACCAATCCTGACTGGACTGTTGACTTTGCCGGTGATGGTGCCGAAGCGCTGGAACGGTGCCGACTGCGCGAGCCGGACCTGGTTCTGACAGACTTCAACATGCCGAATATGGATGGCTTGCAGTTGCTGATGAAACTGAAGGAAAACTATTCCCATGTTCCCGTCATCATCGCGACCGCAGAAGGAAGCGAAGAACTGGCTGTAACGGCATTGCAACACGGTGCCGCCAGCTACGTTCCGAAGACACTCATGGCCCGGGACCTTAAACGGGTTGTGGACACTGTTCTTTCCGCCAGCAAGGATCGTCGAAAGACAGATGCCGTTCAAACGTCACTCATCGGTCAAAAGCTGCTGTTTTCGTTCCCAACTGATCGCCGCTTGATCGGCCCAGCGGTCAACAACCTGCAGGATTTTGGAGTTCGGTTTGGCATCTTCAACGATCGCGAACGTACGCGAGTCGGTGTCGCCCTCGAAGAGGCATTCTTGAATGCCATCATTCACGGCAACCTGGAAGTCAGTTCCAAGCTGCGAGATGCTGACGACGGATCCTATGAAAAGCTGATCGCAGTCCGGATGGGGCAGTCGCCCTACCGTGATCGTCGCGTCAAAGTTCTCGCAAAATTCTCACAGACAGAAGCACGCTTCGTGATCAGGGATGAAGGAAATGGTTTTGACGTTTCAAAACTTCCTGACCCGACAGATCCCGAAAACATGGCCCGCGCTCATGGACGCGGCGTTCTGTTGATCCGCACATTCATGGACGACGTCCGCTATAACCGCAAGGGGAATCAGGTCACACTGATCAAGCGCCGAAAACAATGTGAGCAACGGCTGGTACACTAAAATCATATGAACTCGCCGTAGCGATATGGCGTACGTAAATCAAAAGAAGAGCGGTCGCAAAACTTTGCGACCGCTCTTCGCTTTTTGTGAGTTGCAGGGAACCGAAGCGGGTTTCTCCGTCAGAGCATTCGACACTGAAATGGCCAGAATTCGCTGTTTACAATGTTGCCACACTGAAATCGAATTGCAGCAAAGCCGTCTCAGGCGGTGTCTGCACAGTTATGCCGCCGATCAAGAATCAAACGGAATATGGAACGGTCGATAAAATGACGTGGCATGATCGATGAATTGCTACTGGCACCGGACGCTCGCCGATTTGTTCAATTGACTTCGCCGGAGAAATGATTCGTCAACGACAATCCAATCTGGTGAAATTTCATTTGCAAGAAACAGCATCTGAATGAAAAATCCGCGCGCCGTTCAGACTTCAAGTCGTTCAACTCGTTCAAAACGTTCGGGATGCGTCGCCGTGGTTTCATGCAAGTTTGCAAGTTTTTTGGGATTCTTGCGTTTCGAATCTTTATCCGGGCACGGAATCTGCCAATAATGGACGTGCTGGCTGCACGCGTTGGCCCGCACTTGCAGTTCAGTATGTTTCAGGGGCGTTTCGAGAAATCGCGACGCCTCTGAGCATTCTTTGACTGTGAGTTTTCCGTCGATGCAAACATTGGCTTGAATAGCCATACAATCATGTTTGAACGTCACGGGACGCACACATCACTTTGGAATCACCAGATGCTCTCATTGCGCAGCATCCGTGATACGGGCCAGTCACGAGAAATCGACTTTCTTCGTCAGTGGCGGCTCGCGCTGGAAAGTTCTCGTCCAAGCGGCTTAAGGTCAGCCAATGCTCGTGCCTGTGAAACCGTGGTGTCGACTGAAAGACACAGCCGGACTGTCCATCGCCCGTCAGCCGGCGCTACGAACTGCCAGTGCGGTACCACAGCACAACTTTGGTGGACCAGTTCGAAGCCACTCTCGGACTGACTGACAGTCTGAATGGGCAGCGACCAGAATCCAGCCGGTTGAGACGCCTCCAAAGCGACGTCGATTCCCAGCCATTCGTCCACCAGGCCAAGTCTGCTGATGGGGGCCGTGTTCAGCCGATTATCGAGTGTCCCGAGCGACTGCCCGTTCTCGCCGTAGTAATATCTGTCGGCAGCATTTGCAGGCATCGCTGCGAAGTTGAATTCCACTCCAAAGTGAATTGGCAGGTTCGGTGGCAGGTTCTCGAGCGTGTAGACGATATCCAGCGTCCCACCGTCTGCCGAGGACAATGCGACCGATTTGGAAAGCTTCACCGAGTATGGTCCCAGTTTTCCCTCGCGCCACATTCCCGCTTCAACGCGTTCCTGGCTGCGTCTCAGCTTGGATTGGTAGACTCCTTCTGCAAAATCCCCCAGTTCACCATGCCCATGGCAGAATGTATCGTGTAGCAGACCCGGCTGGAAGAAGTGGTCGACAAGACTCTTCCGCGGAGCGTTATCGTACTGCAGCTTTTGATCGAGCCCCGGCTGTTTGAAACAGACGCCGCCGTTGGGATCGACGCCGCCACCTGACGAGTTTTCACCCTGCCCCGAATGCTGCCGAATCCGCTCATGATATGGTTCTGGACGTCGATTGAGCGTGGCGAGCATATTGATCTGGATCGCTCGCACATCCAGTTCGTACAGATGCCCACCCTTCCCAGGTGACAGAAAACCGACAAGCCGGTCTCCTGAAAGACGGATTTCTTTACGCGCATCCAGATTGTAGTCGTCGACCTGGATATCAACCCAATGACCACGACGTCCAGAAGCTCGCTCCAGCAGCGTATCTGCGGTGATCAGCTTCGAGTAGATCGCGTTTCGCAGGTGCGGCAGATACAGACCACCAAACGCTCCATGCCAATACGGACAATTGCACTGGGCTCGATACAGTTCTCGACGAGCATCTGCCACGAGGTCGACTGCGGCCGAATCAGTCAGAGTGACTGAAAGCTCTTCCACTCGTCGACTGACCTGCAGCATTCGCGAATACATTTCATTCGCTTCCGGGTACTTCACGAGGAAGTTGCGCCAGAATCCGGCTCGCATGAATTGCTTGGTCCGGTACCAGTCGTGACGCTGCTGCTGTTCCTGAATCAACTGGCGGAAATGCCCCTGCTTCTCAGTCGGCAGAGCCCACTCGGTCATCTCGCGATAGCTGGCATCCGGCAGGTAAATTCGTCCCGCTGGTGAGACATGATCAACTGTCTCGGACATTGTCGTGACCTGAATCCAGTCACGGTTCTGATTGAGAGCTGTGAAGAAACGACGCAACCAGCCGTCGCGGAACACAAGTTCCTTAGACCCCGGCCAGACCCCGAACTTCTCACCGTCGTCTCCAAACACCAGGACCGAATTCGGATGGCGTTCGGCGATTTCGCGGCAGTAATTGATTGTCTCCTGAGGATCCTGATAGGGAATCAGGTAACGCAGGCGTTCACCACCAGCGAACACTTTCAGAAGTCGACCATCTTCTTCCGTGAGCTGATATGAATACAAATCGTCGTCATGCAGGCCAGCGTTGCGAAAATGAGTATCGTCGAGAAGCGTATACTCCATGCCCGCTTCGGCAATATCTCCGGCGAATGACTGTTCCCAGACACGTTCCGGAACCCACATCCCGCGAACGGTCGTGGAAAAAAGTTGTTCGAGATACTTCTTGTATTCGCGAATCTGACCGATTCGATCACGGCGGGGGATACATGCCAGGATTGATTCGTAGAATGGACCGCCGAGAAGTTCGATCTGCCCACGAGCCACGAGTCCACGAATGCGTTCGATGTATTCTGGGTGCCGCTCTGTCAGCCATTCCATCAGACTTCCGGAAATGTGCAGGACGACCGGAAGATCTGGAAACTCGTCAAGGATGTTCAGAAACGGGGCGTAACTGTCCTGATAGGCCCCTTCAAACACCCCGTCGAAGTTGCCGATCGGTTGATGGTTGTGCAGCGTCAAAATCAGTCGGACTCGGGCAGCCATGCCAGGACATCCTTTCCCGAATGGCGGAGCGTCGCGCAATGTCGAGATTACCAGACGGTGGGCGAAAACGTGGAGTCACAGCCGTGTTAGCTGCTCCAGTCGGCAAAATCGTCATTTTTGGCACCAGCCTGTACCGAAACTGCGACTGGCCGCGGAACAGCATTCAACTGGGTAAATTGCGATGAGTTTGCGGATTCGTGTGGATCGGTTTTCCGCATTTCGGTCGACTCGCTGCGATGAATCGGACCGCGTTTCATGGTCACCATGAGAAGGAGAATCGAATTCAGTGAGATCATATTTTCGACGACTGCCCTCGGCATCAACGGTCATGAACGATGCCGTCGCATATGTCCAACCGTATGCACGCGTTACAATCCGTCGATCCAGCCGCGTGTGACTGAAAGCAACGATGTGGCGGCCAACCGATAAGAAATCCCTAAGCCCCGGGCCAATTTCATGTCAAAGCAATGCACTCATTTGTGCCTGATCGTGATTACAGCGTTGAGCTGTTCGACAGAAGTGCTGATTGCTCAGGATCAACCTGAAAAAACGCCTCCTTTCGGACTGACTCAGCGCGTCCCCTGGACAACATCAAATGTGCGTGGACGACCGGAGCCGCCGCCGCCATACCGCCCCGAACGCCTTTATTCCAAACTCCGATTCAAGGGAACAACACTCCTCGACGTCCTTCCTGACTCAGGAATGCTGCTGGTCGGGGAGCAGTCTGGGAAAATCCATCTGCTGCCGAAAAATCGAGACGCTGAACAGGCATCTTTGTTCCTCGATTGCAAGCAGCTTGTCGATCAAATGAACAAGGCCGAGAAGCCTGCCTTTGCGTTGGAGGCACTCTATGGAATGGCATTCGACCCTGAATTTGCGAAGAACCGCTACTGCTACATCTGTTACGTGGTACGGAATAGCGATGGCAGCGCCGGACAGTTAGCCGAAGGAACACGGGTTTCACGATTTCGGGTGACTCAGTCAGATCCCCCGGTTTGTGATGCTTCTACTGAAACGCTCATCGTTTCGTGGCTGCAGGGTGGACACAACGGCGGCTGTTTGCGTTTCGGGCACGATGGCTGCCTGTATATTTCGACGGGTGACGGTGGATTCGCATTCCCTCCCGATGGTCGCAAGGCAGGCCAGGATCTTTCCACGCTCCTGTCAAAGATTCTGCGAATTGATGTCCGCAAGCCTGACGGAGATCGTCCCTATTCCATCCCCGCTGACAATCCATTCACCAATCTGTCGGGAGCCCGAGCTGAAACCTGGGCTTACGGGTTGCGAAATCCCTGGAAGATGAGTTTCGACCGGAAGACGGGTGATCTCTGGGTCGGCGACGTCGGATGGGAATTGTGGGAACTGGTCTATCGCGTCAACAAAGGGGACAACTTTGGATGGAGCATTGTCGAAGGAAAACAACCCGTCCATGCGGAAGGTCAATTAGGGCCCACTCCAATCGTCCCTGCCTCGATGGAGATTCCTCATACGGACGGAGCTTCGATCACAGGGGGATTCGTCTATCGCGGCAAACAATTCCCGAGTCTGGTGGGATCCTACGTGTTTGGAGATTGGGAAACCCGTCGTATCTGGGGAGCGAAAGTCACCGAGGATGGTAAACTTGGCGAAAAGTTCGAACTCATCGATCCGATTGTTCGCATCGTCGATTTCGCAGAATCAGCCGATGGCGAACTTTATCTGCTCGATCATGATGACGGATCTATCTTCACGCTGGCAGTGAATGACATTCCCACTGAAGATCGCAAGTTCCCTCAACGCCTCAGTGAATCCGGTCTGTTCGCCTCCGTGCCAGGCCATCAGGTAGCCCATGGAGTCCTTCCGTTTTCTGTAAATGCCGAGCAATGGTCAGACGGTGCTTTCGCTGAGCGATTCGTTGCGATCCCGGGAAACGAGCCGATTCGTGTCGCACCTCGACCGCGATCCATTCCTGGTTCCATGTTCAGCCGCTCCACCGAGTTTCCACTCAATTCCGTCCTGATGAAAACACTTTCATTCGACTTCGTACGAGGGGACCCTAAAAGCCGACGTCGGATCGAAACACAGATTCTGCATTTCGACGGACGGGAATGGCAGGCCTACACGTACGAATGGAATGACGAACAAACCGATGCGGTCCTCGTTGATCGTGGAGGCAAGAATCGTACGCTTAACATTCGAGATAACGAACAAACTCAATCGCCTGTCACATGGCGATTCTCTGCCAGGGCAGAATGTATTCGATGTCACAATCCCTGGTCGGAATATACCCTCGCGTTCAATGTCGCGCAATTGAACCGTCCGCATGATTTCGGCGGCACGACCGACAATCAGATTCGAACGTATCGCCACATCGGACTGATGGCGGAAGTGTCGGATCAGGGAACGAACCCAGGCACACAGATGCGAGCGATCGAATCACTTCCTCGCCTGGCACCTCCGTTTGATGAACGCGAAAGCTTGACCGCACGGGCTCGTTCGTATCTGCACGCCAACTGTGGACACTGTCACCGGAATAATGGGGGTGGATCTTCCTATATCTTCCTTCAGCACGATTTGTCTCTGAAGGATACCAAGGCGATTGGGACTCGACCGACACAGGGGACGTTCGGAATTCATGAAGCTCAGGTTCTGGCACCCGGCGATCCCTTTCGTTCGATTCTGTATTTTCGACTCGCCAAGGTCGGCCCAGGGCATATGCCACATCTGGGAGCGAGGCAAGTCGATGAGCGTGGTTTAAAGCTGATTCACGACTGGATCCGGGAACTTCCGCCACGATTGGAAGATTCTATGAAGCTGGATCGACTAATTGAAATCGGCGAGGCAGTTGCGCGCCCGAAAGAACTGGCTGAAAAAAAACTACTTGAACAACAACTCGCTCGAACCATGGCCCTTCGTCAAAAGCGTGAACAACCGACGGATGCCGACGTAACTGAGGCCAGAAAACAGGTGGCCGAACAGCATGTCACCGCGGCAAAGCAGCGACTCGAAGAGCGAACCCGCCTGACAACGGAACTGCTTTCGTCTTCGCTGAAGGCCGTCATGCTGGCGGATGCGGCTCGGAATCATCGACTTTCGGCCGAAACCAGGGATCTGGCGATCACGACAGCCCTCGCCCCGACGACCGATCCTGCGGTTCGCGATCTGTTTGAAAGCCTGGTACCTGAAAGTCGCAGGACGAAACGTCTGGGCGAGTCGATTGATCGCACTGAGATTCTGAAGATGGCAGGGGATTCTGAACGAGGGAGACAGTTGTTTCACGAATCGACCGTTGTCCAGTGTCGAAACTGCCACCGGATTGGAGGAAAGGGGAACGAACTGGGACCTGATCTGGATGGGATAGGTAAGAAATACGATCGAGCACGATTACTGGAAAGCATCCTGCAACCCTCGTTGCAGATTGATCCGAAATACAAAGCATGGCTGATCGAAACAAAATCCGGGCAAGTTCTGACCGGACTGATCATACGCCGCGATGTCAAAGAGATTGAGCTGCGCGATGCTCAAAACAAGCTGCATCGTATTCCAGCAGATTCCGTGGAAGAGATTTTTCCGCAGACGAAATCCCTGATGCCCGAATTACTGGTCCGTGACTTCACGGCACAGCAACTGGTGGATCTGCTCGAATACCTCAGTACGCTGAAGTCGTCACCATGACAACGACCGGATGCTGATTCAACTTCTGCATTGAATTGACAGCAGTCCCGTGAACTCTGAATAAATTTGGAATTTGCCAAGTCCATTCGACAGGAAAACGTGATGTCAAAGTTTGCGGTCATTCTGCCGGCGGCAGGCAAGAGCAGCCGGTTTGCAACTCAGCAATCCAAAAAGAAAGTGTTTGTCGAACTGAAGGGACGCCCGGTCTGGGTGCGAACAGCCGAAGTTTTTGTGAATCGCGATGACGTCGTGCAGACGATCGTTGTTCTAGCTCCTGAAGATATCGATTGGTTTAAGGAAAAGTTCCGTCCCAACCTGGCATTCATGAACGTTGAAATCGTTGCCGGGGGGGCGGAACGAGCTGATTCTGTCATGAATGCGCTGGCCCGGGTCCGAACTGACGTCGACTTTGTTGCTGTTCACGATGCCGCTCGCCCATTGATCGTCAAAGATTGGGTTAACAGCGTTTTCCGTGCGGCTGAGCAACATTCAGCGGCGCTGCTCGCAACTCCCGTCACGAGCACATTGAAGCGGGTCGATGGCAATCGAGTTGTTGAACAGACTGTTTCGCGAGAACACCTGTGGGCAGCCCAGACTCCGCAGGTCTTCCGCCGCGAATTACTCATGGAAGCTTATGCACGTCGAGGCGACCTGCAGCCGACGGACGAAGCTCAGTTGGTAGAACATCTAGGGCACCCTGTCCAGATCGTGGAAGGATCGCCACTGAATATCAAGATTACGTCGCAAGAAGATTTTCGAATGGCCGAATTCCTTCTGGACGCGCTGCCAAAGGAAAAGCTCGCTAACTTTCTGCACCCGTTTGCAGATGAGATCCTGTAATGTTGGATTTGCCGTTTCGTAAAATCGAAAGGGGAGAGAAAGCAGATGCCTTCTCTCCCCTTCAACTTTTTCACTGAACGTCGATTTGCTTGAATCAGTTAGAAGGAACAAGTCGGGCTGGAGGTACTGCGGATGCAATTTTGGCGAACACGTCTTGCATCTGTGTGGACATCATTGCAATGGTTGAACCGGCTGGAACGTCGAGCCAGTAGCCTTTGCCCAGCCATGCCACGGCCTGCATCAGATTACGGTCAGCAACGGAGCCAACGCTCACTGCATGGACCGTGTATCCCTTGTCAACAGCGATTTTGACCTTGGCAAGAACGTAAGTGATTTGCGGGTCAGTTGAGGAATAATCTGCGACCCCGTCACCGTTGTAGTCAAACATCGTATTCCAGTTCCAGCCAGCGGGAAGTGCTGTGCTGTCACCCGCATCAATGGTGTTTGCATGTCCATCCGTCATCAGGATGATTGCTGGACGCGACCCATCGCGTTTATAAGCATCCAGCATGGCAATTGCGTCTTTCATTCCGCCACCCATGTTCGTCGCGTCGCTGTAATATGCCGCTTGTTTGTACTGCATCAATTTGGCAATCGTGGCATAGTCTTTTGTCATTGGGCTGGCAGAGATGTCGATTTTCGGGAACAAAGGATTGGCGTCGTTCAGCGTTGTCTCCATTCGGTGGTTGGTGTCGTAGCTCACCATTCCCAACCGGTCATCAAAACCAAGCTGTGTCAAGAAGTCGCACAGCAACTGATGCCCATCTTTACAGGCCTGGAACGGATAGTGACGTGTCTTCCACAAATCTTTGTTGTTGGAATGTTCCGCGTAATTCTTCATGATGTAGCAAAGATAGGTCATTCCTCCAAACATATCATTGTATCCATAGTTCGGCAGAGCGGTACTCGTCTGGACGTAGTTGACGTAGTCCGACCAGCTTCCTCCGGCATAAGGGTAATTGCTGGTTGTCAAGCCGAACGCTGCCATGACGTTGGCCGCTGAGTTCGTGTGGTTTGAAAACGTTACCGTTTGACTGGTGCTACCGACTTTGTAAGCAGTGATCGTCACGGCCGTAATTCTACTCGTTCCAGTGTACGTCCCTGTTTTCGTTGTCGTGCCGCTGACGTTGAACGTTGTTGTCGATCCATTTGAATACGTCAACTTGACAGTTTTCAGCCCTGTCGTACTCGTCACGGCAACCGACGTCCCTTTGAAAGTCACTGCTGCAGTAATGCTGGTGTTGGTTTGCGTCTGGGTGAAATACTGCGGAGTGTATGTCATTGTTCCCAGGGTCAACGGCTGCAAATCATTCCAGACCATCAGCAGCGCATCTTCAATTTGTGCTTTTGTGAGTCCGGTGACGACTTCGTCTGTGAAGTAACTGTCAAAATTCATTGAGCGAGAGAAGTCTTGGACGATCACCATGTCGCGTGGATCGATGAATGCGACAGCTTCCGTCCGGATGGTTGTGCCCCCTGTTCCAATTCCGAACAGCGAAGGAACTTTGGCATCAGGTGCCGTCTTCGTGGTGCTATCGCGACGGGCGACAACCTTAACGACGTTTGTCTGACTGGAATTGGCGTTCCAGTCGATTAAATACTTGGCCGTTGCCGTGTCATAGTATCGGCGACCGAAGTACACGTCTGTTGAAGAGTTCACGTACACGTTGTTCAACTGAGCGACCGAAGCGGCTTTCGTCCTGGCCTGCTGCTGAGCATACGTGAAGACATTGCCAACGCTGGTGCCGGCATTTGCGAGTGCATTCGTGATTTCCATGGCACCAGCAAGGGCTGCCGAGTCGACAGCGGCCTGCATCTGCGACTTCGTCAACGAAGCCACACCAATATCGACGGCGAGTGCCATAAATGCCAGCACTGCGACCATGGTCACGGCCCCAACAACCAGAAAAACGCCACGCCGTGACGTGGTCATCTCCGCCCAGCAGGCTGGAATTTTGTTCAGGTATCGACGCATAGCAGTCATCCTTACACAGCGGCATCCGGTCGCCAGCGGCCACCTTCCAGGTGGAGACAATGTTCTTGAAAATCAGTCTGCATCACAGACGTGATGCGTCATCGTTGTTACTGAATGAGAGTGTTCTTTCCCTTGCGGTAGACAATTGAGGCTGAAATTGTCTGTGCCGTATTGGGAAGAAACGTCACAGACGAAACCGCAGAGTACGGAATCACGGCACGAATCTTGAATAACTGAAGTTGATTGGCACTGTTCGACAAATCAAACGTCGAACCTGCATTTACCCCGTCCGCGGCAGTAATCGTGATCGTGACCTTGCTTGAGTCGATCCCTTCAGCCTGCAGAAAATTCTTGATGTCCTGGATCACCTTCTGGTTGATCGTCTGGCCAGGCAGCAGGCGACTGGTGTAATCCATGGATGCGATTCGCCCCCCTTCGCGAAGGGCAGTCGTTAACGTTTGTGCTGCTGTGATTGCCAGTCCCGTCTGGATCGTTCCCATCGTCAATGCAACGAACAACGGTGCCATCAGCGCGAATTCGACCGTCGCGGCACCGCGACGTCGTTGCTGATGAAGTCCTTTGGAGGTCCGCTGATTTGATGAATTCACAAGAAGTCTCATTGTCACATCCGTTTTGGCAGAGTTACTCGTGACGAAGGACCGACTGCCCGGTCACTGTCCGACCTTTGACCCAGTATGGGGGCAATAAGGCAACCTGGTCATAAGGGACGCTCACGCGGACGATGAACAGGCGTCCCTGATCCGACGTACTGAGTTCGATAGCAGGAAGCGTTGCGTAATTGATGTTCGAAGGATTGACCGTCGATGTGTCGAACACACTCGCGTCCTTGACGTACACGGTTGCTTTGGCAACGTTGATGGACGAACTGACAATCTGCTGAACCTTGGCCTGGCACTGAGCAGTCGTCACACCCGGCGAACTTCCGTAACGAGCCCCCGCCTTCGCAGCAGCCTTCAGCATGTGCGAAACGAAAAAGACATGACCGAATTCCATCAGTGCCGCGAGGAACATGATGAAAATGGGCAAAGTGAGAGCAACTTCGACAGCGGAACTTCCGCTGCGGTTGCGTCGGCGTTTTGTTGATGGAGTTGTCTGCATTCTTCTCTTCCCTGAGTCAGTCACGGCGAGGGGATAAGGAATTTCCGCCTGACCATTTGAACTGTAGGTCGAGTTTTTGACCTTGATGGAAAAAAATAGAAAAAAAGTGAAATTCAGTTCCCGTGGAAGAATTTCGGAATCTTTTTTGTCCGGCCAATCCAGTTGAGACGGGTGGCTTCAGAGGAGCGGTCACGGCGTCCGCAGAAACTGCCGACCGCAAAGTTCAAAGTGATTGTGGCCGTTTCGATAAGTCCGAATGTGAACTTGTACTAAAGGTACCGATTGTAACTGTTGGTTCGCGCGTTCACGTCGTGACGACCCGACTCGGACCAATCCCGGCGGGGTGCGTCTGCCGATTCGAATAAGGAGGTTGCACGAATTCCACGATCTGTGACGGATGCAGTATGAGTTCCATGGATATTCCGGCTGGTTCTGCCACGAGTCCTGCGAAAACAGTTGCTTCACGGCGGCGGCTGTTGATGCTGTGTGCAGCATCACTGGCGGCTGGAATGGGCGTTGCCAAATGGCTGGAAGTCCGTGGCTCCATTTCTTATGGCGGTTCGCTTCAGTCGCGTGCCACCAGTATCACGGCCGAGCGATCAGCTCGCATTCAGGAAATTCTGCTGGTTCCCGGACAGCGAGTTGTTCCGGGGGACAAACTGTTGCAACTAAGCGATGAACGACTCACTTCGCAGATTGTGCAGAAACAGCGTGAACTGGTGGAACTCGAAGCGGAATTGAAGCAGGCAAAGGCCACTGCCGACGTCGAACTCGAATGGCGAAAGCGCGAACTGAACGGCGAGATCTTCCAGACAGAACTCAAAGTCTCCAACGTCACTCAAGAACAGACCGCAAAACAGGTGGAGCAACTCGCCTGGCAAGATCATCTGCAGAGACTGCAAGGTGAGCGCAAAGGACCTGATCTGGCTGATGCGGGTCTTCCCATTAAAACGGTGATCCTGGATTCTCCGTTCTCTGACGAACGAAAGCTCCAAGCAATTCTGCGAGAAGACGCCGCTGCAATTGCTGCCGAAGCGGCGACAGCTCAACTTGCTCTTTGTGAGAAACAGTTAGATCGTCTGCGCAACCTCGAAAAGGATTTACCGGAAAAAGTACGGGTCTCCGCAGGTGTCGATCTGATTGAAACTCGGATTGCGGGGGCACGCGACGAACTCGCGGGACTCGAAAAGCAACGCGATGCCCTGACGGTGATCAGCCCTGCACATGGAATCGTCGGAACAATCCATCATCGGACCGGGGATCTCGTTAATGCGGGAAGTATCATCGTCGAGCTCCTTGATGATGAGCGACGGCACCTGGTGGCTTGCATCCCGACTTCTGCAGCGACGAAACTTCGCTCGGGTACAAAGGTCGAGCTGATGTTCCCAGGACGCCAGAATCGAATCGGACTCGTTGCGGCGATTCCTCCGCACGCAATTCCCGCCGATCAGCGAGTGTCGTCTGCAGATTCTCAAGTAGAAGTAAAAATTGAGCCCGCAGGAAAACTCTGGCCGAAGCTTCCTGTCGGATCGCGGGTTCAGGTACACGTCCAGCAGTGAGCCAAAGGCAATCTCACGTTGGTTGAAAGCCTGTGCGATCGCTTCCGGTCAGGTTGTCAGATCGACGCTGAACCGAGTTCGAGGACAAGTCGCTAAACATCGATGGTGATTTCACGCACCGATCCAAGAGACAATTGCACCAGGGCGAATTGTCGAGGGGACCAAGAGTTGAAGGCGACGCGTGGATTGCTCTCGAAGCCAGTAATCAGCGATTGTCGATGCCGTCTGCCAGCGGTTTGAACAATTCCGTGAGTTTCTGTAACGGCTACAATCTTCAAGGCAAAGTCTGCAATTGGGCATGATCCCGGCTGTTCATGACAACCTCGCTCAACTGCAAAAGATGCCACTATCACCTGCCTTCGGAACTGCTCGATCCGAATTTCGCTCGTTCCGCGCTGATAAATCACGAACGGCACGCTGCGTGCTTAGATTCGCTGCTGTGCAATTCGCCCGCTTGTGGCAGGTACAACCTCAAACAGGTGAGCGAACTGCGATCAACGCGAACTGTGCAATCGCATGGAAACCAGCTTGCTCAGTTTCCGGAAGCAGCAAATAATGGCCACCCTGATGATGTTGAAACGATTGGCGACATCAGATTGTTCGGTGAACACGGGGATAAGCCATGCTGGCTGTGGAAGTAAACTGGGATTTGTTCAACCAATACGGGAAGGTGTTTTCCCCCGTGACCATGGTCGTGGGGGCATTCCTTACCGGAATCTCCATCTGGTTGGTCTTTTATTTGCGAGCACGGTTTCGCGAAGATTCCGGTCGTACCGGTAACGAACTTGAAATGCTGACTCAGTTTCGTGAATTGCGTCAGCAGGGTGAGTTGACAGAAGAAGAGTACCGATTGATTAAGAGCCGATTGGCGCACGAGGCGGGGGCTCGAATGAGCGTAACCTCAGTCACGAGTAGACAATCGGCAGAAGCTGCCAGAGCGGGTGTTCAACAGGAATGTAGCACCGAAAAGACCGGGGAAACCGGTAGCGACGGCAGCGAAAGCGAAAGATCAAGTACGACGGACGAATCGCCGAACCAGAATTCGGCAAAGTGAGATGTGACAGGAGTTCGGGATCAGAAGTTCGGGAAGATCCTGAACAGGATTTACGAATGTTTGCAGGGCCAAGGACGTGCCGCTTGCTTTCATCAATGAGTTACTCACCGACGAAACCCAATCGGCAGCGTTGAAGGAAAGCCAATGGCCTCGGGACGCGATTTCATGTCATCCGCCGGAAAACGTGGGGCGACCGGCAAAAAAAACGCCAACTGTTCATTCTGCCGCAAGAGCTACCGGGAAGTCGGTCCGCTCGTTGAGGGGCCTGATGAGGTCTACATCTGCGGTGAGTGCATCGAGCTGTGCCAGAATATCCTGGACCAGGAACGGAAGCGTCGTGGGACTTCCACGAAGCTCTTCAGCCGCGTTCCAAGCCCACGCGAAATCACGGAACACTTGAACCAGTACGTGATCGGACAGGAACGGACCAAGAAGATCCTGTCCGTGGCTGTTCACAACCACTACAAGCGTTTGACGGCGGCTTCCGACACCGAAAACGATGTCGAAATCGAAAAGTCAAACATCCTGCTGATCGGCCCAACCGGTTCGGGCAAGACGTTGATGGCACGCACGCTGGCACGTCTGCTTCAGGTGCCATTCGCGATTGGCGATGCCACCACTCTGACCGAAGCGGGTTATGTTGGCGAAGACGTCGAAAACCTGTTGCTGAAGCTGCTGCATGCAGCCGATTTCGATATCGAAGTCGCTCAGCGAGGGATTGTCTTCATCGACGAAATTGACAAGATCGGCAAGACGTCACAGAACGTCTCGATCACTCGCGACGTATCGGGCGAAGGTGTTCAGCAGGCACTGCTGAAGATGCTCGAAGGGACTGTTGCCAACGTTCCTCCTCAAGGAGGACGGAAGCATCCCGAACAGCAGTACATTCAGATTGATACCACCAACATCCTGTTCATATGTGGCGGGACGTTTGTAGGCCTCGAAGACATCATCGCCAAGCGAATGGGCAAGCGAACGATTGGTTTCGGTGCTCAGGCCGTCGAAGACCACAATAAGGCTCGCAATGGCAAATTACTGGCCCAGGCATCGACCGATGACATCATCGAATACGGGATGATTCCCGAACTGGTCGGCCGACTGCCAGTCATCAGTGCCCTGGCTCCGCTGGAAGAAGAAGACCTGGTTCGAATCCTGATGGAACCCAAGAATTCGCTGGTCAAGCAGTACCAGAAGTTCTTCCAGATGGAAAATGCCGAACTGGAATTCACGCCAGAAGCCCTACGGGAAATTGCCCGAATCGCCAAGGCCAAGGATACCGGCGCTCGCGGCCTTCGCTCGGTTGTCGAAGAATCGATGTTCGAAGTCATGTACGAACTTCCCGATCAAGCCGCTGGCAAGAAGTACGTGCTGACTCCGGAAGTCGTGCGAGGCGAAACCGGCCTGCGACCTCTGGACGATTCTGCCGCCGCCTGATCCGGCGAAAAGATCACGGAAAAACAGAACGCGACCGCCCGGCTTATTCAGGCCGGGCGGTTGCGTTTTTGCCATTGGCTCACATCTGATATCTCGAATTTGTTCGAGTTTGCCGAAGACTATCGACTCTTTCTCCAAAATCGAAAAATCGCAGGCGATGGCACTGATTGGCGGTGCAAGGCCTTCGCCTAATTCACCATGCCGAGGATAGCGAAGAGTCGTCGAGGTTGCCGAGTGAAACTGCGTATTGTAG
>CAXBSB010000076.1:0-30421 GCA_963977965.1 uncultured Schlesneria sp.
GGTTCCGGCCAGCGAGGGAAGTGCGACAAACATCGCAGTGAGAAATAAAGAGCCGATCAGCCCCAATGTAAAATAAGGAGCCAAGCTTCCCCAGCGCGCTGGCATGCGCGTCAGAAAATAGCGAGCTTCCATCCAGTTGTGCGGACCTGCAAATAGAAATACAGCAGCAATGGAAACACTAATTGGCGCCATGACTGCGACGGTCGCACAGCCGACAATGATGACAGTCGGGACCGCCATCAATACCAGCGATGGAGATTCCGTTGCGATGGCATGAGCCGATGCGTCATCGTGTCTCGCGAGTCCAGACATCCCAGTCCTCTCCATGGTCGCATCGCAGAACGATGTTGCGGGCTGAACTTAATTGCCTCTCGGCAGGACCAGGATCACTTCGTGCCCATCCTCCTGGACTTCAATCACAATCCTCTGTTTAGGGTTGGATGGAACTGGAGCGATCACTTTCGCGGGGAAAAAGAAATTCATCAGAAGCACCAGCGAGACGAGCAGGATGCAAACGATCAGGCCAGCCACTCCCTTTTTCCAATGCGGATTCGTTTTACCGACAAACATGAGACTGATGGCGAAGGCTGTCAACAACAGCCCCGTAATGATCGTTCGGAAAGTGCTGAAATCTTTCGGATCTTGCACTTTGTGCGATGCATCATTCAATTCGGGCAGCAGACTGCTGGGAATAACGATCTTCGCCACCACGTTCGGGTCATTGTCGTCGACAATACCCTCCACAACCTGCACTGGCGCCATCAGGGGAGGCTTCGGCAGGTGACGGCGCACACCTGAAATATCGCCGTGTACGGCGTTCGTCAAACTGATCAGGACAGCTAACGACCAAATCGCCTGCAATCGTGACATGAGAGTTTCTTTCAACGTTTGGAATCGTCAATCACCGACAAGTTCCGAAACACTGCGATATCAATCTTTTGCGAGATGAATCGCACGTTTCCATCGCCGAATACGAAGAACGCACCACCAGTGTGCATGCTGCCAAAGCCAGTCGTCGATTCGCGCAATGGCATTCCAATATTGATTCGTACACTCGCATCGCCCAGTGCCATCGCCAACCCCTGAGCGCGCGTACAGTCGGGGACACCCAGCCAAGTTCCATACCCGACAGCACTGGCTGAGCTGTCCAAAGGGGAGTATCGCTCACCCAGCATGAACGCGTTACTCGTCCCATCGATGACGTTTCGTAGTAAGACATGGCTGTTCTGACCAAAAAATCCACCAAAATTCTCTTGATCGCAATACTGGTTCTCTACAGATCGATTCGTTCCAAAATGTCCCAGACTTCCTGCGTTGACGAGCGGAATGACCGAAGTTGGTATACCGGCTGCGTTGTACTGAATGCCGCCAGCTTCCAGTTGCAAGTAGCCCGCGTTGCCGAAGTAGCTGGAAATGGGAAGTCGACTTTGCCAATCCTCTGACGCAGCATGGACATTTCCGTCGACAACCTTGGTGCTGACAATCATCGCGTGGGGAACCGTTTCGGACCCAGGATTCGATGGGCAACTCAGTATTGACCATCGCCGCTCAAATTCAGGGATCTCTGGTAGACCGTGAATCCCGGCAGCGAGATGTGGTTCAATCCGGGCATACAGATCTGCGGCGTTCAGTTGCGGTAGAATCTTGAGATTCCATCCCCAACCTGGATAGATTCCCTCAGAGCTGACGTCAAAACCAGCAGGGAAACACTCGTAAACGTCGACATAATTCGAGATCGCAAGCCCGATCTGATTGAGATTTCGTTTGCACTCGCTTCGTCGTGCAGCCTCACGTGCTTGTTGCATAAACGGCAGGAGAATCGCTGCGTTCAGCAAGATCACGCTGAATACGAGCAGAACTTCAAGACGCGTCAATCCGCGCGAGATTTGCGTCAGCGAACGGAATCGCCTGTTCACGCGATTCCTGACTCTCAGCACGAACATCTGATTTCCTTTCGTTCCCGTTGAATATGGTTATTCCGTTGGAATCAGACTCGATCTGCCTTCAATCTTTTCGTCGAGCGATGTCTCACCTGCGAATGTAACCAGGCTCGTGCGAAAGTCCAATGTCGCTCAGCAGGTCGGGTGGCACGCCCAGACGCTTTGGGATGGGCGTGGTCTTTGGTGAATTTCCACGCCCTTCGAAGACTCAGGGACGTGCCACACAACAGACGTAGGTCAGGCTGTGCCTGACGGAAGTTCAACGTAAAGCCTACGCCGCATCTGCTATTGCGTCAGGCACAGCCTGACCTACGGGACTACGGGACTTCGCAGAATCCGGCGACAGATCAATTTCGAATTGGCAATTGGCCAAGGCCATCGATTCGGGATTCAAAATGCAGGATCAATCTTGAAGCGATTCGGGCGAATGTTTTTGAATTTCTGTTTCAAGTATTTCAACGTCTGCCTGGGCTCATTTTCAGCGAAGTCGAGAAACGTTTCGGTGACGGTGACGAGCACACCGCCATCGAGTTCTTCGACGGACCAGGCGGGGATGTTCCTGAAGAAATCAATCCCATGGTGTTCGACATAATTGGGGCCGAAATACGTCACCCAAAACAGGCGACGCAGATCGGCGGCCGCAATATGACGATCCTGTACTCCGCTACCCCACACATAATCAGCGAATGCCAGGCGTGGCTTCACATGTGGGATGATAAATCTCAGAAACTCACGCCGTCCCAGAGCCATTTCTTGAAGTGCCGCGTTATAGTCATCTGGGATGTTTGCGGGGATCGGTGCTGTGCTGATTTGAAATGATTCAGATTCAATGCCCGTGCTGTAATCGCTTCGAAAGAGTCCTTGGCTTTTCCAAGAGGCGTTCTTCGGTTCAAGAAGCGCGTGCGAAGCAATTATGAATGCAATCAGTCGTCCATCAGATTCCAGTTCGCCCTCTGGATGTGGATCGACAGGAGATGGGTACGGCCCCGTCTTGAAAAACTCAACACCAAGACTCTTCAGTAGCGCGAGTGTCGAGTGGTGAAATCGCGATTTGGTCTCTGTCGCCTGACAATTAAAAAAGTAACAGGCCATCCCGCGTATGAAAATGTCTTGACTCTCGCTCACAGTTGTTTATCCCCTCGTCAAAGCAGATTTCCCAATTCGTGGATTCTCAATTGGCAATGCGAGAGGCCTTGTGGCTCAACGAGAAGAACCCCTCGGTAATCCTTCTGACGAATCCGCTAACCATGCCGCCGATTCCCGAAAAGCCAAACTATCGACAGTTACAGTTCGCTCGTCCACTGGAGCAGCGTCTTCGTCATCATCAGCTTCCCAGAACTCAATCCACCAATCATTATTCCTCAGCGATGCTTCGATAGCCCTCCCATTCTGTTCAGCGAAAACATATTTTGCAGCTCCCGCTCCCCGCACGGAAGCCGTTGCTCCGATTTCTGCGAGTTGCCTTTGGAGATCATTTAGTCTGTTTTCCATTACGATCCTTCATTCAAGAGCTTCTCAGGTTTCTTGCGAGCATCTTTAAACTGGCTGCGGGGCATTCCCGCATCGGGTTAAATCTCGAAGCGAATCGTATTGGATCTGCGCCATTTTCCGAAACGCGTTGTTACGAGGAATCCGTGACATTGCAAAATTTCGTGCCTGCCAGAAAGTCCTGGCTGGGCTGATGAATCCGTGCCACCCGGCAAAAGTAGGTCAGGCTGTGCCTGACAGAGGTTCAGCGTGCCCCCGGCGTACCGAGCTAAAACGGGGGCTGATGATCGGGAGGGCGAAGCGGCGAAGCTCCTGCTGAGCCGTTTAGGGAGTTGGCGCACATCGACATAGCGACTCGGCGGGAGCCTCGCCGCTTCGCCCTCCCATCACATTGAAACCCCGTTTCAGATTCGACAAACCAATAGCCACATCTGTTATTACGTCAGGCACAGCCTGACCTACGGGACGGATTAACCCGCGTGTACAGGGCGAAGCGCCTGGACATTATCGATCCAAAGAGTGCATGCGGTTTGCTGGTCGAGATCAACTCCAGTCACAAACCAGCGACCAAGTCGATTGCGGATGCTTCGGACCTTGATTCGTCGCTCAGCGGCCTCGATTCGATAGAAATACGAACGACCGGGTTCCAGCGGGGTATCGTCGAATTGCATGGTTTGACCTCGTTTCGAAAGAAATCGAGGGCACGATTCTGGCAACGCTCAGAGGAGCGTCGGCGGCCACCATGATGCGAGAGTTGGGCAGGAGCGGAATTGTCTCACTCCCGGCGCATCACCCATGTACAGATCTTCGTCATACGGTTTATCGTCAAAAACTGCCTGCCAGCTAAAGCACGACCAAGCGTCGTCACTTCGAAAGCTGCTGATGGCTTTGACAGCAATTCCATCATTTCCGAATCGGAAAAGTAGACCGCTGGTCAGTGAATTCGTCTGGATCATCGAAACAGAGCATCACTCAGGAATGACAGCCACCGCTTCGATCTCGATCAGCCAGTCGGGGCCGACGAGTGCTGACACACCCACGAGCGTGCTGACGGGCGGGGTATCCGCCGAAACGAAGCGACTTCGGACTTCTCGCAGAATCGGGACGTGCTCGGGACGCAGACCGACTACGAACAGGCTCGTTTTCACGACGTTTTGAAATGTCGTACCGACGGCAGCCAGTGCGAATTCGATATTGCGAAACGCTTGTTCTGTCTGAAGTTTCAGGTCACCTTTCCCAACGACTTCGCCCCGCTCATTGATCCCGACTTGTCCGGAAATGTAGACCGTCTTGCCACCGGTGACAGTTGCGACATGCGTCCACCCGTAGGTGGGACAGAGTTGCTTGGGATTCAGGTATTCGACGTTCATGAAAGGACTCTCCTGCAAGCACAATCCTTATGACACAGCGACGCCAACACCATATTTCGTTGCGGCCCCTTCGTACTCATGGAGCGCTTCGGGAAGGATTTTCGCGAGGTTTTCTTCTCGAGTTTCGTCGGAGGGGTGAGTTGATGCGTACCACGGGGTCTGCGGCCCACCCTTTTTTGCTCCGCTGAAGCGTTGCCAGAATTTGGGAGCTTCGCTGGGGTCGTAACCAGCCTTGGCCATCAGATGAATTCCCATTTCATCGGCTTCTGTTTCATGGAAACGGCTGAATGGCAACATGACGCCGTATTCGGCACCAACGTTGTAGGCATTCAAGGCCAGCTTCTCCTGGTCCGCCGTCATTTTCACGCCCATGTATTTCGCCAGCGCGATGCCACCTGTTCCGACTTTTTCTTCCACCATCTGCTGACTCATCCGCTCACCGCCATGCCGGGCCAGAGCGTGAGAGATTTCGTGAGACATCACGACGGCAACGCCCGCTTCGTTGGCGCAGACCGGGATAATCCCTTCGTAGAAAGCGACCTTTCCGCCCGGCAGGCAAAACGCATTTTGTGTTTTGTCCGCAATCACGGCGAATTCCCATTCGTAGTCTTCACGTTGGGAAACAGCCGCCAGTCGCTGACCGACGCGCTGCACAATTTCTACGTACGATTTGTTCGTGGAAAGAGTGTTCTTCTTGCGAATATCCTCAAACGCCGTCAGTCCCATCTGCTGTTCCTGAGTTTCAGGCACCAGCGTCAGTTGACGACGGTTGGTAATGGGGGTTTGTCGACATCCGCAGTGGGCAATTCCCAGGACTGCGGTCGCGGTCAGCCCCAGTTGGGCCAGAAACTGCCGACGAATGATTCCTTCGTGTCTCGAGATGAGATCTTGCTGAAAGCGATGCATGGAACTCATTCACTCTTCCTTGAGTGGTGATTCGCGCGGATTTTTCCCGAAAGCATCGGTCATCCGCTCCGCGCCGTGGATGGTCCTGAATCTTGACGGACGTCCGCGACCCACGAAAGTGCAATCGGCATTTTCGAGAATTCGACACGAGCCCTGCAGCCGTAATTTCCGCTCCATCGGCAGCGGATGCCGAATGATGGCGGCAACTGTTGCCGTTCGTCACTGTTCGGGGTGCCCTCGTTCCGTTCGTCAGGCCTCCTTCGTACTTCCACAGAATACGGCAAAAAATGCGGACTTGGCATCGAACGCATGCCGATTCATTGATATACTGCCGCCTTGCGGTTGGCGCTGCCTGTGCGCCGATTGCCATGTGATCGCAAACTCTAATCCCAGCAATGGCTTCAGGAGAGTTGTTTCATGCTGACAGTACAAGGCCGACCAGACAACGGTTCGTTCTGTGACCGCTTGAGTCGTCGAAACTTTCTGCAGATTGGAACACTTGGCCTGGGTGGCCTGACGCTGCCGCAATTACTGCGGGCTGAATCCAGTTCAGGCAGCCGGAATTCCGTCAAATCAGTGATCATGATTTACCTGGTCGGTGGCCCGCCGCATCAGGACATGTTTGACCTGAAGCCCCAGGCTCCTCGCGAAGTCGCGGGACCATGGCGTCCCATCGCGACCAACGTCCCCGGTTTTGAAATCTGCGAAGCGTTTCCGCTTCTGGCAGGGATGGCTGACAAATTCTCGGTCATTCGTTCCCTCGTCGGCAACCAGGCCGATCACGATGCGATCCAGGTTTTCAACGGTCATCATCCCAAAAACCCGAAACCATCGGGCGGGTGGCCCCAGTTCGGGTCGATGGTTTCCAAAGTGTTGGGCCCCGCCAACGTCGCCACACCACCATTTATCAGCCTCTGCTACCAATGTACTCACGGCCCCTACAACGAACCCGGCCCCGGCTTCCTCGGCGCAGCCCAGTCACCATTCCGTCCCATGGGACCGACGCGCAGTGACATGGTTCTGAACGGGGTCACTCTTGAACGTCTGGGAGACCGCCGATCGCTGATGCGCAGCTTCGATCAGTTCCGACGTGATGCTGATCACACTCGAATGATGGAAGGGATGGACCATTTCTCTGAGCAGGCGATGGGACTATTGACCTCATCCCGATTGGCCGAGGCGCTCGACCTGTCGAAGGAGGATCCAAAAATTGTCGCTCGGTATGGCACGGGTGACCCTAAAATCTTCATGGACGGCAATGGGGCTCCGCGAGTGCCTCAAAGCCTGTTGATGGCTCGTCGCCTGATCGAAGCCGGGGCCCGCGTTGTCACGCTCAACTACAGCAAGTGGGACTGGCACGGTGGTCTCAATGCCGAAGGACGTGCCAACAACTCGATCTTCCTGCGTGAAGAAGAAGACTTCCCGGTCTTCGACAAGTGTGTCAGTGCGTTGATCGAAGACCTTCATCAGCGAGGACTCGATCAAGATTGCTCGGTCCTGATCGCGGGTGAATTCGGACGAACTCCCAAAATCAGTGCCCAGGTCGGTCGCGATCACTGGCCGCAAGTGAACTGCGCATTGCTGGCAGGAGGGGGCATGAAGCATGGTCAGGTGATTGGCGCCACCGATCGTCTGGCTGGTGAAGCTGTCGCTCGTCCTGTCACGTTCGGCGAGATCTATTCGACGCTGTTCCATAACCTCGGCATCGATGCATCACACGCGACGATTCAGGACTTGAATGGACGTCCACAGTATCTGGTGGAAGACGCGGCCAAGCCAATTTCCGAATTGATTTGACCCGTGAACCGAAGCTTTTTCATAGGGTACATCTGCGTCCTGTGGGTATTGTCTGTACCCGCAGTGGCAGGCGAGTCCTGGTTCGTTTCGCCGACGGGAAACGATGAGGCGAATGGTTCAATCGATGCTCCATTTGCGACGGTACCACGAGCTCAAAAAGCAGCATCTCCTGGTGATACGGTCTACCTGAGAGGTGGCACCTATCGGCTGACGGAAACTCAGTCGCCACGCCGTCGCGGCCTCTTTGCTCGTCTGATTGAACTCGACAAGGACGGCACACCCGACAAGCCCATCACGTATCGAGCCTATCTGGACGAAACTCCAGTTTTCGACTGCTCTGAGGCAAAGCCGCTTCGTCAGCGTGTGACGGCATTCTATGTCAGCGGCTCATGGCTCAGATTGCAGGGGATTGAAGTCACCGGGGTGCAGGTCACCATCAAGACGCACACTCAATCGATCTGCTTTGAAAGCCAGGGGAGCCACAATGTCTTTGAAAGACTGCGAATGCATGATGGCCAGGCCATTGGTATCTATCTCGTCCGCGGGTCTGACAACCTGTTCCTGAACTGCGATGCCTGGAACAACTGGGATCAAGTGTCCGAAGATGGAAAAGGAGGAAACGTCGACGGTTTCGGCTGTCATCCGACGAAAGGGAGTGTGGGCAATGTCTTTCGTGGCTGTCGTGCATGGTTCAACAGCGATGACGGATTCGACTGCATCAGTGCTCACGAAGCCGTGACGTTCGAAAACTGCTGGGCGGCCTATAATGGACTTTCTCGGGAAGGAAAGAAGCTTGCCGATGGTAATGGATTCAAGGCAGGGGGATATGGATCACTTGAAGCAAGGCATCTTCCGAATCCGATTCCACGCCATATCGTTCATTCGTGTATCGCAGTCGGTAACAAAAGCAGTGGGTTTTACGCCAATCACCACCCTGGCGGATGCGACTGGATTGGCAATCGCGCTTTTCGAAACAGTGCCAACTACAACATGCTGGGACGACTTGCAGACAATCGAACCGACGTCGATGGTACGGGACACAAACTCGTCAATAATCTCAGTTACGGGGCGCCTCGGGGCATCATTTCGATCGAAATGGCAAAATGCGAGTTGAGCGGAAACTCATTTACTTCGGATGTCCGCCTGACAGATAGTGACTTCGTCAGTCTTGATGAAGCCGAGATCACAGCGCCTCGGCAGCCTGACGGACAACTGCCTGTCTTAAAGTTCCTCGTCAGGAAATCAGAAGTGAAGCCGTGATACCGTCGCGCAATCCTGTCATTCCTGTCGTCCCTATTTCCGCTGGTCCATCTTGCAATCCGGGTCGACCGGAACGGAAGGGCCGACCTGATCGACGGGATGAGTGAACATGTATTTCCAGACGGCTTCGTGAATGAATTTCCCTGCGGCATCTTTTCCTGCGGAGCCCCCAGGTACGACCGTGGTATGAGCTCGGTTGGCGTCGTTCTTGACATCACTCGTCGTAATCAGCCGACGCGTGTTTCCGAATGGTGGCTTGGTTTCATCGACGTTGACGATCGGACCGTATTCCTGCAGTTTCAGTAGTTGCCACGAGCGGCAGTAATGGTCGGCTGTCCATCCGCCATCCAGGACATGCGTAAAGCCAAAGAATCGGTTTGATGGAGTGGCCGAAGGGAGTCCCTGCCATGTTTCTGTGTTGTCTCGTGGCCCGGAGAACATCACGACTCGATCGACCTTCTGATGAATGGCAAATCGTGCGGCGGTCGTACTTCCGTGAGAAATTCCTGCCAGGATGACCTTGTTCCAGTTCAGTCCCTTTCCATCCGCGGCGATAAACTGTTGCCACTTCCCCTGGGGATTTTCTTTCGACAACCATTTCACAAACTGGAAAGCTCGTTCCGACATGCCATCGGGTTTGGGGATTGAAACGATCGGGCTGTGGTCTTCACCCGTGGCTGCTTCGAGTCGAATTTTGCCGAGACTTTGACCATCGTTCAGTTGCTCTTTGGTCAGTCCTGAAAACCATCGATTCGCATAACTGACCTGTATGCCATGAAGGCCATAGCCGGAAATCCGTTCAAATAACCCGGCATTATGATCCATCAGCCAGATCACCAGCTTACCTTGCTGGGGAACTCGGGTGTCGACAACGGCATGTTGCAGGTCGAGCACCTTCCCTTTGTCGTCCTTGAAAACAAATCCGATCTCAGGATGCTCCTTCGTACGCGAATCGATTTCGCTGGCCCGTCGGGAAAGATCGAATCGCTGTTTGGCTGGTTCCGCCGCATATGACATGTTGATCAGAACAGACAGAATCACAGTGGTGGTGAGCAGTTTCCGGGTCATTGAGTTTTCCTGAGGGAGATCGGTGACGGGTGCCATGATACGTCGACGAGAAACAGATTTCAGCCTGGATGAACTGAGAAGAGATCTCATTAAACATCACTGGCCAATGTGAAAGACTTGCTGCTTAACGATTGTTGTCAGGTCTCAAAACCGAGAACTGTGGAACAAAGATCTTCAGTGCAGATGATCAAAAAGCCTTTACTGGAATCGCTGGCGAGCTGTTTGATTTCCAGACATCGACACACTTCCGCTCACAGGAAGGAACTCATCAGTTCGCGATATTTCGGCTTTCAAATGGCGAATGGCTGCTCGAAGTGCTCGGAATTGGCCAGGGGACAACATGTCGAAAAACTGAACAGATCAGTTGTCTTTTGTATGGCGATTTTGAATTCGTCTGGTTACAAGTATTTTAGCAATCCGGTGCGGGCCGGAGATGCAGGAAGACGACGAACGAAACTCGCTCTGGGGTTTTCACTCCAGAACGATGGACAGCGTCGAGGTTTCGAGGCTGGTTGCTACCTGTCAGGAGGGATGCGACCGGGTATGTATTGAACGTCGAGATGGCCAGGTTTGCGATGAGTCCCCTCTTCCTTCGCCCGTTCGGGCATGTTTACATTCGTACGATTTCGAAGAGAACCAATTGGGTTCGCAAAGGGTGATTATGGTTAAGAATCTCTATGTCGGGAATCTGCCGTACGGCACAACGGCTGATGATCTGCGAGAAGCTTTTTCGCAGTTCGGCACTGTAGCACGTGCACAAGTCGTGACGGACCGCGAAACAGGTCGTTCGCGCGGGTTCGGATTCATCGAAATGTCTGACGGTGGCGAAGCTGCCGTTGAAGGAATGAACGGAGCATCGTTCCAGGGTCGCACCTTGACGGTCAATGAAGCACGTCCTCGTGAAGAACGTCCCGGTGGCGGTGGTGGTGGCGGCCGACGTCCCGGTGGATATGGAGGCGGGGGCGGAGGTGGTGGTTACGGAGGCGGCGGGGGAGGAGGATACGGTGGTGGGGGCGGCGGTGGCCGATACTAGTGCGGGTCGCACTTCCGCGTCGCGTCGAACGTGAGTTAGACGCGCACCAATGATCGTTTGAGACGCCGGTTGCCCTGACCAACCGGCGTTTTTTCTTTTCATGAGCATCCCGTTTGATTAAGTGTCGCATCCCATGGGCATCAAACGGCAGCGACCTGACATCACTTTTCCGCTGTCACGCTATGCGTACTGGCCATCGCAGCACGAACTGCAATTTCGATCATCAGTTCGCGAACATTCAATTGGCTTTTCGCGAACGAGCTACGAAGGTCATCCGGTGTCTGCAATCCATGGGCACGGATTGGTTGTTTGATCAGATTGTGAAATAACTGGTCAACGAATGCCCCATGAGTTTCCTCGGAACCTGCCAGAAAATCTGCCAGTTGGTTGAGGTTTTCAAACGTTTTCCGCTGCCCTGTTCTTGTGACATAGGTTCCAGTCGCATCAATCGGCTTCCCTTGCTCAACATCACGAAAACGCCCGACTGCATCAAAATGTTCAAGAGTGAAGCCGAGCGGATTGATCAGAGAATGACACGACTGACATGACTCTGGCTTGGTTTGCAGAATGACTCGTTCGCGCGTCGTCAGAGTTGCATGCAGATCCGGGGCCAACGGAGCTACCGCTTCTGGAGGTGGACGTAGTGTTCGCCCCAAAACGCTTCGAGCCAGGAAGACTCCACGATGAATTGGTGAACTCGTAGACGTGTAAGAAAAACCAGCCATCAGATACGGGTGCGTCAGAACGCCTGCACGTTCCCCCGGTCGTGAAGTGACTTTTTGAAAACCGGGTTCGCCGGGCGACAATGCGTCGGCTGGCAAGTCGATTCCAAAAAACGTCGCCAGAGTTCCATTCAGATAAAGGGAATCCGAAAGCAACAACTGTCGGTAGTCTGCATTCGGGCTTTCTATGATCTCGTCGAGGAACAGATCCAGTGACGTTCGCAGATCCGAAGCAATCACAGGCTTGAAGTCTGCATACAACTTCGAGTCCTTGGAAATGTCGGTGAAGTGATCGACCTTGAGCCATTGCAGAAGAAACTCGCGTAGCTTTGTTCTCGCTCGTGAATCCGTCACCATCCGGGCCGCTTCGGAACGAACCTGTTCTGGCATTTTCAGTTGACCTGCGGACGCGAGGCTTCGCAGTCGGTCATCGGGAATCGAATCCCAGAGCGCCAAGGCCAGTCGCGAGGCAATCTGATGATCTGGTGCGCCTGCGGTCCCCAGTTCCGGAAACAGGAATCGCGGCGACTGAAGGACCAGCAGGATGACACGTTGGATTGCCAGTTCAGGCGATGCGGCTTCATCAAACTGACGCTGAATAAACAGCCTCTTCTGTTCGTCTGTCAGCGTTTGACGAAAGGCTCGTTCGGCGAACCGCTCACAAAACGCCTGATATTTCTGAGTGCGGTCTGAGGCGTCTCGCTTGGCCCCCGTCAGATCTGCCAGTTGTTCTTCCAGCGCCGCTGCAACTTCCACGGCACCGTCGATCGTGGCCTGTTCCCACGCTTTCGAAACTGAGGTTCCTCGTTCGTACCCCATACTGCGGTCATCAGGCGGGAATGGTGTCTGAACAATCAATGTTTCCGGAGTGCGGTCAGGAAGAAAAAATCGCTGAGGAATTGTTTCGTCGATCCGGTGTGGCAGTTTCCACTTCAGAATGATCGATGCTCGCTTTTCCTTAGCCTCTTTGGATTTGAACATTTCGAGACGCAACGGATAGGCTCGACCTGCCAGCAGGAAGATGGATTCACGTCGTTCTGTGACATTTTTCCCCGACTTGACGTTGGCGTCGATCAACGGACGTCGATTGCCGTTCAGCCACAGACGGGCGCCGTTCTCGGTCAACAGGATGAGTTCATATTCGCCAGTCTCGGGAGCCAGGAGAGAGCCTTCCCAGCGGATGGCAAATTCCTCGGGCTTGATCTGCGGGTCGGGCACACCTTCACCAAAGTCGAAGCTGACGACGGGATCGATCCGTTCGATAACTCGATCTGCTTTCTGGTAGCGGCGATTCTTGAAGTATTCTGCCCGTAGTCCGCGAGCGGATGACCAGGGCTGGTTACCGCGAAAGCTTCCGATCAGGTCGGCAACAGAATGGCGATACTGGCGAACAGTCAACCGCGATAATTCGATCCGCGGCGGCTTGATTCTCGCCTGCGCGATCGGCGAATAGAACGCTCCATGTATGTACTCAGCCACCCGCCGCGCATCTTCCCCGACGCATTTCTCAGGTGCCTTTTCAGGCATGGTCTTGTCGATGTACTCAGCCAGTTCGAGGATTGATCGATCGCCCGTCAGTGGCTGCGGGTAGTGTTTGTTGTCCCCTTCACCACTGGCCCCATGACACGATGCGCAGAGTTGCTTGTAGATCTGTTCTCCCGTCGGGCTTTCAGCTCCCTGGCAGAAAGATCCAACGACAAGATTTCCAAGAATTAACACAGCCAGGCAAGTACGAGACACCGAAGTCTCCCATTTCTGAATCTGATGACGACAAATCGACAAAGGTAGTAACCGCCAGATTATCGCGTCGACCCAATGATGGGTAGTTGTGCCGAAATCACATGGGCGGGATAGAAGGCTCGGTCACGAATGATTGTCCGTCCTACCTAACGTTACCCAGTCGGCGAAGCACCACTTGTCCCACCCTGCGTCCCGCCCAGCTTCAAAAAGGCATTGGGCACTGAAATCTCCCACTGCAAAACAGAGATGTTATTGACGAGTATTCAGGCCTTCATGGACCGAGTTAAAGGTCGGCACACCAATCGGTTGCAGCATTCCGGGAATCTTGTTTTGAGAAAACAGAATAAGAGAGATGTGATTGCACGCATCCATTCTTGTCGATAAGATCATTTGTGAAGGAACGCTGGCCGAATCGTCAACGTGATCAGGAATTCAGTGAATGCTACCTCTCTTCGATTCCAATCGACGTTATCACCGCCGTGAAATGCTGCGTGTGGGGGCTTTCGGTGCGGGAGTGCTCGGCGCGGTGAATCCGTTTGCCAGCCATAGTCTTGCGGCGACGCGAGGCCTGCCGATCACGAACAAATCGGTGATCCTGCTGTTCCTTCACGGCGGGCCCAGCCAGATCGAAACATTTGATCCCAAGATGACGGCTCCTCTGGGCGTTCACAGTGTCACGGGTGAAATCCAGACTGCTATTCCTGGCATCACGTTCGGAAGTTCATTTCCATTGCTTGCCCAGCGGGCTGACCGATTGAGTATCGTCCGCTCTTACATGAGTGGTGATGGAAATCACGATATCAAGCCGGTCGTCTGCAAAGAGACCGCAGGGGCGAACGTCGGGGCTTTGTATGCTCGCGTTGCGGGTGCGAATCGCCCTGACTCAGGCATGCCAACCAACGCCATGTTGTTCCCGCAATCGGTGGATTCGAAGACGGGACCGGCGATCAATTCTTTTGGCAAGTTTGAATCCGTCGGTTCAATGGGAGCTGGACTTGCACCGTTCGTGCCTGGAGCAGGTGGGGACCAGCAGAAGAATCTGGAATTGCGGGTTCCCGTCGATCGACTCGGAGATCGTCGCACGTTGCTTTCTGAATTGGATCGTCAGCGGTTTCGCCTGGACGAACAAGGACGGTACGAGAGCGTCGATCCGCTGCGAGAGCAGGCATTCAGCACGCTTCTCGGCGGAGTTGCCGGTGCCTTTGATCTTTCAAAAGAAGATCCCGCTACCATCGCCCGGTACGACACTGCGCCGCTGGTTCGCCCGGATCAGATCAACAAGAAATGGAACAATTACAACCACTATGTGGACAACGCCAAGGCCCTCGGCAAGCTCTTGTTGCTGGCACGGCGACTGTGTGAAGCGGGTTGCGGATTTGTCACGGTCACGACCAGTTTCGTGTGGGATATGCATGCCGACGTCAACAACGCAACCGTCGAAGAGGGGATGCGCTACATGGGACCTCCACTCGACCATGCCGTCTCTGCTTTCCTCGACGATACGGCTGCCCGTGGCTTGAGCGACAAGATCATGCTCGTGGCGACAGGTGAAATGGGGCGAACACCTCGCGTCAACAAAAATGGCGGTCGCGATCACTGGGGGAATCTCACTCCACTGATGCTGTCTGGTGGAGGCGTTCGCCCCGGACATGTGATCGGTCAATCGAGTCGTGACGCAGGTGAACCTGCGACGGACCCGATCCGAATCAAGAACCTCGTCGCCAGTATGTTGCAGACTTTGACCGATCCCAGTGAAGTACGTCTGAACCCAAGTCTGCCTCGCGAGTTGATCGCCGCGGCCAATGCAGATCCAATTCCCGGTTTGGTGTGATGAATGCGCGGCAATGTTGAAGTCTTCACTTCGATCACCTGCTGCTGAAAACTTTGGCGAATTGCCGAATCACTGGAACGGTCGACAATCCTTGTGCGTCTCGCGTAGAGTGATGGGCGAATTCTTGACCTAATCGAGACGTCCGGAAGGAATCGACGGCTGTGCATGGCGCGCGCGAGGTATCGGGGACTGAGGCTGAAAAAGGGCCAATCGACGACACATTGACTCAGGATGTCGAGTCACTTGAACTGGCGCGGGAACAGAGTGCGCTGGCGGGGGCGCCTCCGGCGGCGGTCCCCGGCTACAGGATCCTGAAACCGATCGGTGAGGGAAAGTACGGATCAGTCTGGCTGGCGCGCGAACAGAACACTGGAAAGCACGTCGCCATCAAGTTCTACACGCATCGTCGTGGCGTCGACTGGTCACTGCTGGGACGTGAAGTCGAAAAGCTGGCTGTTCTCTACACGTCGCGCAGCATCGTAGGATTGCTGGCAGTCGGCTGGGATCATGATCCCCCATACTACGTGATGGAATACCTGGAAAACGGCTCGCTGGCCTCGCGCCTTGGAAACGGGCCACTGGCAACAAGCGATGCCATTCGGATCGCAACGCGGATCTGTCAGGCACTCGTTCATGCTCACGGTAGCGGAATTCTGCATTGCGATCTGAAGCCAGCAAACATTCTTCTTGATCAGGATTTCGAACCGAGGTTATGCGACTTCGGACAATCGCGACTTGCCGACGAACACAGCCACGCACTCGGCACGCTGTACTATATGGCGCCTGAGCAGGCAGACCTGCGAGCCGTTCCCGACGCACGCTGGGACGTCTACGCTTTGGGCGCGCTGATCTATCACATGTTGACCGGGGCTCCGCCATTCCGTACGGAAGAAAACGATCGCCGTCTGAACTCAGCGAAAACGTTGAATGACCGACTGAACCTGTATCGTCAGATCGTTCGCCAGGGCCCCAAGCCGTCTGAACACCGCAAGGTGTCTGGAGTCGATCCGCAACTGGCCGAAATCGTTGATCGTTGTCTGAGTCCGGATATCTCGCGCCGGCTGACAAACGCCCAAGCCGTACTCGATCGTCTCGTTGCTCGAGAGCGATTCCGGGCTCGGCGACCTTTGATCTTGCTCGGGCTGATTCTGCCACTGCTGCTGCTGTGTGGAATTGCGCCGCTTGCCCTGGATGCGATGAACGACGCCGTCAAGACGGCAAATTCCAACTTGACCCGCCGGGCGATGGAAAGTGACGTGCTTTCTGCCAGTCTGCTGGCAGAGAGCATTGAACGGGAATTGAATGATCGCCTGACGGAACTGGAGTCGATCGCAGCAGAAGAAGACCTGCAGAAGGCTGTCGTCGAGTATTCGACCAAGCCGCGCGAACAGCGCCAGCCGTTGCTCGATTTGCTCGATCGATTGAAAACGAAAAGTGATCGACGACGACGCTGGCACGGTCGGTCAGATGACGCGAGCTGGTTCTTGCTGGATGTGTCTGGTGTCCAGCGGTGGCGCGAACCCGCATCTGCAACCATCGACCGGAACTGGTCGTTCCGCGATTACTTTCATGGTGGCGGCTTTGACTACCGCGAAGACGATGTGCCGATCGACGTTCACCCGATCCGCGAGCGGCATGTATCGATTGCTTATCGAGGAACATCCACGGGCCGATATGTCGTGGCACTTTCAGTCCCGATTGTTGCTGCCGACGATGAGACTCGCGTCATTGGAGTGCTGGCGCGTACGCTTTCACTCAGTGGACTTCTTCAGAACTACGAGAAAAGCCTGCTGTCCCAGCGGTCGGAAGGTGTTGGTCGAAAATTCGCGATCGTTGACAGTCGCGATCTGGATGGTCAACGCCAGTGGAACCTGCTGGCGCATGACTGGATGACGGATGAAAACCTGGTCCGAATGAGTCCCGACAAATTCGCAAAGCTAAGGCTTCTCGATGTTGCAGAGGGCTCGGTCATCAAAGACCTGGAGAAATTCGTCGCGGCGGCTCGATCGAATGAACCGACGTATGACTTTGACCGAACGGTTCGTTATGTCGATCCCGTTGCGCAGATGGATCCTGAAAACTATGGCGGGATCTGGCTGGCCGCATTCAGTTCGGTTGGTGAAACAGGTTGGGTGGCGATCGTTCAAGAGCGATCCGATGCTGCCCTGCGAGCTGTCGAAGAACTCAAAGCACGTATGATCTCGTCTGCCATCGGCGCGGTACTCGTCGTACTGGGTCTCGTCGCCGGGTCATGGTGGTTTATCGTCATCGTCCTGAGTGACCGTGGGCCGCGCTGGCTCCGATTCGGTCGCCGCAGACGGGTCTCGACGACACAACCGCTCACTTCGCTGACGGCCAAGGGAGGTGACAGTGCTTGAACTCGTTGTGCAGGGGACGAAAGCATCTCAAACGCAGCGCCAGCTCTTAGAAAGCGGTGCACATTATGTCATCGGCCGTGAAGCTGCAGACATCACGATTCCGTGGGATTCCCTGATTTCTCGGAAGCATGTGCAACTCGATGTTCGGCCGGGACACGTTCAATTGAGTCGCTTGTCGACAGCCCGCAACCCTTTGTTTTTTGGTGGCGAAGCTGTCGATACGTGTCGCGTCGAAATCGGGCAACATTTTGTCATTGGCTCGACCTCGTTCCATCTGGCGGAAGAGGATGTCGACGGTGCGTCGGCAGTTTTGCCGGTAGAAGAAGTTTCCTTCAAGCCGAATGAACTGCGTAAGATTCGCTATCAGGATCCCGAGAATCGAATCGAAGTCCTGACGCATCTTCCTGAAGTGATTGCGGGGGCTCGGAACGACAGCGAGTTGTTCCATCGTCTGGTCAATCTGATGCTGAAGGGGATTGTCCACGCTGAAGCGGTTGCCATCGTGACTGTTGGGCCATCAGAAGAAGTCCAGATGCTTCATTGGGAGCGTCGTCGAGAAACCGCCGGGACTTTTCACCCGAGTAAACGACTGGTCGAAGAAGCACTTGATCGCCGTCGCGCCAGTGTCTTGCATATCTGGGAACAGGGGGCCCCTCAACGGAACGAACAGACGCTGACACAGGAATTTGACTGGGCTTATTGCACTCCTGTACCGGGATTGGCGGCCGATCCCACAGGCCTTTATATCGCCGGACGCATGGGAAAGACATTTGTCCCCGGAACGACACTCTCAGACACGTTGCAGCTGGAAGCAGATGTCAAATTCACGGAGCTCGTTGCCGAAATCATCAGCTCCGTGGTTCGTGCTCGTCGGCTGGAGCGACAGAAAGCAGGTCTGCGACAATTCTTTGCTCCTCCCGTTCTCGCGGCACTCGGCGACGAACTCGACACCACGTTGCTTGAACCGAGCGAATGTGATGTCACTGTCATGTTCTGCGACTTGCGAGGTTTCAGTCAGCGTGCTGAAAGTGAAGCTGGTGACCTGATCGGACTCTTGGAACGCGTCAGCCGGGCACTGGGAGTGATGACACAGAATATCCTGGACTTTGGTGGTGTGACCGGGGATTTTCAGGGGGATGCCACACTGGGTTTCTGGGGCTGGCCATTTCCCTCTCCAGATGCTGCGGTTCATGCCTGCCGGGCGGCGCTGGGAATTCGAGCGGCATTTGCCAAAGCGGCCGCTACAAAGAATCATCCCCTTGCAGATTTTGCCATGGGGATAGGTATCGCGCATGGCCGGGCGGTCGCGGGCAAGATCGGTACCTCGGAACAGGTCAAAGTCACGGTCTTCGGCCCCGTGGTGAACCTGGCAAGTCGGCTTGAGGGGATGACAAAACAGTTGCGAGTTCCCATTGTCCTGGACGAAGCGACGGCCAATATCGTCCGGCCACGACTTCCCGCCAGTGAAGGCCGACTGCGAAAGCTGGCAAGATTACTTCCTTACGGGATGGAAACCCCTGTCGTCGTGAGTGAACTTCTGCCATCGGCTGCCGACGATCCTGAACTGACAGACGCCATGGTAGCCGAGTACGAATTAGGGGTTGAACATTTCATTGCGGGGCGATGGGATCAGGCGTATCGCTGCCTGCACGGAATGCCCGCCAGTGATCGCGCCCAGGACTTTTTGATGCAACAAATTGTCCTGCAGAATCGTTCGGCACCGCCAAACTGGGACGGCACGATTCGCCTTCCCAGTAAGTAACGAATTCTTCAGCGATCAAAAACGACGGGGGAAACCTGACGGCATGGCTGAAGTTTCCCGTCACGACCATTACGAACTGGAAATCCGTTCCTGACTTAACCTGAATTCAGGCTTTTATCTCGGGAAATCGGTGGGCGATTCAGGTACAATTTCATTCCTGCAAGTTGTGCCTTCCTGAGCTGCCGCATTGAGGTCTCACCCGAATGAGTACCATCCCACCAGTTTCTACGCCTGATGTGGTGAAAGATTCGTTGCTCGCGACAGCGGCATCGGGCACGAACGTCTCGATACCGGTTTCTCCGAGTGCTCGGCCAAACAAAGGCAAAGGAATTGCCGGGGCGATTGTCGAGGCGGTGGTGACGTTGGGGGTACTCGGCGGCATCGGTTATGCCGGCTGGAAATATCAGGCCAACCTGCTTACGTGGTTGGAACCCATTCTGGCTAAGAATAAGGCTCCTGCGGCAAGACCTCCCCGGATTACACCGGTCACCACTGCCAAAGTTCGCAAGCGGGATATGCCGCTGTACCTGACGGGTTTGGGGACAGTCACGGCCTTCAAGACAGTGACACTGCGTTCTCGCGTTGATGGAGAACTGAAGAACGTCGCATTCACGGAAGGTCAGATCGTTAGCGAAAATGACCTGCTCGCTGAAATCGATCCCCGTCAGTTTGAAGTTCAGTTGGCTCAGGCGGAAGGACAACTGGCTCGTGACACCGCGATTTTGAAGTCAGCCAAGATGACACTCAGTCGTTACGAAGGACTGCTGGCCTCCAAATCAATTTCGGCACAGGAATACGACGATCAGGCACTGCTGGTTCAGCAGACGATGGCCAGCATTCAGACTGATGAAGCAACTGTCGCAAACGCAAATCTTCAACTGTCGTACTGCAAGATCACCGCTCCCATCACCGGTCGCATCGGCCTGCGACTCGTTGACCAGGGAAATATTGTTCGAGCCAACGACCCAAACGGCTTGGCCGTCATTACTCAGTTACAGCCGATTGCAGTGGTCTTTACGATTCCCCAGGATGAAATCTCAAGAGTCCAGCGACGAACGAATCAAAATGAAGAGCTGAAGGTCGATGCATTCGATCGCGACTTCAAGGTGAAACTGGCCGGTGGGAAGTTGCTGGCGGTCGACAATCAGGTCGATGCGACCACGGGGACGGTCCGGATCAAGGCGCAGTTTGAAAATGAAGACAACATGCTGTTTCCGAATCAGTTCGTAAACGCCCGGTTGTTGGTCGATACCCGTCGAGATGCCGTTGTCGTTCCGTCTGCCGCTGTCCAGCGCGGACCAGCTTCGATGTTTGTGTATGTCGTCAAAGTTGTCGACAAGGAAGCCACGGTCGAGTTGCGCAACGTCGAAACAGGAGTGAGCGAAGGGGGCGAAACCGCGATCGAATCGGGGCTTGAACCCAACGAAGTGGTCGTCACAGATGGTCTCGACAAATTGCAGAATGGCGCCAAGATTGTTCCTCGCGACAAAGACGCCCCGAACCCTGACAAGTCGGGTAAGGGTGAAAAAAAGGGGGGCGAGAAGCCAGAAAAGAAAGAGGCCCCCCGGTCAACACCTCCGTCGGCAGAGGGAGCAACACCTGACACGAAGTCCAACACGGCGTCAAACGACTCTACTACGCGTGAACCAGGTGGACAAAAAGAGAAGACATCGTGCGATGAATCAGACGAGCAGCCCAACGTGCCGAACTCGCCCGATTCCGTGAAACCTCTAGGTGATCGATCGTCCTCCGGGGATTCGCCATGAATCTGTCACGGCCCTTTATTTTAAGGCCGGTGGCGACAGTTTTGTTCATGGTGGCGATTCTGTTGTCAGGGATGATGGCGTATCGCCAATTGCCGGTTTCGGCGCTCCCCCAGGTCGACTACCCGACTATCCAGGTTCTGACGTTTTATCCCGGCGCAGGCCCTGATGTGATGGCTTCGTCGGTCACGGCACCACTGGAACGGCAGTTCGGCCAAGTTCCGGGCCTGACCCAGATGACCTCGACCAGTTCCGAAGGATGCTCAGTCATCACGTTGCGGTTTGATCTGCAACTCAACATTGATGTCGCTGCTCAACAGGTTCAGGCTGCGATCAACGTCGCGTCAACATTTCTTCCACGTGATCTGCCGAATCCCCCGATCTACACCAAGACGAATCCCGCCGATGCTCCAATCCTGACTCTGGCTCTGTACTCCAATTCATTGCCACTCTTCAAAGTGGAAGATTTGGCTGATACTCGACTGGTCCAGAAGATCTCGCAGTTGCCCGGGGTCGGAATGGTGAGTATCAGTGGGGGGCAGAAGCCTGCCATTCGAATTCAGGCCAACCCGACAGCATTGTCGTCGCTTGGTTTGAATCTGGAAGACATCAGGGCCACCCTGGCTGCTGCCAACGTCAACCAGGCCAAAGGAAGTTTTGACGGAACACGTCAGGCATACACGATTGGCGCGAACGACCAGTTGTTCAGTGCAGAACAATACCGGAAGTTGATTGTCGCTCATCGCAATGATGCGACAGTCACTCTGGACGATGTTGCGGACGTGATTGATGGGGCTGAGAATACCCGACAGGCAGCCTGGATGAACGACCAGCCGGCCGTCATCCTGAACATTCAACGTCAACCCGGTGCCAACATCATCGAAGTAGTAGACAACGTGAAGGCGCTGCTGCCGCAACTGCGTGAGTCACTGCCTGCCGCAGTCGAAGTCGACATCCTCACTGACAGAACGGTAACGATCCGCGCGTCTGTGGAAGACGTGCAGCGAGAATTGATCACGACGGTAATCCTCGTCGTTCTGGTGATCTTTGTGTTCTTGCGTAATGTCTCGGCCACAGTCATTCCCAGCGTCGCGGTTCCACTGTCGTTGATTGGAACGTTTGGAGTGATGTATCTGCTGAACTACAGCTTGAACAACCTGACGCTGATGGCACTGACCATTTCGACGGGCTTCGTTGTTGACGATGCCATCGTGATGATTGAAAACATCATGCGATATATTGAAGAGGGAGATTCTCCGCTGACCGCGTCGCTGAAAGGAGCTCAGCAGATCGGTTTCACGATTATTTCACTCAGTGTTTCCCTGATCGCTGTTTTGATTCCTCTGTTGTTCATGGGGGATATCGTTGGCCGGTTGTTCCGTGAATTCGCGGTCACGCTCAGCGTCACCATTCTGATCTCTGCCGTGGTCTCGCTGACCCTGACTCCGATGATGTGTGCCAAGCTGTTGCGGCATCAGTCAAAGTCGCAACAAGGCTGGGCTTATCGAGCGTCAGAAGCGGCGTTTGAAGGTGTCATCAAGCTTTACGGCTGGACACTGCGAATCGTGCTGCGGATGCAGGCGATGACGATGATTGTTTCGGTTCTGACATTGATTTCCACGGCGTATTTGTATGTCATCGTCCCGAAAGGCTTTTTCCCGGTACAGGACACTGGGGTGATCCTGGGTATTTCGGAAGCAAGCCAGAATATTTCGTTTGATGCGATGTCCGAGCGGCAACTGGAGTTGAACAAGGCGATCCTGGAAGATCCAGCGGTCGCAAGTCTGTCAAGTTTCATTGGAATCGATGGCACAAACACGACGTTGAATAATGGTCGAATCCAGATCAATCTGAAGTCGCTTGAAGAAAGACATCATGTCACTGCCGAGGACGTGATCCGACGACTGCAGCCTCGTCTGGCCGAGATCACTGGCATTACGCTCTTTATGCAACCGGTTCAGGATCTGACTGTGGAAACCCGAGTCAGCCGGACTCAATACCAGTTCAGCCTGGAATCTCCCGATGCAAAAGAGTTGGGAGAATGGGCTCCACAATTCATCTCCAGGCTGAAAGAATTGCCGCAGTTGCGGGATGTCGCGAGCGATCAGCAGAACGACGGATTACAAGCACGCGTCGTTATTGATCGTGACACAGCATCACGGCTGGGAATCACTCCGCAAATGATCGACGACGCGCTCTACGATGCATTCGGACAGCGCCAGGTATCGATCATGTTCACGCAGTTGAACCAGTACCGGTTGGTACTTGAGGTGAAACCCGACTTTCGAAATGATCCACGTGATCTTCAAGAAATCTACATTCATCCTCCCGCAGGCGGAATGGTCCCGCTCAGCAGCTTTACTCGCGTGGAAGAGTCTCAGTTTCCGCTGGCGATCAATCATCAGGGGCAATTCCCCGTCGTCACCGTTTCGTTCAATCTGGCGCCCGGCGTATCGCTCGGTGAAGCTGTGGAACAGATCGACAAGACCGAAGAAGCGATTCAGTTGCCCAAAGGGATTGTCACGGCTTTCCAGGGGACTGCGGAAGCGTTTCGCGCGTCACTTAAGAATACACCACTCCTGATCCTGGCCGCCCTCGTCACCGTCTATATCGTACTGGGGATTCTGTATGAAAGCTACATTCACCCGATCACAATCCTTTCGACGCTGCCATCGGCTGGGGTTGGCGCACTCGTTGCGATGATGCTCTGCCAGATCGATCTCAGCGTAATCGCCCTGATCGGGATTATTCTGCTGATCGGCATTGTGAAGAAGAATGCAATCATGATGATCGACTTCGCTCTGGATGCGCAACGCAATCTGCAGATGACACCACGTGATGCAATCTATGAAGCGTGTCTGTTGAGATTCCGTCCCATCATGATGACAACCATGGCGGCGCTGCTGGGGGCCGTTCCGCTTGCGATGGGGCACGGCGTCGGATCAGAACTTCGACGACCACTCGGTATCACGATCATCGGCGGATTGATTTTCAGCCAGCTTTTGACGCTCTACACAACACCTGTGATTTATCTCTGGTTTGATTGGATTGGCTCGAGAATCTTCGGACGAGTTGCCGTGGACCATGATTTGGGGCGGGGCGAGGAGCGTACTGAATGAGCCTCTCGACCCCGTTTATTGACCGGCCCGTTGCGACAACTCTGATGACCATCGCAATCACGTTGTCGGGAATACTCGGCTACGGGATGCTGCCGGTCTCATCACTACCACAGGTTGACTATCCATCGATTGGTGTGAACGCGTCTCTTCCCGGGGCCAGTCCAGAAACGATGGCATCCGCGGTTGCGACTCCGCTGGAGCGGCAGTTCGGACGAATCGCGGGCATTTCTGAAATGACGTCGGCCAGTTCGCTTGGCTCGACGTCCATCACAATGCAGTTTGATCTGAATCGAGACATTAACGCCGCCGCTCGAGATGTTCAGGCGGCCATAAATGCCGCTCGAGGTCAGTTGCCGGCCAACATGCCAAATAATCCTTCGTATCGGAAAGTGAACCCTGCCGATGCGCCGATCATGATCATCGCAATCACATCGGAATCGCATACGAAGCCGATGATGTACGATGCTGCCGCAACCATACTCGCTCAGCGACTGGCTCAAGTTCAGGGAGTTGGCCAGGTCAGCATTGGTGGCGGTTCGGCGCCTGCGGTACGCGTGGACGTTAATCCAACCGTCTTGAACCATTTCGGTATCGGGCTTGAGGAAGTGCGTGCCGTGCTGGGCACCGCGAATGCCAATCGCCCCAAAGGACAGATTTCCAATGGCGACCGGGCATGGGCCGTCACTTCGACGGATCAATTGTTTCTGGCAAGCGAATATGAATCGTTGATCGTTGCTTACAGAAATGGCGCTCCGGTGCGACTGGGGGACGTGGCGACAGTGACCGATTCCGTCGAGGATGTTCGGGCGTTCGGCTTGCTGAACGGCAAACCCGCAATCTCGGTCGTGATCTTTCGCCAACCCGGAGCTAACATTATTGAAACGGTAGATCATATCCGCGAGATCCTGCCTCAACTCGATGCCCAGATCCCTGCTGATATGGAATTGACGGTCGCCATGGATCGTACCGGCACGATCCGCGCTTCTCTGTATGAAGTTCAGTTCACACTGATGATCTCGGTCGGACTGGTGATCCTGGTTGTCTTCCTGTTTTTGCGAGACCTGCGCAGCACACTGATTCCGAGTGTGGCCGTCCCTGTGTCGCTGATTGGAACGTTTGGATTCATGTACCTGGCTGGATACAGCCTTGACAATCTTTCGCTGATGGCCCTGACGATCGCAACGGGATTTGTTGTCGACGACGCGATCGTTGTGATCGAAAACATCACGCGACATCTGGAGGCGGGACTTTCTCCTCTGCAGGCATCGCTGCTGGGGGCTCGTGAAATTGGGTTCACCGTCCTTTCGATCAGCATTTCCTTGATCGCGGTTTTCATCCCGATCCTGCTGATGAGCGGATACGTGGGGCGACTGTTTCGTGAGTTTGCCGTCACATTGTCCGTGGCCATTGTCATTTCACTCGTCGTTTCATTGACCACAACCCCGATGATGTGTGCCACATTGCTGAAATCGCACAAGGATCAACAGCACGGGTTGCTTTATCAGGTAAGCGAGTGGGTGTTCGATGTGATCTTGAAGATCTACGAATGGTCACTGCTCATCGTATTGCGGTTTCAGTTTCTTGTATTGCTGGTCACACTCTCGACGATCGGGTTCACGGTCTATCTGTATACGATCATCCCAACGGGATTTTTCCCTCAACAGGATACCGGGCGACTTACAGGGAGCCTGCAGGCTGATCAAGATACCTCGTATCAGTCAATGACTGCATTGCTGCAGAAATACAGTGCCATCGTCAGTGCTGATCCGGATGTTGTGAATGTAACCTCGTCTGTTGGTGGCCAGTTTGGCGGCGGAGGTGCCAGCAATTCTGCTCGCTTGTTTGTGGCATTGAAGCCGCTCGACGAACGGACGTTTTCTGACGACAAAAGTTCGATTTTCGACCTGGGGAAACGCAAACGAAATCGAGCGGACAAGATTATCGATCGCATTCGGAAAGAGGCAGGGAAGCTTTCGGGGGCCACCCTGGTTCTGACACCCGTGCAGGATCTGCGCATTGGCGGTCGGCAGAGTGCTGCTCAGTATCAATATACCTTGCGAGGAGACAGTCTCAGCGAACTTTCGCAATGGAGTGTCAAACTGCTGGCAGCGATGAGAAAGATAGATGGATTGGCCGACCTGACTTCTGATCAGCAGACACGAGGCCTGCAAACACGGCTGAATATTGATCGTGATACCGCAGCCCGTCTGGGTGTCAACATGTTTACGATCGACAACACTCTTTACGATGCGTTTGGTCAGCGGCCGGTATCGACGATGTACAAGTCGTTGAATCAGTATCGCGTCGTCATGCAGGTCGAATCTGAATTTTCGCAGAACCCCGAATCGATCAAGCACATTTTTGTGCAGGGAAGGAACAACGAGCAGATTCCTTTGTCGACGTTGTATCGTCAATCGTCTGTGAATACGGCTCTGTCAGCGAATCACTCAGGGCAATTCCCGTCAGTGACGATTTCCTTCAATCTCGCATCCGGGGCATCGCTGGGCGACGTCGTTCCGAAGATTGAAAAGGTCACTCGTGATCTTGGCATGCCGGAGAGCATCCAGGGAAAATTCCAGGGAGCTGCATTGGCGTATCAGGATTCACTGACATCAATGCCGCTGCTGATCCTGGGGGCGCTGGTCACGGTCTACATCGTGCTGGGAATGCTGTACGAGAGCTATATTCATCCCATCACGATCCTGTCCACCATCCCCTCTGCGGGAGTCGGAGCACTGCTGGCCTTGCTCTACTGCAAGATGGAACTCAACGTGATGGCGATGATCGGGATCCTGCTGCTCATCGGCATCGTAAAGAAGAACGCAATCATGATGATTGACTTCGCTCTGGAGGCAGAGCGAAATCACGGCAAGTCCCCGGAAGAGGCGATTTTTTCGGCCTGCATCTTGCGGTTCAGGCCAATCACGATGACAACGCTGGCAGCGCTTCTGGGTGGGTTGCCCTTGGCACTGGGGACGGGTGATGGAGCAGAATTACGTCAACCACTGGGGATCGCCATTGTCGGCGGTCTGATCGTCAGCCAGATGCTGACGCTCTACACGACCCCCGTTGTTTATCTTTATCTGGACCGATTCAGCATCTGGATCGACAAGTGGTTCAAGCGATTGTTTGGACACTGAATCCTTGCTGACAGCCGTGACTGGAACTGCCATCCACGACTATCTGCCGACCTTCAACGATCAGCTGCCGATTGATGCCCGCGGGATGCGTCCGTTTTAGAAGTCGTGAGCCAGTCGCATACCGAAACCGTGGATGATCCCGGCGCCCGGTGATTGTGGGCTCCCCAGCGAATTGCGATCCGTATAAACGTAGTTCGCCTGGACCTTCATGTTCGGATTCAGGAACCAGTTGATCCCCAGCGTCACGTCCCAGATCTGTCCGCCTCGCAACGCACCATCGTTCAGGTTAAGCGAGGAATAACGAGCCAGAACCTGCCAGGCTCCGAATCCCTGTTCATCACAGTTCTTGGGGAAAATGCGTGAATTCCGATGCGGAATGACTCGCCCGAAGGCACCATTCTTCTTTTCGTACTCACGATGCTCACCCGTCAGGAAATACGAGGCCATCGCGTAGTAGCCATTCGTCGTGTATGCCCCGTAGTTCACAGTGTTTGCCAGGTTTCGAGCATCTGATGCCGAGGAAACGATGTATTCTGACTGAATCTGAAAGGAGCCCAGTACGAGTGACAGTTCCGCACCAGCCAGATCCTGGGAGTTCGCCAGAAAGTTTCCAGTGTCAGCTAACACAGGATTGATGGCTCCCGGGCCGTTTCGAAGCGATGCTCGCGAACGAATACGCATGAGATCATTGATCGGATCGCGATGACTGTAGGAAGCCCCGACGTGCAATAACTGGCGACCTTCGCATTCGTTCCACAACAGATAAGTCAACCGCCCGTCAACGGCATAGCCAGCATCGCCAACCCCATAGGTAAACACGTTGACGACGTTCTTGAACACACCGAAGTGCCACAAGCCACGATCATCTTCTCCGAAATGATTGAAGACGGAAACGCCCGGAGTAAATCCATTGTTGAAAGGACCTGTATATGCATCCTGATTGAATGAACGTTCCATGAAGTCCAGATACCGGCTGCTGGTATGGTGTTCCAGGCCGATCGGCTCTTTCTGATTGCCGACACGAACATTGCCGAACCAGGGGATTTCTCGAAACGTCCAGAACAGGTCCGTTGGAGCGGAAACATTGATCACATTGGAAGTCGATGCCGGTTGCAGGCCGACATTGTCGTTGACACTGTTCACGAAGTCGTACTCGTAGATGTACTCGATCGTCTTGTACATCGTTCCTTCCATACGAAAGCGAGCTCGACGGAAGTCGACAGCGTCAGCATCACCCGCTCCATTGTTCACTCCGAACGCGGCTGAGTCCTGGAACCAGACGGTGTCGAACTGAGTACGTCCGCCGAAATGTGCAGTGAAGTTCTTGTCTGCCGATTCGAAGTTCAACTGGTTCTTCCAACCCCCTTTGAATGACTTGGGGTCTGGCTTGGAATCTTTGGAACTGATCTCAGCCAACCGGCTGCGCAACAGATCTGATTCAGACTTCTGATTCTCGAACTGCTCCTCCAATTGCTTTAACCGCTGCTCAACAGTGAACTCGGTCGGCGGAGGTGGCGGAGCGTCGAACTCGACGCGCTGAATCCCCTGTGTCAGCGGTGCAGGAACATCGTCTTGAGCCTGGACATCAAGCGATGAATGGACCATCGCCAGTGACGACAAAGCGGCTGTCGCGTACCGCCGTACGCGTTCCCAGCCCGTCATCATGGCCCAGCCCTTCGATCGATCTACTCCGGGCGCACTGCCGCCATGACAGCTTGAACTCCGCATCGTCTCCCCCCACCACAACTTCAGAGCACTTGGAACGGATTGTGAAAATTCCGTTAATGCTGAAGCTATCGGCTGTGACGACGATGCGGGTTATACGGGAAAAGCCGCTGAATCAAGAAAAAATTAACAATTGAACCGATAAAACTGGTCTATTCAGCAGGTTTTGCCGAAGCTCGGCGAGTGCGTTCGAGGAATGCGCAGGGACGGACTGCGACCATGCATCCAACTGAAGAAGCGTCCGCAGGCACGACGCTGCAGCTTCGAAGCCATCTTTCAACGCGACGCGGACGTGCGCCTGCACAGAGAATCAGAACTTGACGCCAGCCCGCAGCATGAAGGTATCGTTGATGCTGAATCCTGGTGTCGTCTTCAGGAAGTCGACGTTTCGCCCAAAGACGTATCCCACTTCCACGAACTTGTCGTACGTCGTGTGGTCGCTTCGCAGCCCCAACGCGATACGCCAGTCCTGGAACTGGACCTGTTGACCGCTGATTCCCGTCTGGCTGATCTGATACGACTCCACGTGGTATTCGCCGGACGCGTACAGCCAGTGAGCTCCGTTGTTGATGTTTCCGAGAAAGTAGCTGATGCGAGTTTTCGGGAAGAGCAGTCGCAATTCCCACAGGTCGTTCGGATTCCAGACCGCCCCGGCATACGGGAGGATGATCTTGTCGACTCGATCCCAGTAACCGACCCCCAGCACAAACATCCACTGAGGTGACGCCCGGTAGAAGAGCATGGCGTTACCGTCCAGGTTCACCCCTTCGCGTCCCAGGCTCTCGCTGAAGTCTGTGTTGATCGATGGATTGAAATCGAGCTGCATACTCCACAACCCGACAATCGGTGTGGCCAGAGTGAAATCCCAGCCAATTCGCTGGACCGAGCCCGGCAGATCAGGCGTTCCCGGGCCATCCCAGAGTCGAATTCCGTACTGAGGCGTATTCGTCAGAATCCACCCGGGCCCAACTTCCTGAGTGTGCGCCAGTTCGACGTTGAATTCGTTCGAACCAAATCGCCCGTGCCCGGGACTCTGACTACCGGCCGGAGCCAGATAGGTATAGTCCATTTTCGGTGTGAATCCGAATCGGTAAGGTTGAGGTCCGTTGACTCCCGAAAGTATCGGTGCCCCAGGCTGCCCGCCGAGGACAGGATCGCCGTACAGGAACGGATCGCGCAGATCGCCACCCTGAAATGGCATCATCCCGCCAGCTGCAGGAGGCGTAATTGCAGGTGTTTCAAAGGTTTGTGGATTCTGGCCGCGAACGACCGGAACTTCAGAACCGCGATTCTGCCGAAAGACCGAAGGGATCTGCAGTCGGGGCAAACGTTCATCGGCGGGAATGCGGAACAAACCCTGAAGTTCGAGCGGCCCAGCC
>CAXBSB010000077.1:0-29972 GCA_963977965.1 uncultured Schlesneria sp.
TGTTCTGCTTGCCTTTGCTGGCGTCGCCTATCTCTGGAACAGCCAGCCCGTTTCTCCGGCAGCCGAAACGACCGCCGATTCCGACCCTCATCTCTTCGACTGGCAGCAAGCGGGCGATCCGCTGAATGCCATTGCGCGTGATGCCTCGGCCGCTCTCGATGAAGCTCCGCTGATCGTGCGCGATACAATCAACACCACACGCACGGAAATCACCAGCGTTCTGGATGAATTCGTTCGCGTGAACGGCCCCACCAGCGAGACATCTGCTGCAACGGATGACATCGTTGCGCAGTCGGGATCCGATCCGATTCCGTTCGCATCGAGTGAATCGTCCGACATTGAGCCGGCAGATGCGAACTCTGCGAGCCGCAACACAAGTGAACCGCTGGAGCCGACCTCCAGCGATCCCAAGTCTGCCCATGGCAAGCCTGCAATCAACGAGGCGACTCTCGTTACCAAAAAGCCCGGGACGAAGACGGATGCGTCGCGCACTCGTGAACCGGTCACGGCCAGCAAGCCTGCGACCGAGTCTCGACCCAAATCCGAGTTGCTGCCGAGTGGGAAGCCACCCGAAAAAGCGGGTCCGATTGTCGATTCCGGATGGAAGGTCGTTGCGAAGAGCACCAGTGGGATGCCAATGCACACTCGTCAGTTTGGACGACAGGGTGCGAAGACGATGATCATTGCTGGTCTGGATGGTCGAGACCTGGTGGGCTGCGGCTGGAATGACGAACTCGCGGAAATCCTGTCGCAGAAGAAGGACATGCTGCAAACGAACGAAGTCCTGGTTTTCCGCGCCGGGAATCCTGATGGCCTGACGAACCGGTCTCCCGTCAATCCTCGAGCCGTGATGATCAATCGGAACTTTCCAAGTCGTCGCTTCCGTCGTTTGCCGGATCGATCTTCAGGGGCAGGTCCTTCGAGCGAAGTTGAAACTCAGGCGATTGTCGATGCCGTCACCGCTTTCCGACCACAGCGACTGATCCACCTGACTTCGACGAATGGTCCATCGTCGATCGTCTATAATCGAGCGGCCCGGGAACAGGCGATTGATCTGGAACAGCGGTTTCAATGGAAGGCCATTCCATTCGATGGTGATCAGATGCCGGGTTCTCTGGAAGACTATGCTGACGGAAACCTGGACATCGCGGTCATTTCACTGCGTTTGAATTCCGCGCCGGAATGGCAGCAGGCCTGGACGAAGCATTTGCCGGGAGTTCTGTCGGCGATCCAGGGAAAGAGCCCGCTCGTTTCCGTCTCAAACGGGCCGGCGCAGACGCCAGATCGAATCGGGTCGCCGGTACGTCTGGACGAAGAACCGGCACCGGTCAAAAAATCGCAACGTGGGTATGAGGAACTTCCTCCTCCCTCACGGTAAGCGATTCCGGTAAACTACGACGCGATGGCCACAGACGACTACCACCGCCGACGAATCGGAAGCTACTACACGCCCGACTGGATGGCACGCTGGATGGTGTCCCGCGTGCTCCCCGACGGATTCGCAGATCAGCGAGCCTCGTTGACCATTCTGGATCCGGCCTGCGGTGACGGGGCCTTTGTGTTACCGCTGCTCGACCGGATTGCCAGCGAGAGACGCGTTGCTGACGACGATGCGTTTTCACGTCTGATGATCGTCCGCGATCATGTCTATGGTGTCGATTCCGACGCCGAAGCCATCCATCATGTTCGCAGACGCGTTTCTGAATGGATCGGCGATCTTTCGGAAGCCACATCGGAAATCGAACGCGTGGTAAGCTGCAACTTTCCTTGTGGCGATGCGCTGCTGGGGAACGACTGGTCGAACCACGATCGCTTTCAACACGTTAAAGACTTGGACGTGATTGACTGGAAACAGCAGTTTCCGACCGTTGCCGCCACTGGTGGTTTTGATCTGGTGATCGGGAATCCTCCGTATCGACGTGAGAGGGATTCGAAGGCAGACTTTGATCGAATTGCTCAGTCACCACTGGGACGTTGGCGCGAACCACGGATGGATCTGTGGCACTACTTCCTGCACCGCGGCCTGGAACTGCTGAAGCCGGGGGGACGACTTCAGTACATCGTTAACAGCTATTGGACGCGAGCGACGAGTGCCCGATGTCTGCGACAACGAGTCGCCGAAGAAACGACTCTGGAAGAAGTGGTGATGCTCGGAGCGGCCCCGCTGTTTCGTGGCGTTTCAGGTCAGCACATGATCTTTCGACTGTGCAAACACCTTGCGTCCGACAGCCGATGCCACGTACATGATCTTTCGAGCCTCAATCTCGATCAAATCAAGGGTCGTCTTTCACAAGAGATGACGGAACGTTACACGATTCCTCAAGCAGACCTCTGGAAGGGCGATCAGCGACTGCTTCAGATCGGGGAGATTCGCACTGCCGTCAGCGGATCACTTCCAACAGCCCATGGTAAAAGGGGGCAGCCCCTCGCAGGGCATGCGATTTCCAATTCAGATCGACTCCCCTCCAAAGGGGCTTTCCCCTTATGCCATGGGCTGCTAGGCGACTTCTATGATGTCCGGCAGGGGATTGCCGAGAATCCGCCGTTCGTCACACGGAAGGCGGCCATCGAGCTTGGTGATGCTTCGATGGCCGGTCGAGGTGTGTTTGTGTTGACTGATGGCGAAATCAAAAGTCTGCGTCTGAATGCGAAAGAACGAGCACTACTTCGCCCCTATTATGCTCTGTCGGCTGTCGAACGATTTCGTGTGGCATCATTGCCAACTCATCAATTGCTCTATCTGACTCGACAGACAGCACCAACGCTTGATGAGATTCCCCATCTGGCTCGGCATCTGGAACAGTTCCGACCGATTCTCGATCGGCGTCGTGAAGTTCAATCGGGGCAGATTGCGTGGTGGCATCTGCATTGGCCTCGCGAAGAACGACTGTTTACATCGCCGCGCATTCTGTCTCTGCAGATGGGTGAAACTCCGCGATTTGCTTATGCAGAGCATCCAACGTACGTCGGTTTCTCGATGCACGTAATTACCGCGTCGGCAGATCCCAAGGGACAAGCGAGTCCTTCTCTACCAGCGCTGACAGCGATCTTGAATTCGTCACGTGCCCAGCAATGGTTTGAATCACATGCCAAGCATCGTGGTGCTCATCTGGATATCAGCGGGACGGTCCTGAAACAGTTTCCACTACCGATGCGCTGCCAGCCTGATCTGGAACGTGCCCTGACTCAACTGACGCAATCGTGGCCGAAGGTGCCTGATTCAGGGTTTGAATCGCAGTTGGATCAGATCGTCGACAGTTGGTATTCCGTCGCCGAATGATCTGCGCGACGATACTGTGCAAAGTTACCGTGACGTCACCAATCCTGGCGCGTCCCAACGAATAATCGACGGACGATCATTCCTGAACGAGCATCCACCCTGGGCGATGCTCGTTCATCGATGAAGCGAAAACACGTGACGATGCCGCTGTCCGAAATCTGCGAACGAGATCAGATCTTGTCCCAAGGCTTTCGGTAGGGACGAGACAGCATCGCAGCCGCTTCGTCGTCACCGACAATCGTTTCCTTGACAGGGTCCCACTGAATCTTGCGGCCGATTCGGGCGACAATGTTCCCCAGGTGACAGACGGTTGCCGACCGATGTCCGATCTCAACATCACAGATCGGCAGCTTACGACTACGAATGCACTCCAGGAAATTCGCGTGGTGATTGGGGCTCTTGTAGAGATGCACGTCGTTTTCGCCGAGTTGTTGTTCGAGGATGTCAGCAGGATCGCTGCTGATGCGGCCTCGGTCGACGCTGATACGACCTTTGTCTCCGATAAACGTGACAGCCCCTTTGATGTCGGGCTGGTCCTGTCCGAGTGTCAGCTTCACGCCGTTCGCGTACGTGTACACGAGTCGGCAGGCTGAGGTGACTTCATAGTACTTTTCGGGATGATACTGAGCCGTCCCTTCAACAGAGACGGGGCCGGAATCGTCCATTCCCAATCCCCATTGAGCGATGTCCAGATGATGGGCTCCAAAGTTCGTCATCTGGCCGCCGGAATAGTCCCAGAAGAACCGGAAGCTGTAGTGCACCCGTTTCTGGTTGTAAGGACGAAGCGGGGCGGGACCAAGCCACATGTCATAGTCCAATGCCGCCGGTGGATCAGAATCGGGAACCGGCTTTCCAGAGAAGTTGGACTTGGGGATCGCAACATGCACTTCACGGATCGTTCCCAGCTTGCCAGATCGAACGAGTTCACAAGCCTTGCGAAACCGGTCGTCAGATCGTTGCTGTGATCCCGTTTGAACGATCCTGTTATTAGACCGGGCAGCGTCAACCATCCGGCGACCTTCGGCGACCGTGAGCGACAACGGCTTTTCGCAATAGACATCTTTACCAGCCTGGCAGGCATGGATGGTCGTCAGGCCGTGCCAGTGGTCAGGGGTCGAGATCACCACCGCATCAATGTCTTTTCGTTCCAGCATCTTCCGATAGTCACGAATCCCTTCGGTCTGATGCCCCTTGTCCGTCATGAACGATACGGCCTTGGCAAGATGATCGCTGTCGACATCGCACAAGATCGCCGGGCGGACTCCCTTTCCTACAAACGCATTCAGGTTTCCCATCCCCTGGCCACCCAGGCCAACATGAGCCGTCACGATCCGTTCGTTCGCGCCGAAGACCGTTGAGGGAACAATATAGGGAGCTGCAAACAGCGTTGATGCGGCCAGGAAAGAACGTCGATTCAGTCGGGGGCCAGACGTGTCGTGTGCAAGATTCGGCGTGCTGCTCATGAGATTCGATTCCTCAACGAAGTGAAAACCTGTGCTGGCTCAAACCGGGATCACCGCTTCGATTTACCCGGGGCAATCTCCGTTGCGATACATCAAAGTTTCGTGCGGGTCACTTCCATGTCGCGTCGGAATATCGGTTTGACGCGGCCGTACGATGCCTGCGGGACGCCACACTGAAATTGGATGCGATCTACTGTACGAACTTATGTACCCGAATCCAATGACAATGGGATGGACAGAACTACCGTCGTCAATCATGCTCTTCCGCGCGCCACCATTCGTTCTCGTGAAATGATTGCGATTCCTGATATGTCCTGGACTCCTCGCCGCTGTGTTGCCACCCTGATTGTTTGCTCTGCAATCTTCAGGCTCTGTTGGGCAGCCGGGATGGATCTGGGGAACGACGAAGCCTACCACTTTCTGTACACCGTCCATCCCGACTGGAGTTACTTCGATCACCCCCCCATGTTGATGTGGATTGCTCAGGCAGGTCGGACTCTTTGCGGAGGCTGGCTGAGCACCCTGTCATTGCGACTGGGGTTTGTGCTGCTGTTTGCAGGAAGTACGTGGGCTTTGTTCGACTGGGTTCGTCGCTGGTTTGGGGACTGGGCGGGCTTTTATGCTGCCGTGGCGATGAATGCCGCTCCCTACTACGCGGCAGCCGCGGGTGCTTTCATCCTGCCGGATGGCCCGTTTCTGTTCTTTGCACTGCTGACATTGCGAGCCCTGTGTCATGCGATGTTTGAGTCCACTGCAGATGGTATCACGCTGCGAGTAAACAGTGATCCTTCGGGGTGGTCCGCATTATCAGCCTGGGTCTGGGTCGGTCTCGCCTGTGCAGGGGCGATGGCCAGCAAATACCATGGTGTTCTGTTACCTCTTTCCACGGTGGCCTATGTCATCGTAACGCCGCACGCCTGGAAGGTTCTGAAAACGCCCGGCCCCTATCTGGCCGCGATCCTTGGGGCCGCAGGTCTAACACCCGTCCTCATCTGGAACTCACAGCATCACTGGGCATCGATTGCGTTTCAGGGTGGGCGAGCAGTGGGGGCAGCGTTTCATCCGACAGGAGTGCTGATGATGGTATTTGGACCGATCGGCTACTTGTTCCCTTGGGTCTGGTTTCCCGCTGTGGCTGCGCTGGTGCTGCGATTGCGCCGATATCGCGAACTGAAAGGGCTCGATCGTTTCCTCGTCTGTCAGTCTCTGTTGCCACTGACTCTGTTTTTCTGTGTTTCGTGCGTCCGACCTATCCTGCCCCATTGGCCACTAATTGCATTTGTTCCACTCTTTCCGCTCGTCGGGTCTCAGTGGGCCATTAACGCCGTCCGTGTTCCGCGCCTGGTCAATCTCTGGGTTCGTTTCATGGCAGTGGCAGTCTTGATTGTTGCCGGACTTTTCGCAGGACAGGCTCGTTACGGGTTCATCGACTTCCCTCTGAATAGCGATCCCGCACGCGAAATCAGCGGATGGACATCGATCGGTCGCGAATTGGAATCGCGACGATTGTTGGAATCTCCCGACACATTCCTGATCTCAACTCATTGGTACGAGAGTGGTCAACTGGCATTCAGCGTCCGTAATCGTGTTCCGGTTGTCTGCTACAACGAGGGGGATGCCAGAGGTTTCGCCTATTGGAGTCGACCTGAAGACTGGGTTGGAAAGAATGGTCTGCTGGTGACTGTTGAAGAGACACCGAATCTGGACCTCTTTCGTCCTTACTTTCGCAGCATCGAACTGGTCGACACTTTCAAGATGACTCGCTCTGGCAAGCCGTTTCGCCCGGTTCAGGTCCATCTCTGCAAAGACCAGCTTCGGCCGTTTCCGTTTACGTATCAAAAGTCCAAACCTGCCAACCAGCAGGAACCAGCGCAGGATCGGGTATACGGTTTGGAGAACAATGGACCATCAGCCGGTACGCGCTAGCGTCCGGTTCAGTCCGTGTTACCACGTTCGACGCCCTGTGCTTTGTTCTCGTGGGCCTTCACCCCACAAACAGCCGATGATTGCGACATCGCCACTCAGCCGAGAGACAATGAACTGGGTAACGATGACTCCAACCTACATCCCTCATTTCTTCTTTTTCTTCTTGCCACCAAGTTCAATCGGGGCATCGTTTTTTTGGGGCGTGCCAGCAGTGCTTCGGCCGTCAGCAACGTACTTCGACATCAATGCCGTCAGTCGTCCGACGACAGCGTCATTCGATTCGGCCACGTCGTTCGATTCACCGATGTCGGTTCGCAGGTTGTAGAGTTCGCGTTTGTTGTTTTTCAAAAAGATCAGTTTCCATTCACCCTGGCGGATGGCGAGGTCACCATTCGGAGCCTGGTGAATGGTTGCCTCACGCACGGGTCGTTTTGATATACCGAGCAGATCCGGCAGGATGCTGAAGCTGTCCTCGCCAGCATCATCAGGAAGCTTGACACCGATGATCTCAGCACAGGTGGCCATCAAGTCATTCAGGCAGATCGTGTCATCACATGTGCTGCCTGCCTTAATCTTTTCAGGCCAGCGAGCGATGAAAGGGACTCTGTGTCCCCCTTCGTAGATACTCGTCTTGGCACCTCGCAGTGGGGCATACGGGCGCCCGGCTGCACCGTTGTCGCTGCTCGCCAGAATCAGCGTATTTTCGCTGAGCTTCTGGCGGTCGAGAGCTTCCAGGACTTGTCCCAATACCCAGTCGCCTTGATAGAGCCAGTCACCGTAGTCGCTCCCTTTACCTGTGGTCCCCCCTTTTCCGACGAAGTCTTTCGCAGGGACGATGGGTGTATGCGGAGGACAAATCGGCAGGTATAGGAAAAAAGGCTTTGCCTTCCTCGCAGGTGCATCCAGAAATTCGACGATCCTCTTCGCCAGTCGAGGCTGTGTTTCTACATCTTCGACGTTTGCAACGACCTGGTTCTGTTCAATGACAGTGCCGATATTCCGTGCGTGCGTGTACCCGAAAAACTCATCGAAGCCGGCAGCACAGGGGGATTCAATCAGCTTGCTGCCAACGGGAATCGTCTTTTCATTGCCCGGCTTCCCGTCCCAATTCATACCGAGATGCCATTTGCCAATGCACGCTGTGTCGTAGCCATTCTGTTTCATCAACGACGCAACAGTCAGACGCGATTTCGGAATGATTGGCGGTGAGAATGTCGTGAGGACACCATACTGACCAATCCGCGAGGGATAGCGTCCGGTCAGCAAGCCGTACCGCGTGGGTGTGCAGACCGATGCTGCCGAGTGCGCGTCGGTGAACCGGATTCCTTCCCGGGCAAGGCGGTCGAGATTCGGAGTCTTGAACTCGGACCCTTCACGAAAGCACCTCGGCTGCCCGTAGCCCAGGTCATCAAACAGGACGAAGATGACGTTTGGCTTCGATGCATCGGCAGCGTACACGAAGTAGGAGTTAGATAGCAGGAAGAGGAAGAACAAAGTCTTCGGGACATTCAGTCGTCGTTTCATTTCGCTTTCTTCTTCTTCGCGGCAGGGCGGCCTTTTTCTGCGGGAGGCGTCCATTCAGCAGGCTGTGGATTCGACACGACAAGTTCAAGAGTGTCGTCATTGCGTTTCATTTCCGCACGTAGCAACTCCATCATCTCGGCGAGCTTTTTGGCGTGCTCAGGTTCGTCAGCAAGATTGCAGAGTTCGTACGGGTCGCTCTTCAGGTCGAAGAGTTGTGTCTTGTTCACGAGCGGATAGCGAATCACCTTCCATTGCTGGTCCCTGACGGATCGCTGGCAGTTTCTGTAACCGGTGTAGAGCAGATCACGCACTTTGAGTTGCGTTCCCTTGATGACAGGAACAAGGCTGCGGCCATCGATGTCTTTGGGAAGTGTCGCACCCGCGAATTCGGCAAACGTGGGAAACAAGTCCATCAGGTAGACAAAGGCGTCACTTTTGCCATGCGGAATACCAGGGCCGGCAATCACGCACGGGACATGCATGCCGCCGAACTCGTAAAGATTCTGTTTTCCGAACAACCCGTGTTCACCCATGGAAAGACCATTGTCACCCGTGAAGATGATAATCGTGTTCTTCCATTGGCCATCTTTTTTGAGCTGATCGAAAAGGCGACCGACGTGGTGATCAAGACCCGTGATGCAGGCGTAGTAATCGGCAAGCTGTTGTTTCGTGTCATCGGGCGTTCGCGGCCACGGTGCAAGCTTCTCATCACGAACGGTCATTTCACCGTTGTCGAACGGATGCAACGGCATGAAACCCGGCAACAGGGGGATCTTTGACGCATCATAGAGCTTGTGGAACTCAGGGGCGGCGACGCGTGGATCGTGCGGCACCGGTGGCGCGAGGTAAATGTAGAATGGCCGATTGGGATTGCGATCCTTGATGAACTTGATCGCGGCATCCGCGTGGCGTTCACTGCTGCCCCGTCGCAAATCGGGGTCGTGGTCGTTCATGCTGAAGTTCGTGTCGAACGCATTGAGACCGACCGTGTATTCGTTGCCACTCTTCCCGTAATGCCATGTTTCGTACCCCGCCCGGCTGAGGACCTTCGGGAGTGACGCTTCAGGGTCGCCCGCAGCCCCTTTCTTTGGAATATGCAACCACGATTTCCCCGTCAGCATCATCGTACGGCTCGGCTGGCAGACTGCGCCCACCATCGAGCCCATCGTGTAACAATGCCTGAAGGTGAATCCGCTGGTGACGAGCATATCCAGGTTCGGCGTCTTGACGATGGGATGCCCCAGCGCACCAAGAGAGTCGGCTCGGTAATCGTCCGTATGGATATGCAGAATGTTCGGCCGCGACACGGCGTCGGCTGCCGTGACGGATGCGGCCGATACGAACAGGAACAACGTGAACAGAACCGTGGCAGGCCGCATCATGACCATTTCAAAGTATCGAAGGGTTCAAAGCATTGAAGGACGGAAGCGATTGATGAATCGATAGGAGCGGATGCCCGGATACGTCCTTACGTCAGGATCTCTTTCAGGACTCTCGCACCGCCGACTCCTGTCAGCTTGTAATCGCGGCCACCGTAGCGGTACGTCAGTTGTTCATGGTCCAGTCCCAGGGAGTGCAGCAGCGTCGCATGCAGGTCGTGAGGGTGAACCTTGTCTTCGACCGCCTTGATGCCAAACTGGTCGCTCTGCCCGTACCGCAAGCCACCTTTCACGCCTCCTCCAGCGAGCCACATGGAATAGGCAGTGCCGTTGTGGTCGCGACCATCCTTCTGCTTGACGTGCGGCGTTCGTCCGAATTCGCCGCCCCACATCACCAATGTGTCTTTCAACATGTCGCGGCTCTGCAGGTCTGCCAGTAATGCCGCCAGAGGTTGATCGACCTCTTTACAGTTCTTCGACAGGTTTGCCCGCAGGCCGTTGTGCTGGTCCCAGTTTGCGTGTGTAACTTCAATAAACCTGACACCTGCCTCTGCCAGCCGACGCGCCATCAGGCATTGCCGACCAAAGTTGTCGGTCGGGCCGTTGCCAATCCCGTATGCTTCAAACGTTGACTTCGACTCTTGTGACAGATCGAGGACCCCGGGCAAGGCATCCTGCATGCGGAATGCCAGTTCGAACGACTCGATCACACCTTCAATCTCGGCATTGACCTGCTGCCGGCTGAGCAGATCGCGGTTCAACGACTGCACCAGATCCAACTGGTCACGCTGCAGCGAACCGGGCAGATGCTTCGAGTTAATGTTACCGATCCGGGTGTCGGCAACACGCTGACCTTCGCGGCCAATCGCCGTTCCCTGGTAAATGGCCGGCAGAAAGCCGCTCGAATAATTCTGGGCACCACCCAGGTTGTTTGGTGGATTGATCGTCACGAAACCGGGCAGATTCTGGTTCTCGGTCCCCAGTCCGTACAGCGACCAGGCCCCCATGCTCGGTCTGGCAAATCGAAACTCGCCCGTATGCATCATCAGGAATGCCTGCGGATGATTGGGGACGTCCGTCCACAGACTGTTGATCACGCACAGTTGATCCGCATGACCAGCCACCTGCGGGAAAAGTTCTGAGATGGGTAAGCCGCTTTCGCCATGTTTTTTGAATTCGAACGGCGACGCCAGCAGGTTTCGGCCCTTGTTGTCAGGAGCATCCTTGCCATCGTGCGTCTTCAGTTCTGGCTTGTAGTCGAACGTGTCGACATGCGACGGACCGCCACGCATGCAGGCATAAATGATCCGCTTGGCCTTCGCCGGAAAATGAGGCTTCTTGGGAGCCAGCGGGTTTTCATATGCGGCCGAAGCTCGATCCGCACATAAGCCCGCAAACGCCATCATCCCGAATCCACTGGAAACCCGCTGCAACATCTCGCGTCTTGTCCACATCGTTTTGGTTCCTTGGGATGATCTTTCGGGTTGGATGGTGTTTCTGGTGCTGTCAGCGACGGTATGAATTGGAAAGCGTCGTCAGGCAATTATTCCAGGCAGCGGAATTCTGCCGCGGCGAACAACGCCTGACAGAATGCGGCCCACACGCGCACCTGGATTGCGTCCTTGTCTTTTTCAACGGCGGCGATCGACTTCGTGGATTGCTTGATGAAACTGACGGCCTGTTCGGATTCACTGGCCGTTGGCTTGCGGCTGAGAGCCAGGCGAAACGCCAATGCGACTCGATCCGCATCTGTTTTTTCGCTCGATGACAGCAATCGCTTCGAAAACTGTTTGGATTGTTCAACAAGGAACGGGCTGTTCATCAGGTACAGGCTTTGAGCCGGTACGGTCGTTGTATCCCGGACACCGACAACCAGCGATGGATCGGGAGCATCGAACAGTTCCAGCACTTCCGGCATCGCGTTTCTGACGATCGGCAGATAGATGCTTCGATGGTTCATCTGTGCTTCAGAGAACGAGGTGGGTGACAGCTTGCCCTGCTGCACGACCTGTTCCGGCGACTTGGAGACGATCGAACCGGCCATCTGGTCGCGATCCAGTTGACCGCTCGTTGCCAGGATCGCATCACGGAACTGGTCAGAGTCGAGGCGACGTGGGGCAAATCGCCAGAGATAAATGTTGTCGGGGTCTCTTTCCCGATTCGCGTCGACATGAGTACTCGCCAAGGCATAGGTCCGCGAAAGGACCAGCGAACGAATCATTTTCTTGGTCGACCAACCCTCACGAATAAACTGCAGAGCGAGATGATCGAGCAGCTCAGGATGGCTCGGTTTTTCTCCCAGTTCTCCAAAGTTGTCGACGGTAGCCACCAGACCTCGACCGAAAATATGCTGCCAGATCCGGTTGACGGCAACACGAGCGGTCAGGGGATTCGCAGGAGAAGCAATCCAGTCGGCCAATTGAAGCCGACCACTCTGATCGCTTCCGATTTTCGGCATCGCCCCAATGGTCGCGACCGAGACAACACCGCGCGGGACGGCATCACCTCGCTTGGTGGAATCACCTCGAACACACAGTCGGCAGTCTGCGGGCGACTTGTCGTCGCGGACACCCATCGCCAGTTCGGCGGCCGGTGGAGCGTTAGCCTGTCGATCCTTCAGTTCGTCGATCGTATGACGCAGTTCTTCCGTCAGCTTCTTGATGCGACGAGCCTCTTCCGGAGTGACATCTTTCGGGACTTTCACATCGACAGCCAGGTCGTCGTCTGAGTTGTTCTTTCCCTTGCCATTCTGCTGTTTCTTGTTTGCCTTCTTCGCATCCTTGCCGTCTTTGCCATTCTTTTCGATCGCTCCCAGCCGACGGAGTTCCCCCATCAGCTTCATCCGCTCGTCTTTCAATTCAGTGATCGCGGCAGCGTGCTGATCGCGCGCCTGCTTTGCCGCCGGTTCACCGTTCAATTCCAGAAACCCGGTATTCTGCTGTCGTCCGTTCCCCTGGCCGCCCCCGCCGCTGTAGAGCGTATCTGTGCTGGTGAACAGCCCCGCCATCGCGTAGTACTCACGCGTCGGGATCGGATCAAACTTGTGATCGTGGCAGCGCGCACAGGCGACGGTCAGTGCCATGAATCCTGTCGTCGCGACGTCGATCTGTTCGGCGACGACATCCATCTGAAAGTCAGGATTATTCTGAGCACGGGGTTTAGAGCCAAGGGCCAGGAACCCGGTTGCAATGAGTTGTTCGTCACGCTGGCGGGTCGAACTGGCCGGAAGCAGATCGCCAGCCAGTTGTTCTTTGATGAATCGATCAAACGGCTTGTCATGATTGAAGGCGGCGATGACATAGTCGCGATAGCGCCAGGCATGAGGAAACGTGACGTTGTCGGTGTTTCCGTTGGATTCGGCGAAGCGAGCCACGTCCAGCCAGTGCCGAGCCCACCTCTCGCCAAACTGCGGTGACGCCAATAGACGATCCACCAGGGCTTCTTTCGCTTTCGGCGAATGATCACTGACAAACGCATCGATGTCCGCAGGACTCGGGGGCAGCCCCGTCAGATCAAAGTAGACTCGGCGAACCCACGTCCGGGGATCAGCATCACCTACAGGAACGAGGCCCTTCGCTTCGAGCCCCGCGAGGATGAACTGATCGATCTCGGTGGAACCCCAGCGTTTGTCCTTAACGACAGGGGCGGAAGGCTTCCGAGGAGGTTGAAACGCCCAGAACTTGCGGCCGGCTTCCACATCGATTTCTTTGCGAACGGCAACCGGTTCATCGCCTGTCGGCTTACGAGGATCCGGTGCCCCCATCTTGATCCAGGCGACGAAGTCCGCGATGACGGTATTGGGAAGCTGCTTATTCGGCGGCATTTCGAGCCCATCATGCCGCAGTGCTTCGATCAGCAGACTGTCTTCAGGGCTACCAGGCACCAGCGCGGGCCCGCTTTCACCCCCTCGCAGCAGGCCATCGCGTGAATCGACGGCTAGCCCCCCTTTGACCTTGTTGCCATCGCGAGTCGAATGGCATTCGTAACAACTTTCGACCAGCACGGGACGAATCCGCTTTTCGAAGAAGGCAATCCCCTTCTTGTCATTCGCAGCAGGCTCAGCCGATTTCGCTGCGGTCGAACTGTCGCCCGCGATTGCCGAAAGACCCGACGCAAATCCGAGGCACGCGATCAAAACTGCATGCCGTTGCCAACGAAAGTGATCCATCATTTCCGCCTCAATCGCACCCGCTGCCACCACGCAAGGTCCAGAAGAGACCTGCTGATTTCGGCACGTCTTCAGGAAAACGATGCCCGACGCCCGGGTTTTATTCTTTCAGAAATGCGAGGCGTGTCGGATTTGTCGTTGTTGCGAACGCGACAAGGTTACGGGCAATTGGCGATGATGTTCTGTAAACAAATACTCCAGAACAGTTTACACGCGTTTCGCACTACAACCATCGCGGCTATTTGGACCAAGCTGCTTTACGGAAGTGCCGCATGGCGATGTCATCGATTATCAACGCAGCAAATCACGGAAAATTGCTGGACTGCTGCTGAGTCACTCTGCTACCGACCACCGTCAGCGTGTCGGTGCCGGGGCCGCCATCTGTAATCAGACTGGTGATCGTGCTGAACAGAATTGAAAGAGCATCGTTTCCGGGACCGAATTGGGCATTGACTGCTGGCGAACTGACTCCCGTCAGTGTCAGCCGATTGTTTCCGGTGTTACCGAAATTCGCTGTGATCGATGGGTTTGTGGCATTGAATGTCACGATCGTGGCATTGTTATCCGGGTCGCCGATAAGTGTTCCCACCAGGCCCTGAACAATCAGCTTTCCAGACTGCTGAGTGATCTGAACCGAATTGTTCAATGCGTCGTCACGCAGAGTCACTTCGTTTCGCTGCGGGTCATAATTCGCCTGAACGTAGTTGTTGGTGTCGGCCAAGTATACCGAGACTTCGCGGCTGGCCATCCCGTTGGCGATCACAGCGACGCGATAGACTCCTGGCTGGAAGCCGCGCGGAAGCGAGAACTGAACGCTGCTCAATTTGGTATCGCCCGGCTTTGAGATTCCGGGTGTCCAGTTGGTCGTACGGGCGTATTGAACTGACTGATTCGATGTCAGCCGAACAATTGGATAGTTCGTGTCGTTCTCGACATCGTCACCGAACGAGGACCCCTGCGAGATACCCGTCAACCGAAAACCGGTCAGGTTGTACGCACTGACACTGTTCGCTGTTCCCTTGGTGATCGAGGCAATCACGGGAATCCATGTATTCTGTGGAGAACCCGTTGGCGAATATTCCCAGAAATCGACGCCCGTCCCGAGCAACAGATTTCCATTAGGAAGGACCAGCATCTGCTGCACAAATGCAGGAAGCTGCGCGAACAGATCCTGAAGTTCCTGGGGCAGATCCGCAGTCAGATCGGTCAGTTTGTTGGTCTTGTAGTCGAAGTCAAACAGGTGAGACGGGCCGTTGAACAGATAGAAGTCGGCCAGAAATACGAAATGGCCGTTGGGCAGCATGGCTCCAGGGGCATCGTCCGCTCCCATTCCATCCGGCAGGCGGGGACCGGCAGTCCAGGTGTTCGTCTTCGGATCGTATAACGCAATGTTTTCGTTCGCCCCCACCTGGATCACTCGACCATCAGGCAGGACAGCCATGGGGCCCAGTTCATAGCCGACACTTGGATCACTCAACGGGACGGGAACGGTTCCGGCATCCACCCAGGTATTCGTAGCGGGAATGTAACGTTGGGCCGATCCTGGTTGATTGCGAATACTGGCAAAAATGCTGTAGGACAGAACACTGCCGTCAGGAAGCAAAGCCCACGTTTCTTCGTCGCTGGGATCATTGCGCAGCTTGGTTCCACCCGGTGACCATGAATTGGTTTTTGGGTCGAAGAGATAAGTCTTGGGTCCGATGATATAACCACACAGAACTTTTCCGTTGGGCAAAAGCATCGTGGGATCATCGCCAAAATAAGTCTCGGGAAAGTTCGGAATCGGCGACCAGCTATCTGCGACCGGATCGTAGATCTCGCCCGTGTTGGTAAATGTCGCATCCAGGTTGGGGCCACTGTATTCACCGCCCAGAACCAGCAGTTTGCCGTTGGGCAGAATATTGGAACCAAAGAACAATCGTGGCGTTGTCATCGGCGCCAGTACGGTCCAGCTCCCATTCACATAGCTGCCTGCTGCATCGGGAGTCAACTTGGTCCAGTACTGAGGGTCACCACCGATCTGGCCAGATTGCACCATGATCGTCCCATCCGTCAGCAGGACCATGTTACTGCTGCCATATCCCGGATTGGGATTCTTGAGTTTTGTCCAAGGGCCAGCGTTGGCACTGGCGATCTGCAAGCCAGTAAAGATCAACACAACGGCAGCAGGTGCCAGAAACTTACGAGCAAGCTGAAAGAACGAAGGGCCCATCTATCACACCTTGTTTGCAATGACGTTCTGAACATCAAAGAAAGCGACTGTTTCGCTCATTTTCATGATTTGATGAGCCGGAACGCACGTCCAAAACGGCGAATTCTTCCAGAAATTCCGAGGAAATCGGTTCCACCGATGGCAGAGTGCATTAAGTACCAACCCAGATTGTGTTTCTGTCGAATTCGACGGCGAAAATCCAGGTTCGCCGGGGATCGATCCCCGCATAATCGCTGTATCCGAAGTTGAAAGCGGTCGCTTGTGGTGCGCACCAAAAGTGTGTCGTTGTGGTGCCTGATAGCATCCACTACTATCGTGGGATGCACCCGAAACGTCCCAATTCGCCTTCGTCGCACCGGCGTGACAATCGTCGTCCACCGGCCAGTCCCGCATTTGATCGGCTGATTCAGCGTCCGGTTTCTCCCGAAGACGATCGGCCTTTGCCAAAAATCGTCGCCAAAGGAGCGGTCTGGCATCCGTTCCTGTTCCGCCGACAGTTGGGTGACTTCGATCCCAAAGCTCAGCCGGGCGATCTGGTGGAAGTCGTCAACACCTCGGGAATCACTCAGGGATTCGGACTCTTCAATCCCAAGGCAGAAATTGCGATCCGTCTACTGCGAACGGGAGTCAATCGGCCGGACGATGCCTGGTGGTCGGAGCGAATGGAATCGGCCGTTGCGCTGCGACGCGAGATCCTGAAGCTTGATTCCGTCACCGATGCCTATCGCGTGATCCATGCCGAAGCAGACGGTCTTCCGGGTCTGGTCGTCGACAAGTTCGGCGATGTTCTGGTCGCCGAGTGTTTTTCACTCGGCATGTACCAGCGGGCCGAAGCGATCCTGACGATGCTCGAACCGATCTGCGGCACGCGACATGGCGTGATGCGACCGGGCCCGAATTCGATGGATCATGAAGGATTCATGGCGGTCCCCACCGGTTCCGAAGGCCTTCCTGCTAAATCAACGATTCAGGAATTCGGCACGCAGTTTCGAGTCGACTTTGCTGGTGGACACAAGACAGGCTTCTATTGCGACCAGCGGGACAACCGCAAGAAGCTCGCAGAGTTCTGTGCTGGCAAATCGGTTCTCGATCTGTGCAGCTACACTGGCGGATTTGCCATCCAGGCGAAAAAGCTTGGTCAGGCCGCGGAAGTGACCGGCGTGGAACTCGATGAATCCGCCGCGGCACTCGCCCGTGACAACGCGAAGCTCAACAAGCTGAAGCTGAACATCGTCCAGGCCGATGCCTTTTCCTATATGCGTGACATGCTGCGCAACGGCAAGAAGTACGACGTTGTCGTTCTGGATCCTCCCAAGCTCATCCGGTCTCGAGATGAGATCGAAGAGGGCCGACGGAAGTATTACGACTTCAATCGACTGGCGATGCAACTTGTTGCCTCGGACGGGATCCTGCTGACATGCAGTTGTTCGGGTCTGCTGGATCTGGCCGAATTCTCGAAGATTGTCTGCGCCGCGCCCGAATTCGGCCGACGAGTTCAAGTCCTGATGAAAGGTGGTGCCGCTGCCGATCATCCGATTGCAACGATCTGCCCCGAAAGTGAATACTTGAAAACGATGTGGTTGCGGCTGGAGTAACCTGCGATGAACAAGGCTTTCATGCGTGAACCGGATCAGGTTGACGCTCGTTGCCCGCGTTGCCACTCCGCCGGACATGCCGTCGGTCCCCAGACACTGAACGCTCGTCTGCCAGAGGAAGCTCGCAAACGCCTGGCCGAGTCTGCGTACTTCTGTCCTGATGAACGCTGCGAAGTCCTCTACTACGATGATTTTGAAAGCATTGTTCTGCGATCTGTGATCACAGAGCCGATTCCAATCAAGGATCCGACGGCTCCACTGTGTGCCTGTTTCGGATTAACGCGAGAAGAGATTGAAGACGACGTCGCTGAAGGGGGAGTGACGCGAACCCGGGCAGCCGTCCAGCGAGCTCAGTCGAACGAAGCCCGCTGTTCAACGATGGCACCGAACGGTCGATCGTGTGTGCCGGAAGTTCAAGGGTATTATTTCAAGTGCAAACAACGCGGTTAGCAGCCCGTGGTAAAAGAGGATGCTCGCTGGAACTGAGTTGGAAAACCGCATTTCCTGACTGACGTCCGCCAGCGTGTCCCGATGGCCTTTCCCATGACCTCGATCTATCTCGATCACAATGCCACGACACCACCTTCACCCGAAGTGTTGATGGAAGTATCGCGCGTCATGCGAGACTGCTTTGGAAATCCTGGCAGTCGGCACCACATCGGCCGCAAAGCACGGCAGATTCTTGAGCAGAGTCGTGAATCGATCTCACAGATTCTGGGAGCTCAGCCATCGGAACTCGTTTTTACCAGCGGCGGAACGGAATCGAACAATGTGGCGATTCTTGGTCTGACACAGGGACCGCCAGGAACGATCGTGCTGTCGCCCGGAGAACATCCGTCCAGCCTTGAGGTCTGTCGCATGCGGCAGCGTCAAGGATGGCGACTCCATGAATTGCCAGTCGACTCCGCTGGCCGTTTGATTGTGAGTGATCTTCCCAACGACACACGTCTGGTAACCGTGATCCTGGCTCACAACGAGACTGGTGTGATTCAAGACGTCAACGGTCTGACGGAACTCTGCCGTGCACGAGGCATCCCATTGCACCTCGACGCTGTTCAGGCTGTTGGTAAGATTTCTGTGAACTTTCGCGAATTGGGCGCGACAACATTGAGCTTCGGAGCTCACAAGTTTCAGGGGCCACGCGGCGTCGGCGGATTGTTGATCCGTGAGGGTGCTAAATTCGGTTCGCTGATGCACGGGGGACATCAGGAAACGGAGCGTCGACCGGGTACAGAACCGGTTGCACTTGTTGCCGGGATGGCGCTGGCTCTGAAGACCTGGTCGGCAAACGTCGATGACTGGACAAACCGCGTTCGTAGGTTGCGTGACGATTTTCAGCAGAAGCTGTGCGAGGCCTGTTCACCTGCGGTGGTCAACGGAGCCGATGCCCTGCGACTTCCCAATACGCTGAACATTTCGTTTCCAGGTGTAGATGGCGAAGCTTTGCTGGTTGCGCTGGATTTGGCAGGGATTGCGTGTTCGCTCGGAACCACTTGTGCCAGTGGATCTTCCGAACCAGCACCGATCCTGGTGGCAATGGGGCTAAGTTCCGATTTGTATCGGTCGGCGGTCAGATTCTCACTCAGTCCCCTCAACACTGCTGACGAGCTTGAAATCGCAGCTCAACGCATTGCGAGGGTTGTGGGATCGCTTCGCAAATCGGAATCGGCTTAGTATCATCTTGCCCGTCTGGTCACTTCAGACAACGGTTGTCATTCGCGAATCTGTCTCTCGGTTGGAAACGAAAGTGTTCCGGCTGACAGGCCGAATAACTGTTGTCTGACAAGGTGCCAACAGCAAGAGAACGTCTAATCTCGTGCTGATCTCTCAAGGAGGAACCTCCGCAAACGGACGCTTGCGAACTCGACTCATGAAGGTCGGTTCTCGATGTTCGATGCGCTGGTGGCTCGCAGCCAATCTGTGATCGCGACGGTGGAACTGTTTGTTCCACTGCCCGAGCAAGCATTTGCCTGCGCTGCAATGTCGCGATTGAGCGTTCGTCATCCGTCAAATGCCGTCGGTGGACTGACGTATCTGTCAGGCCCGGAAGGAAGCGGCAAATCGTTTCTCGCTCGTAATGCCATCCGTGAAGCGCGACGGCAGCAACCGAAACTGGTCTTTGCCATTGCCGGTGCCTATGACCTTGCTGAAGCACTGGTCCGCGTCGATCAATCACAAAGCCTGGCGGATCTGCTGGAACAATTCACACGGCTGAATCTTCTGGTTTGCGATGATCTGCAACTGCTGGAAGGGAAGCCCGAACATCAGCGTCTGCTGCTGGAATTGATGGATCAATTGAGTCAGCAGGGGACGCACCTGTTGATCACCTGTCGCAAACTTCCTGGCGAACTTCGCGATTTCTCGCCACGCTGGGTCAGTCGTTGTCATGGCGGACTGTGTACGTCACTTCCCAATCTCAGTCGTGACAGTCGGATCCTCTTTCTTGGTCGCCTGATTGAAACAGGGGGGTCAGGAAATTCACGCAGGTTATCGGCAGCAGAACAACGTCGAGCGGAACATTGCCCGTTAACGTTTGCCGAACCGGTGCAACCTACAATTGAATGGTTAGCCGATCACGGCCCCGCGTCACCGCGCGACATCGTGACGATATTGAATCGACTTGGTGAACACTCGCTGAAGCGACCTTCACTGATCGATGTCCCGTTTCTGCAGCAATGGATGTCGGAAACACTTCCCGCAGAAATCATCTCGCTCGATTCGATCGTAGCCGAAGTGGCGAATGAATTTGGAATCGAGCCTGCCGAACTGCGATCTCGATCACGTCATCAAAGTCTGATTGTTCCTCGTCAATGTGCAATGTTTCTGGCTCGTGAATTGACCCAGCGACCTCTGGAATTCATCGGCCAGTATTTCGGCGAGCGAACTCACACGACGGTTTCTCACTGCCTCAGCCGCTTGAAAGAACTGCTGCCAAATGCTCCGACATTACGGCAGCAGGTTCAGCGTTTGCAAAAGCGGATTACCGAACTACGCCGCGAAGATTGTGCGTAACCTGCGTCAACCTGATCGCATCTTAATTAACGTAGCGGAAGTCGTAAGACTTCCGTTTGTCGGAACGAAAACAGCCACGCAGAAGACGGAACTCTCACGAGTTCCGCTACGAAAAGCGTCGGAAAGACGACCTGGGGAAATTCGTTCTTGACTGTGGATAACTCGTTCGCAGTTCTTGTGGATTTCCACGGTTTTCAACATCGCCAGCGAGGCGGTTCTGACGCGTGTCAACAAGTCACTGAATTGCCGTCTGTCTGCACACAGGTTCTCACTGCCCCATCATCATTTCATCAACAGTGGTCCGTTGTGGAGTCTGTTTTCTAAACTTCAATCTGTCTTACGATTGCGACTTATCCACATTCGACAATCCACAGTTTTCAGGCTGCTCTAATACAACTGCTTCTGGTGTATTTCATTGAAGAGAACGAAGACCGGAAGCGTGTCGCCTGTTCATTCTTCGGTTGTTGGCTCGATCAATTGACGAATTTCCGGGACTGGTGAACTGGTTGTCGAGGGTTCACTCATCCAGAAATGTCGACGGCCTGTCCCCTTCGGATCCACAATTGTTAACGGACGGTTGGCCAGGACCTGGATGACCGCATCCCAGTAGAGTCGTTGAACTGTTCCACGTGGCGATCTGACGTACTCCGCACGCAGGCGTTCCAGCCGTTCGGATGACGACTTGGCAGACGATCGACGTTCCGCAGCTTTCACTCGAGCTTCGTCCAGAATTGCCGACGCATTTCCCGACAGAATTGGTGATCCATCGGGACGGTTCGCCATTAACTTTTGCCACAGAGCTTCATCCAGTGTCCAATCGGATTCCAGCGAAGCTTCGTCGGCTGGACGATCTGCGTGGGATTTTCGGGCGTCATTTAACAACCGGACCGCTTCTTCACCCACGGCCCCCAGGAGAATGCGATCTGAATAGGATTGAGCCTCGTTGATCAGCAATTCGCGGTCTTCCAAGGCATCCGCGACCTGGCGGTAGGCAGGGACAACGGCTTTGGGGGGATGAACATCCAGCCATTGCAGATCGATGATCGCAATTCCCAGATCGTACTTTTCAATCCGTCGCTGCAATTGCAGAAGTGATTGGCGTTCGAGTTCTCGTCTGCGGTCAGTCAGAAGTTCATCCAGCGATGCCTGGGCTGCCAGATCACGCAGAACTCCTTCTGCCGCGGCTCGCAGAACATCATCCGGGCGTCGAGTTCCGCTGAATACGAATTGTCTCAAGCTGCTGACTCGATAAGTCACCTCAGCCGTCATTTCGACAGGGACTTCGTCAGCGGTCAGCAGCAGAGATTCTTCGGCCGTGTCACGATCGTCATGAGCACTCGTCCATTCGATGATGCCCGGGCCGATTTCATCGGGCACCGAACCGATTGGCTTCTTCGCACGCTGGTTTTCTGCCACTCGGAACCCGATGCCGACACTGCGGACTCGATCAACCGGGTCTCGGACCAATCGTTCCAGCGGCCAGGGCCATCGCCAATGCAGACCTGCGGACAATGAGGTCTCATACTTGCCAAATCGAATGACCAGAGCCTGTTGATCGTCTTCGATCAACGTGACCCCTGACAGCATCCAGACAAGAAACACGGCCGCTGCCGCAAGTTTGCAGGTCAATTGCCAGCGTTCCAGGATCCAGAAGATCCATCGGGATGGCGAAGCCGATGTTGTCAGCCAGTCAACCAGTTCCAACAGACGCGTTTGCCAGCGATTGGCCGTTGCTCCTGTCCAACCATCAAACCAGAGCAATCGCATCGCATTGATCATGACAGCCAGCGAGGCGAGTTCGTGGAACAGGGCTCCCCCCACGGGACTCAGCCAGCCAACGGAACATGCGAGGACTCCAAATGCATTCATGCCGAACGCGAACAGGAGAATGCTTTGCCAGATGTTCCGGACGAGGGCTCGTGAAAGTCGTAACAAACCGGGCAAGGGGCGTAACGGATCACCCAGCAAAAGAATATCGCCCGCTTCTGCGGTGAGATCTGCGCCCGCTCGACCAATCGCTAAACCGACATCGGCAGTTGCCAGGGCAGGGGCATCGTTGACTCCATCACCCACCATCGCCACGCAACGACCTGTTTGGCGGGTTTGTTCAATCCAGTTCGCCTTATCGGCTGGAAGTTGTTCTGTAGCGACGTGATCGAACAGTCCAAGGGCTTGAACCACGGCGTCAGCAGGTTGCGGACGATCACCGGTCAGCAGTGCAAATTGAGAAATTCCGGCATCGTGCAGTTCATGCAGAACCTGCAGAGATTCCGTTCGAATAGTTTCGCGAATGCCGATGATGCCGACGACCTGGCCATCAATGGCGACGACCAGCGGCGACTCACCAGCCGTCTCGCGTTGCCTGAGAATCGAAGCAATGTCGGCGGAGAATTCGATTTCGCCCTGGTCGAGCATGCGACGGTTTCCCACGACAACCATTCGCATCTCTTCGGCGTCAGACTCCGATGAATCCTGCGATCCGGCGAGATCTTTCTGTAAGACCGTCGCCAGCACGCCCGCTCCGGCAAATGATTCAAACTCAATCGGCGTTGCGACAGGCAAGCCGCGAGCTTCCGCAGAATTGACCAGCAGACGTGCCAGCAGATGTTCACTCAATCGCTCCGCCGTTGCTGCCGTTGCCAGCACTTCCTCGGCAGACAGGGTGCCCGTGACAACGATTTCACCCAGGGCTAAGGCACCTTGAGTCAACGTGCCGGTTTTGTCAAACGCGAATGTGTCGACGCGAGCGAGTCGCTCGAGGGATTGTGAGCCACGCACCACGACGCCACGTCGAGCCAGCCAGGCCAGTGCTGCCATGACCGCCGCGGGGGTTGCCAGCACGAGCGGGCAAGGACACGCCACGACCAGCACACCAAGGGCTGGAAGTATTCCGCGTTGCCATGTTCCACCAGCAATCCGCCAGCCGATCAAGGTCAGCAAAGCAGCGATCAGAACTGCGGGAAGGAACCAGCGAGCCAGTCGATCGACGGTGCGTTCCAGGTCAGCTTTCCTGCTTGCCGCGGAACCGACCAGATCTGCGACCTTTGCCAGAGCGGTATTGCTGCCGATTTGTTCGGCGACGATCGTCAAAGGACCAAACTGGTTCAATGTCCCGGCGAATACTTTGTCTCCCGCAGATTTATCCACGGGAAGACTTTCACCAGTGAAGGCGCTTTGATCAACAGCCGATCGGCCTGTGACAACCTTGCCGTCAGCGGGAATTCGTTCTCCAATGCGAACGACGAGAAAATCACCGACACGGACTTCCCCAATCGGGACATCTCGTTCGCGGCCTTCGTGTGTCAGATGGGCGATGGCAGGCTGCAAGGCGAACGTCTGACGAACGGCCCAGCGAGCTCGATCGATTGTGTAACCTTCCAGGCTTTCACCAACCAGCGAGATAAAAACGACGAGTCCCGCTGTCTGGTGTTCGCCAAGTACGATGGCTGCCAGACAAGCGATTGTCAGAGCCAGATCTGCACCAATTCGACCTGACAACAGACCATCCAGAGCGTGATAGAGAATTCGTGATCCGCCCAGGACAGCGGCGATCAGGGCGAATCGATACCCGAACAAAGTGTTACGCCATCCTGGAATTCCAAAGATGGTCGCAGTTGTTCCTGTTCCGGCACTGGACGTCAGCAACCAGTCAGCGACCAGTAATCCGCCAACGATTGCAGTCAGCACGTATAATGGCGCGGAAAGGTAATGAAAGCTGCTGCGAGTCTGGCTGCCAACCGCCAGTGGATCGCCGCGTAACATTTCGCACGTTGATTCAGGGATGTAATGCATAGACCAATCAGTCTACGGAGTGGCCAGGGGCGCGTGCCAGACCGAAATGACCACCAACCGGACAAGCGTTTCTGTGCTTCTGTCGAAGATTGACCAGTTCGAGAGGCAAGCTACAACGTGAAACGAGATAAATGGTTGTGACTGATGAAGTCAATCACATGGCTGCAAATCTCAGGTCAATTCTGACAACTCGTCGAGTGCTTCCTGCATCTCGCGGTGATGGCGTTGAGCCTGCAGCACGTAGCGTTGCAGGGAACTCTTCAGTTCGGGAACTGAGTCCAGGTGTTCTGCATCCAGATAATGCTGGACTGCTTCCAGTGATTTGGTGAGCGTTCCCAGCCGTTCGCGATGGCGATTCGTTAAATCCTTGACGGAAGTACGTGCTGGCTTCGGTGAATCGTCGACAGCCGAAGTCCGTAACGTCTTCAGGCTGAGAGCCGCTGCAGAGACTTCGGCCTGGAACGGGCCCAACTGGACAAGATCACCGAAGTCGAGCGAATGAAGTGACGTTGATTGCTGATTCACTCGCAAGGAATCTTCGTCCGAAAGATTGATGAGCCACAAACTCGTTGGAGTTCGGTACAGGGCCGCGAGAACCGTGGGGATGTCGGCATGATCGAGACGCAATTTGCATTGTGAACCGCATCCGATCAGAGTCAACGGTCGATCAACGGGCCAGTAATTGTCGTCTTGTTCGACACCCGCAAAAGTCAGCTGCACCTGCGGAACATCGTTCGCGAATTCGGTGCTCTTGCCCAACGGGTCGAAACCAGCGGATTGCTGGTCATCGATGTGTCGGGTGACAAGCGGCGGAAGTTCTTCAGATTGGATCAAAGAAAGCTGAAAAGGACCGACAGCGACCGGTTCCTCGGAAACCCAGAATCCCATCGCTGGCGACTTCTGGCTGGGCATGCCGAGTGTGCAGCAGAACAACCGTCCTTCAATCCATTGCAGATACAGATGCCGAGGCAAAACTGCGGGATGCTCAAATCGAACGTTACAGGATGGACTTCTGCCAATCAGAAGATAGGGCTGATCCAATGGGATGATTTGCGATTCGCAACCGGAAATCTCGACTCGCAATTCCGTTCCGATACGGACTTTGGATTCGCGTAGAAGTTGCTGACGATTCGTCTGAAAGTCGGCATTGCCGGTCGATGCCAACCTGTCGACTCTTTTGGTGGCAACTGTTTCTGCGTGTGAGAACGCGGCGACATTGTCTGTCGGGTTTTGACAATTCTGCCGCAACATCATTCGGCGTCGGCGTTGCAAAGCCATTGCGTCGCGCACGGGAGGGGTCTCACATCAGGCAAAAGACTTTGGGAGGAGCAACACTCCATTCCGGCTCCATCTCCAACGTAATCGTGCGCCATAGGGTGTGGTCTGTCAACATGTTCCGACAGCGGGGAAGGAACTTATTGATGCGTCTGTAACGATTCGAGGGATTGTGGGAAATGCGCAAGCTCGTCGAAGTCTTGGTCGTTGAATTGAAGTGGCGAATGGACCCTCGTCAGGGTTTCCGTCGGACTGGGTCATCCGCACGTGACTTTTTCGCAAACGTCGGTTGTGCGACTCCCTTTGCCGCCGGAACCGATGCACCCCGGCACGGCATCGCTGTGACGTGGCAATTCGGTGAGATTCCGTGTTTAATCAGAAATTCGCAACCTGATTTTCTCCCCGTTTGTGCTGTGTGACGCTGATTGGTGTTTCTCGGTTTGAACGGTCTGCCCCGCCCTCCCACGCCTCAGGAGATTCTCCCGATGTCTGGTGACAACATTCAGAGTGTCCTCCAAGAAACCCGCAGTTTTCCACCCCCGGCGGAATTCACTCGCCAGGCGAACATCTCCAGCGAAGCTCAATATCAGGAGATGTGGCAGCGAGCCAAAGATGATCCTGCCGGATTCTGGGGCGATCTGGCTCAGAACCTTCACTGGTTCAAGAAGTGGGACCATGTCATTCAGGGAGAAATGCCCGATACCAAGTGGTTTGTCGGTGGCAAGATCAACGCCAGTTACAACTGCCTGGATCGGCATCTGACGACCTGGCGCAAGAACAAAGCGGCGATCATCTGGGAAGGGGAACCAGGCGATACCCGCGTTCTCACCTATCAGGATCTGCATCGCGAAGTCTGCAAGTTTGCCAACGTCTTGAAGAAACTGGGCGTGACGACGGGTGACCGAGTCACTCTGTACATGCCGATGATTCCGGAACTGGCGATCGCCATGCTCGCCTGTGCCCGAATCGGTGCGACGCATTCGATCATCTTCGGTGGATTCAGTGCCGAAGCCGTGGCCGATCGTAATAACGACGCCAAGGCGAAGCTGATTGTCACGGCCGATGGCGGCTGGCGACGAGGTAAGGAAGTCCTGCTGAAGCAAGCGGTTGACGAGAGCCTGGAAAAGTCACCAACAGTCGAACGAGTTGTCGTGGTCCGACGGACCGGAATGCCGATCCACATGATTCCGGATCGCGACTACTGGTGGCACGATCTGATGTCAGACGTCGACGCCGATTGCGATGCCGTGGAACTCGACGCCGAACATCCTCTGTTCATTCTCTACACCTCGGGAAGTACGGGGAAACCCAAGGGGGTTCTGCATACAACCGGCGGATACACGCTCGGTACGATGATGACGTCGAAATGGGTCTTCGACCTGAAAGAAGAAGATACCTACTGGTGTACCGCCGACATTGGCTGGATCACCGGGCACAGTTACATCGTTTACGGCCCGTTGGCGAACGGTGCCACGACGGTGATGTACGAAGGGGCCCCCAACTGGCCACATGACGGACGGTTCTGGGAGATCATCGAAAAATACGGTGTCAGTGTCTTCTACACGGCACCGACGGCAATTCGAGCCTTCATCAAGTGGGGCGATCACTGGCCACAGAAGTACGATCTTTCCAGCCTGCGATTGCTGGGTTCGGTCGGTGAACCGATCAACCCGGAAGCCTGGATGTGGTACCACCGCGTGATTGGTGCTGAACGTTGTCCGATTGTTGATACCTGGTGGCAGACCGAAACCGGAGCGATCATGCTTTCGCCGCTACCCGGCATCACCGCGACGAAGCCAGGAAGCTGCACGCGACCTCTGCCCGGTGTTGTTCCGGATATCGTCTCCAAAGACGGTGAGAGCCTGCCGGCCAACAGTGGTGGCCTGCTGGTGATGCGTCAGCCATGGCCGTCCATGCTGCGAACGTTGTATGGGGATCATCAGCGATTCAAGGATACCTACTTCAGCTCGATCAAGGGCTGTTACTTTGCGGGCGATGGTGCTCGTAAGGACGAAGACGGATATGTCTGGGTGATGGGTCGAGTCGACGACGTTCTCAACGTCGCCGGACATCGCCTTTCAACGATGGAAGTCGAATCGGCGCTGGTGGCTCATGAACGAGTGGCTGAGGCGGCTGTTGTCGGGTTCCCACACGACATCAAGGGTGAAGGGATCTGCTGCTTCGTCAGTCTGAAGAGTGGCGAAGGGAACGAGCAACTGGAACGTGAACTGATCGCACACGTCCGCAAGCACATTGGTGCACTGGCGACACCCGATAAGATCCGTTTCAGTGCAGCCTTGCCGAAGACTCGCAGTGGAAAGATCATGAGACGACTGCTGCGAGACATCGCAGCGGGTCGCGAATCGGCGGGTGATACGACGACTCTGGAAGATATCAGCGTTCTGGCGAAATTGCGTGAACAGGAGGAGTAATCTCCCCGATGGCTTCGATCAACGAGCCGCGCGAAGAACCACCGACGAACGTACGCTGGCTGATGTTCAGCCTGGCGTGCGGGACGTCGTGGTTTCTTTACCTGCACCGTTACGCCTGGAACTTTATCGGGCCAAAGCTTCAGCAGACGTACCAGTTTGACAACACCTCATCGGGGTACGTCTTCGGGCTATTTTATCTTACGTATGCGATCGGGCAGGTTCCCTCGGGAATGGCCATCGATTTTTTTGGTCCGCATCTATTTCTTGGGACCAGTATCATCCTCTGGTCAATCTCCCTGATCGGGTTCGGGTTGACGGGGAGCCTGATTGGCATCGGTGGTCTGAGGCTGCTTTTCGGGGCCGCGCAGGCCGGCTGTTATCCGGGACTCACTAAGGCAACTCGAGTCTGGTTTCCATTCAAAACGCGGACAACCATTCAGGGATGGGTCGCAACGGCGTCTGGCCGAAGTGGCGGCGCAATGTCGTCCATCATTCTCGCAACCGTGCTGATGGGCTGGTGTAAGCTCTCATGGCAAATCTCCATCGGGATCATGGGGTTGGCTGGCGTGGCCTTCGGTCTCACCTTTCTGGCCCTCTTTCGAAATTCACCCGTCGGGCATTCCGGTGTGAATGACGCGGAACGCGAACTGATTGCGGAAGGGGAATCGCCCCGGTCGCTGACGGGTTCGCTCTCGTGGAAACGAGCAATTCGTAGTCGCTCTCTGTTTTGTTTCACGATTCAGCAGTTCATGGATGCGGGTTCGGATGTCGCATTTACTTTTTTGATTGGCAAGTACTTTTTGGAACGTCACCAGACGTCTATGGCGAGTGCTGGGCTTCTTACGAGTCTTCCTTTGTGGGGAGGAGCACTGGGAGGAATCGTCGGGGGTTGGCTCAACGACGTAGTCATCCGAAAATCTGGAAACCGACGTTGGGCGCGAAGCAGCATTGGATTTGTCGGAAAGGTGATTGGCTGCGGAATGCTGTTCGTCGCCAGTTGGCAGGACGATGCCATCGTAGCAGGAATAGCACTGTTTTTTGCCAAGTTCTTCAGCGACTGGAGCCAGCCGACCACTTGGGGAACCTGCACCGACATGGGTGGAAAATGTTCCGCAACGGTATTCAGTATCATCAACACTGCAGGAACGATCAGCGGCATTGTAATGCCGATCGTTTTTGGAAAGGTGCTTGACTGGAATACTCCCCTTGATGAACTGGGGAAGCAAATGCTTTCCAAGACCAATTGGGAGCCGCTGTTCCTGTTACTCGCAGCCATGTACTTGACGAGCGGCATCTTCTGGTTGCTGATTGACTGTACAAAGTCGCTCGACACGAAAGCTACAGAAGCTTCACATGTGTGACTGCGAAGGCGCTGTTATCCAGATTCGCCATTCCTCGTTTGGCTTCAGAACAGAAAGTCGTTTCGCCCGAGAGACCGATGACTCATTATCACACCAGCAGCAGGGAAACTTGTGATGAGCAGAGCAGCGACAGAGTACCGTTACAATCGACTCACCTGGCCCGAAATGAACGATGCGATTGGGATGCAGAAGCTGATCATTCTGCCGACCGGTTCCACTGAGCAGCACGGCCACCATCTGCCGATCGACGTCGATGTTTTCCTGTGCGAATCTGTCTGCCACGAGGTAGGCCGTCGGATCCCCGATAAGGTGCTGGTTCTTCCGCCCATTTCTTATGGCTTGAACCGACATCACATCGATTTTCCTGGCACGATTCACATTGAACCCGATGTGTTCGTCAACTTCGGACTGAACATCACCAAAAGCGTCGCCTATCATGGTTTTCAGAAAATCCTGATCGTTAACGGGCATGGTTCAAATTCGCCGTTGATTGACCTGATCGCCCGCAAGACTGTTCTAGAGACCGAATCGCTGTGCTTTGCGACGACCTACT
>CAXBSB010000078.1:0-29959 GCA_963977965.1 uncultured Schlesneria sp.
GAGAACACTGCCGGAGAATAGCGGAGGCTGTACAATGACAACAGACCAGAAATCGTGACAACCCTTCGCATTTCGTGCCGCCTGTGTGCATCCAAAAACTGGGTTGATTATGTGGCGGTGCATGGATTCCAGTCGATTTGCCGAAGTGGGTAGTCACTTTTGAAGAGTGCTCTGAGATGGGAGATTCGATTTTTCCGGAACCCCTCAATACGACCAGCATGGCCACCCTGCTGAGGGGCACCTGTTTCATCCAGCGATGCCCTGCGTTTTTTACGAGGCAGCAAGCGGCTTCTCCAAACCACCAGTGATTCAACAACAACGAACGAGCGCCCCATCGAAAGGTGCTAACAGCCCTTCAGCCTACAGGCCTCATCAAAACTTTGGTGGGATCGATTCCAGACAGCCGAGGCAGATCCAGAGAATCTGCAAGTTCGCATAACCCACTTTCAATCTTTTTTGTGTCTGCGTCCCATGATTGGCCGACGCAGCAGTGGGCATGGTGCATTCTGACATCACCACCGGTGGCATCATTCCACTCAACATGTCCAACCGATGGTGAGCACAGCATTTACGTCACCAACAGCGATCGGTTCGTGTTGGCGTTGTGGTGGTGAGTCAACATGCCGGCAAAATCGACACTCGCTCAGATCGACAAAAACGAGTGGCAGGAAGAAGTTCTTAAGTGCATTTCGCGTAACGCCTTACGAAACACAGCCCTGCGTCGTAGCTACTGAAATTGCATGCGATTTGTGGTTTGGCATTAAGTCTGCTTAACAGTGCTGCCATCCACTAACACCGTCCTCCAGAAAGGGACCCAGCCATGAATGCAGTCGTTCAACGTCTGATCGATGATGAAGCCGGATTTATCGTTTCTGCCGAACTTGTCTTGATTGGAACCGTTGCCGTACTGGCCATGGTCGTCGGACTTTCTGAAGTCTCTTTCAACATCAATAACGAACTGCACGACGTTGCCTCCGCATTTGGAGCGATGAACCAGAGCTTTCGAGCCAATGGCGCCGGTGGCCATGGTGGAAGAAACGGTGGCAGCAGTTTCGGCGATCAGAATGATTTCTGCGACGGCGGAAGCCTGACCAGTGTCAGCCCCAACGGCGGCGAACAATAGAAGCGATCGATGATTCCGTTTCCACGCCCCTCCCACGCTTCTGTACCGCACCCGCACCCTAGAATCGTCTCCCTGAATTGACCGGCTGAGTCGCACCAACTTGCCGGTTACTTCACCCTACTTGATCAGTCAGCGTGTTGAGAATTGAAGGATTTCGCACCATGAATCTTGTTCTCTCGTTCTGGAGTGACGAAGCGGGGTTTATCGTTTCGGCAGAGCTCGTCCTGATTTCCACGATCGCTGTCCTGGCGATGGTCGTAGGGCTCTCAGAAGTCGCTCATGCGATCAATCAGGAACTGGATGACGTCGCATCCGCTTTCGGTTCCGTGAACCAAAGCTTCCGATATCAGGGACTGACAGGCCACGGCGGTGGCTCCAACGGATCTTCCTTTCATGACCAGTTAGATTTTTGCGATGGCCCCAGCATCACCAGCACGGCACCAACGGCTGAAGGTAGCTGACACATCGCCCGGGGAAGTCTGCACCCGACATCCCTCACCACGAATTTGACCGCGACCCTTTCTGGCGAAGAGCCCTTGCGTCTGAGTGTTTCAGCGCAAGGGCTCTTTGTTTTCTTTGATTCTCCGCTGAGTTAAAAAGCTGTTGGACGAGCATTTGGGACGCATCACAGGATACAGATGACTTCCGGTCCCAAACCGTTGCCTCAGGTTGCCTCAAGCGCCCACGGTTGTTCTACAGCAGGGAATTCCGGTATCGTCACATTGCGTGGTGCAATAAGCTTTTTCGCCAACGGATGTTTTCGTACTCAAAGGAATGCTGAATGGCTCGGTGCCTGGTCACCGGCGGCGCCGGATTTATCGGTAGCCACCTCACTGAACGATTGCTGGAACTTGGACACGAGGTCGTTGTTCTCGACAATCTGTCAACAGGTCGACAAGAGAACCTCGATCACGTGAAGGATCATCCGCGCCTCACGATCCGCAACGGGTCGATCACGGACCCCGTTCTGCTGGGCGAGTCGTGCGTTGGTGTCGATGTTATTTATCATCTCGCCGCGGCAGTCGGTGTCAAACTTGTTGCCGACGACCCGGTCCGCACCATCGAAACCAATATCTATCCGACCGAAGTCCTGTTGCGATCAGCGGCTGCCGCGAAGCAGCGAGTCTTCCTGGCTTCCACCAGCGAAGTTTATGGGAAAAACCCCAAGGAACGCTGGACAGAAGAGGACGATCTGCACTTCGGTCCGACGTCTCGCCCTCGCTGGGCCTACGGCTGTTCCAAGGCAATCGATGAATTCCTGGCACTGGCCTATCACCGAAAATTCGGGCTGCCAGTTGTCATCGGTCGGTTCTTCAACGTCGTAGGACCTCGCCAGGTCGGCCACTATGGAATGGTGATTCCCCGGTTCGTCGAACAGGCACTGAAAGGCGGCCCGATCGTTGTCTACGACGATGGTGAACAGGTTCGCTGCTTCGCACACGTGAAAGAAGTTGTGAACTCGATTATCCAACTGGTCGAAACGCCCGCGGCTCAGGGGTCGGTCTACAACATCGGCAGTGACTATCCGGTGTCGATCCGCGAGCTCGCTCAGGAAATCATCCGCCGGACTGATCCACAGATCAAGATCGAATACCTGGCCTATCGCGACGCCTACGGTGACGACTTCGAAGATGTTCGCCGACGAGTTCCCGATGTCTCACGGCTGTCTTCAACAATCGGCTATTCACCATCGATGACACTGGGGCAGATCCTGGATGACATCATTCAATGGAAACGCGAACAGTTGAAACGGTCTGTGTGATGGTAGAATGGAATGAATCATTCGCGAGGCGATTGAAACGGTCTCATGCCAAAGTCGATTGATGATTCGCAACTGTTGCGACTTGCCGCCGATCCACGGACGACTCTGTTTCCGCCGCTTGGTGGTGGAAATGTCTTCGGTCCCTTCGTGTTTCTGGCGGGACTGTATGCCTGTCTGGCGCTTGTCATGGCGGGCGAATTCAGAGACGTCGACAGTCTCTGGGGACTGCGAGCACTCGATCTGCCAGCCGCGACTGAGGTGCAGGACTGGTTGGAACCGGGGCGGAATGGCTGGGGAAGTGGAGCCGCGTTGCAGCCTCCACTGGCAACCTGGGTTGCCGCTCTGGCCATTCCCAACGTCGTCAATCAGTCCCCGGTCAGTTGGCGACTGCTGTCGGTGGCAATGACCTGCTTCACAATCTGGGCGATGTACTTACTGGGCCGAAGACTGGGAGGTGCCGCCTTCGGTGCTTGCGTCGTCGTTGCGATGTGCGGTCATCCGGTCATCCTGAATCTGGCAACATCAACCGGCCCGGGTGCCATGGGCCTGCTTTGGCTTGCTCTCACCGTCTGGGGATTCCTCGGCCATCTGGAAGGCCCACCGCAATTAGTTTCCATGCGGATGCTGGCGGGGTCCGTTGCCTGGGGATTGGCACTGCTCACCGTGGGGCCAGTCGCAGTGGCCCTGTTCTTCCCCATGGTGCTCCATTCATGGCTGCTTCACGAAGGACGTCACCAGTCGAATCAAACTCGATGGTCACGACTGTGGCACTTGTGGCTTGGAATCCGAACATTGGCGGGATTTCTCATCACGGCACTCTCCTTCAGTGGATGGTGGCAACTGATGATGTTGACGAACTACGGCACAGAGTTTTCCTATGCGTGGTGCACCGGTCAGGTTCGACTCTATTTCCCATCGACCGATGCCGAGTCGTTCTGGCGAGAGTGGCTGCAGCAAAACACATTTCTTATCGGATTCCTGACGGCAGGACTGGTGACGGTCGCCAACGAATTGCGGAGTCCGACAACAGAACTCGACAGGCGGCGGTGTCAGTTTATTCTTCTCTGGTGGTTGACGGCCCTGATATTCCGTGGACTTTTCAATACGCCTCTGTTGTGTCAGTCAGGACTGATTGAAGCCTGGGACGGGATGCTGCTGCTGCCGACGGTTTTGCTGGCAGCCTGGGGGGCGCGAGCCATTGTACTTCGTCAGATCAGCGCTACTGGCGAAGCTTCTTTGCTCGTGTTCACCGTCGGGCTAGCCGTCTGGAGAGCCACACGTAGCCCGTGGCTTGGTGTGCTCTGTGCCGTTCTCGCGTTGGTGGCGATTTCTGTCTTACCGACCGTCGCACCACGGTTTCGACGGGGATTTCGGCAATGGTCTGAGCGTGACTGGCGGTTCGTTCTGCAGTTCTCCATGGTCATCATTGCGATCGGACATCTCACAGCGGGGTTGCTCGAATTCCCTGCGCCGACGTCTGAGTGTCGGACACTCGCCGAATTCCGCAAGCGAATCGCGGCCCTGCCATCCGATTCACGACTCGCTCTGGTGTCTCCGAACGGTCGCGTTCCTGAGGCGTTGTTGTTCGTCGTCAGGAGCCATTTTCCGGACTCGACGCAGGTTTCGGGGGCGCGAGAAGGGGCTCTGACACGTGAACTGAAAGCGACACCTCAAGTTGGCGAACTGGTTGTCGAGTGGACTCAGTACGAGGTTGGCATCATGAACGAACTTCCCGCGGATCGACAGGCCGCATCGATCGGCGATCCACTTCGGTTTCGTGGCCGCCGATTAATGATCTACAAGGTCGAACAGCGTCAGTTGTAACCGATGTCAGTAGAGCGCGAGGGCTCGACCATAGCCGCCGCGAGTCCCTTTGATCTTGATCGGCGCGAAAATGAAGAAGGCAGGTTTGTCAGAGATTGCGCCGACGCCTGTCAGGAATTCGACAGTCAGCATCCCCTGACTCGCTGCGAGCCAGTTCACCATCAACGAATTCTCCTTATTGACCCCACCGAGAGTCGGTCCATCTGTTCCGACACATCGGATTCCCTTGCTGGCCAGATAGGCGATGGCGTCTGGCGTCGCAGCAGGCCAGCCTTCTGATTTTCCGGCCAATGGGGCAGCGAAAAGACTGTCGAGTTCCGGCGCGTCGGGGAGTGGCTTGAAATGCTTGTCGGAATATCCTGACAGGAAGATTACGACTTCACCCGGTCGAAAAGGTCGCGTCGATTCGTGCTGCTTCAGCAGTTCAACAGTAATCTGGGGAGATGCCGGCCACTGCGATTCTGACGTCGAACCCGCCAGCTTCCGAACGTCGACGACATGAGCTTCTCCCATCATCTGATTCAGAGGCGCCTGATCGAGAGTCATTGAACTTTCACCGCGGGGACCAAACTTGGCCTGGTATTTCTTCAATGCCTCCTGCACTTCGGTTGAATAGCGACTGTTATCAAAACCCGCTGGTGGCAGAGAGTAGCTCGGTAACACCACATGTGTTCCAACCTGGCCATCCAGCATGTGCGTCATTGCAAAATAGGGGCCACGTGCCTTGCCGAATGCATTCAGGGTTTTCGCGACGTAGCGACTCGCTTCATCCCCCGGACCGTACCCGGGCCAGGTAATTGGATAATCTTCGTGCAAAGTCACCGACAGATCGACAACTCGCTTGTTTCTGGCACTGTCGTTCAGGCGGGCAGCCAGCTTTGGTTCCGTGATTCCAATCGAGCGACATTCGCCGCCAGATCCCCCCGCATGTTTGGCAACCAGCAATGCCGTGAAAGCTCCTGTTGAGGGAAGCGAACCAAGGTTTGTCGAGCACTCGGTCCAGATCATCCCGAGTTTTCCCCCGGCCTGATGGGTTGCCACTGCGAGGTTCGGCAGCGGCCCCATACTGGCTCCATCGAGCCCCAGCGTCTTGACACCTTTTTCACCCAGATACGCCATCGTTTCTGGAGTCGGTGCGGGCCAGCCTGGTGTTTCTTTTCTTAATGCTGTCGTCACAAACCGTTCGCCGGCAGGAAATGGCTTGTAGTACTTATCCGAGTAATCACTCCGAAAGAGAACGACGTCTCCGAACTTCAGGGGACGATTCTGCTTTTCCCAAGCCTGCACGATTTCAGGCTTGATCAGGTAGCTTTCCCCATCCGGGGCCTCGTCAACATGACTGCGGATATCAATCACGCAGGCTTCGCCACAAAACTGCCAGGCGGGAACCTTTTCGCCAGTGATTAATCCCATTGGTCCTGCACCTGTCAGGCCAGAATCCGGCGGCGGAACAAAGTGGGCTGGAGCGTCCCATTGAGTCCCCGTGTGCTCATCGATCACGATCAAGTCACGATGATAAGGACCGGGACCAAACGTTCGATTCGGCACGATCAGATGCTGCGTCATCCCGACTGGCCAGACGCAGGGACGGTCGGGTGAGATCAGCAGAGTCAAATCCTTAACCTGATCGGATTGCAATTGCGCCGAAGCGGCGTTGACCAGCATCGCCAGCATGGCGGCTGGAAGGAGGCGAATGACGAGAAATGAAAAGTGTCGAGCATTCATGGAGGCGTCTCACGGGGATTCAGTTGAACGACAACGATGGAATCTGCAGATTCGTCATTGAACTATGCGGATGGCGGCAACCAATGAGGGTGAAGATTCACGTCATCGGCCAGGCCAGCCAGCTTGCCGACAACGTCGGACGGAAGGTCGATTCCTTCGACCTGAGCTTTACGACGCAAGTTCCATTCGCGTTCGTGGGGAACCAGAACTCGTTCGACACCGTCTGCCGGAGGGGAATCGTGAATCTCGCGAATCATGGCAGCGATCCGCGATTCGAAGACATCGCGCGGTCCCATCGCAGCGATATCGATCGCGATGAACGCTGCGCCGTGACCTGTCGGCTGAGTTGCATCGCCCCAGATCCAGCTTCCCACCTGCCAGGTCACTTTGGCTCCCGTCAACAGTCCTGACAGTGATTCGATCAACAGTGCGATACCGTAACCCTTGTGGTTTGCCAGTGGAGTCAAAGCCGCTTTTGCAGGATACAGGCTGCTGTCGGTTGACGGATGGCCTTCTTCGTCGAGGATCCAGTTGTTTGGTATCGGCTCGCCTCGCTGAAATGCGGCATAGACCTTCCCGCCTGCAACCGTGCTGCTGGCGATGTCGAGCAGAATCGGATCACCCGATCCGTTCGGGACGGCGTAGGCGAGCGGATTGCTGCCGGTGACGGAACGACGAGATCCCGCCGCCGCAACACTCGGAATATCATTGGCCATCGAAACACCAATGAAGCCCTCTTTGGCTGCCAGCCATGCATAGTATCCGGCCGCACCAAAGTGACAGGAATTGCGAACTCCGACGTACGCGATTCCGGCTGTACGAGCTCGCTCGATGGCCTGCTGCATCGCAAACACAGAAGTGACATGTCCCAGACAGGAACCTCCATCGACAATCGCCCAGGCAGGGCCGCTAGCAACGACCGAGGGTTCCGTGTCGGAACGTAATCCCCCAGCTTTGACTCGCTTTACGTAGTCTCGCAGCAACTTCGTACCGTGTGTAAATGTTCCCCACGTATCCGTGGTAACGAGAACTTCGGCCACGGTCTGAGCGTGAGTCGGCTTGGCACCTGCTCGCAGCAAGGCTTCCACACAAAACGCCTTCAGGTCTTCAACGGCTACTCGAGTCGACATTGCACTCTTTCTAATCAGATCGTCAGCAGGAATTGCAAATCACGGATCACGTGATTCGGTTGCGCTGGTTCATCTTCACGCTGCGAAATCGGTCAGCCAACACCATTGACCACATTGGGAAGTTTTTCGCCGCGCAGTGCCATGGCAGCCAGTCCTGCGGCAGTTTCGCGAAGTTTTCGAACGGCTTTGACGCTGGCAGACGCAACGTGAGATGCGACGATCACATTGGGAAGTTGTCGTAACGGGCTATCAGCAGGGATCGGTTCGGGATCACAGACGTCGATGGCCGCGGCACTCAGATGGCCAGTCTGGAGTGCCTTCACGAGTGCGGACGTCTCGATGAGGTCACCTCGAGCCAGATTCACCACAATCGACCCCGCTTTCATTTGTGGGATGGATTCCACGTTCAACATCCGGCGGGTCTGGGCCGTCGACGGGCAGTGCAATGTCAGGATGTCCGACTGAGTTAACACTGTGTTGAAATCGACTGGCTCGCATCCTGCATTGCGAATGACATCCGCGGGAACAACGGGATCATAGACCATTCGCCGGCATTTAAACGGAGCGAGTCGGCTGATGACTTCACGACCGATGCGGCCAAATCCGACGATCCCGACAGTCAAATCTCGCAGAGTCCGCATCTGATCCAAAGGAAGGGGGAGTCCCCATTTTCCATCACGAACGTGAACCGTGTTGGCCACCACCTGCCGCGTAGCGCCCAATATGAACGCAAGAGTGTGATCTGCGACCTCATCAATGCAGTAGTCGGGAACATTGCAGACGGGAATGCCACGCGACTTGGCGGCATCCAGATCAACGTTGTCGACGCCAATCCCATAACGGACGATGACTCGCGCTTTCTGCATCCCGGCAATGACGTCCGCTTTGACAGGTGCAAACTGAGTGATGACTGCGTCTGCATCACGAACGAGTGGAATCAGGGTTTCTGGAGTCTTGCACTGGCCACTGACAATCTGGAATCCTTGTGGGCCAAGAATGGACTCTTCAATTTCGAGGGTTGGAAATGTGAAATCCGTAATTGCCACCTGCATGAGAGCGCTTTCGTGAGGGGGGTCGAATGTGATCCAATCGGAATTGCACAATAATCCTCGATCGTCGCAGAAGCAAATGCAGGCGACCGCCAACGTGCTTCAGATGACCAAGGCCACGACGCAGGGTGAAGTCAATGTTACCCACATTTTGTCTCTCGAAGCCCGTGTTCCAATTATTTTGTTCGCAATCTCTTTTTTCAGGCAAATCCGGCAACTCTCGCGCAGCCTTCCGGTAACCCCGAGCACATTCCGCAACATGGTGGGCAGGACGATGGTGGGCAGAACGAGGGAAGAATTGGAAGTCTGCCGGACATCGTCCCGTTAATTTCAATCTTTCATGAAATTGAAATGGAGTCAGTCATTTCAGGGGACGGCAGACCTGTACCGAACAGGGGGGCAAAAGTAGCCTTCACGCTCCTGCGTGAAGGTAGCCGTCTGCAATTGGGTGCCTGATGTGCATCGGATGTACGACTGCCAGGTCGTCATGAACGACACGCAGCAGGAGATTGTCGGTTTCGGCGTCTGGAGACTCGTGCCGAACAAAGCGCGCTACGTTCATGAGTGTTCGGCTTCAGGTTTCTTGTGCTGCGCCACCCAACTTGAAGCAAGCTGGGCACCCCGTCAATCCCTTTCGAAGATGAGTGGGACGTTGGGTGAGACAAGTGGCGATTCGCCGCGCGGGCCCATCAGTAATTCTCAACGTTGCCAAATGGTGAGCCCGCGGTCGAAGCGACCTGGTCGCGCCCGACTTTGAAAACCCGATTGCCTTGAGACAATGGTATGGTCTTCTTTCCAGAATGTTTCAAATGTGACATAGTACGATCTTATGTCAGGTGCACATACTTTTGATACGCACCCATAACATGATTCACTTCATCTGAAGAGGACGACCGCGCTTCATGGACGACCGTCGGCAACATGTGTACCCGATGACATTCTGGGGACTGATGTGCCTGCACGCGGCGATGCTGGCCTGGGGCGCATACCGCCACTCACCGACCATGGACGAGCCGGCATACCTCGCAGGGGGATTGAGTCACTGGCGATTCGGACAATTCGAATTGACCAAAGTCAGCCCTCCCCTGATCCGCCTGGTTGCGGCAATACCGGTAAGCTTGATTTCGCATGAAGAGGACTGGGGAAACTTTCGAGTTGGACCAGGTATTCGCCCCGAACATGCCGTGGGGCACGACTTCCAGATCATTAACGGTCGAAGAACTTTTTGGCTATTCACGATCGGGCGATGGGCGTGTATCCCTTTCTCGCTGATCGGAGCCTGCGTCTGTTATCGTTGGGCATTGGAACTGTGGGGGATCCGTTCCGCATGGTGCGCCTCGTTGTTGTGGTGCTTCTCCCCCAACGTTCTGGCCCATGGACAGATGTTGACTCCTGATATCGGTGTCACATCACTCTCCCTGGCTGCGGGGTACCTCTATTGGCGATGGTCGCGGTACCCGTCATGGGCACCGGCAGCCGTCATGGGAGCAGTGCTGGGACTGGCTCTGCTTGCAAAAACGAATGCCATTGTGCTCTATGGAGTTCTGCCATTGACCGCGTTTTACAGTGCGGTCTCGCGCTCGGGCCATCCAGGCACGAAGAAACTGCTGTTTCAACTGGCTGCTTCCGTCACGATGGCAATCTATATTGTGAATCTTGGCTATGGCTTTGACGGCAGCTTTACGCAGCTCAACCAATACCAGTTTGCCAGCACGACATTCCGCGGAGCCGAAGCCAAAGACATTGGAAACAGGTTCAAAGACACTGCGATTGGCGCCATTCCCGTCCCGTTTCCAAAGGCTTTTCTGGATGGAATCGATTTGCAGCGGCGTGATTTCGAAAACGGTCATGGGCGGACGATGACCTATTGGCGAGGCAATTGGTACAACCACAGTTGGTGGTGGTACTACGTTTACGCTACGGCCGTGAAATCGACGCTGGGAATCTTAATGCTCGTTTTGCTTTCCTGTGTGATTCCCTTCACGATAACGAAATCCACCAACTCAACCGCAGGTGCCGGTGGTACGGCTCCTTCATTTCGTTCTCAACGCGGTCGATGGTTCGCAACATGCGGAAGATTGATTGATAAAGACCTGGTTTGCCTGATCCTTCCGGGCCTGGCGCTGTTCGGAATCGCATCGTCACAGACGGGGTTCGGGCATGCTCTGCGATATGTCGTGCCAGCATTTCCGTTTGCAATGGTATTTGCGAGCGGCGCGGTGCGCAGCGAGATCTGTTCGCGCGCGATCCTCAACTTAGCAGCGATTTCCGTAACGTGGCATCTCTGCAGCAGCACGGCCGTCTTTCCCCATTCGCTCGCCTATTTCAATGAAGTGGCAGGTGGCCCGATTCATGGGCATGCACACCTGCTGGATGGGAATCTGGATTGGGGGCAGGATTTACTGTACCTGGAAGAATGGATGAACAATCACCCCGAAGCTCAACCTGTACACGTCGGATACTGGGGGACGGTTCCCGTCGAGAAGTTGATGCCGAGCGAGTTTTCCAATCTTGAATTTCAACCCCAAACGGATGACGCAAGCCCCCCCGGAAAGTCGGGGTGGTATGCCGTGTCCGTCAACCATCTTCGCACCGATTTTCGAATGGGGCGCAAGAAATACAGCTGGTTCCTGACACGTCAGCCTGACGCCATGGCTGGCTACAGTATTTATATCTTTCACGTGGATGGGCAGACGAATGATGACTGATTGAAGTCACCGAGCAGCGCCGCATCCCCCCGCAACCTTCACATAACGCATGCCGCGAAACCGTTACAAAATTGCTTCCTTGATGATCGGCGCTTCTTCAGCAATCAGTTTTACGGGTCGGTTGGCGGGAGTCGGAATGACGGTATCAGGGTCGATTCCCAGCAGGTGGTAAAGCGTCCGCCCGAAGCTTTCGACCTTGTAGAACTTATCGACTACCTGTTCGCCCAGCTTATCTGTTCCTCCGACAATACACCCTCGATTGAATCCTCCCCCGGCAGCAATCACAAATTGCGCGTAATCCCAGTGATCGCGGCCGGCATTGGTTTCGTGGGGCTTGTCAATTTTCGGCTTTCTTCCCATTTCGCCGAGTGCCAGCACGATTGTCGAATCGAGTAGACCTCGTTCGTCCAGGTCATCCAGTAACGCTGCAAGCCCTGCATCGAACATCGGGATCTGCTGCTTTCCGGCAACGAAATTCTCGCCGTGCCAGTCCCAGTATCCGAGATTGAAATGAACAATTGGAACTCCGGCTTCGATCAGTCGCCGAGCGAGCAAGAAGTGCAGCGGATCTCCGATGGGATAACGGGCTTTTGCGGGCTTGTTTCGAGTAAATCTCGCAATTGACTCGGGCGACTCTTTCGACAGGTCGAGCGCCTGCCGTAGCTTCGGCGAACGGAGCAGATTAAACGCGGTCTGCTGGTGCTGATCTAACCCCGTAATGAGCTCATCCTGCGAATCGTCCTTTCGCAACCGATTATCGAGCAACTTCAAGAGATCGGCATTTCGGGCAAAGGCGGGCAGTTCCAGTTGCGGGGTCAGCATTTTTGTGACCGCATCCTTATCCTTCAAAGGCTGCATCACAAACGGCGAGTGAGCCGAACCGAGGAAGCTGCGTGACAAAGAATTGTGCGTATGCACGTCAATCTCATCCAGCACCACAAACGTCGGCAGGTCGCCCGGGCCTGGTCGCAGTTTATTTACGACGCTGCCGTACATCGGGAATTCATCGCTGCCCGTTGTCAGTCGTGGATTTCCTGTCAGCCAGTAGAGCGGCGCCTGCGCATGGTCGCCCGGCTTATTCATGGTCGTGACAGAACGAATGACCGTATACTTGTCGGCCCGCTTTGCCATTTCCGGCAGTAATTCCCCGACCTGAAGGCCGGGAACCCGCGTGTCGATTGGCTGAAAGATGCCCCGGTAATCTTCCGAGGTTTCTGGCTTCATGTCGAACATGTCCAGATGCGGTGGGCCGCCCCCCAGCCAGCAAACGATCATTTGCTTGGCTCTCGGGGCGATACCAGTCGCTGCGTGAGCGCGAATCAGGTCCAGTGTGCCGACTCCACACATCCCCATCCCGCCAATTCGCAAAAAATCACGTCGTTTCATGACTTGTTTCCCTGAAGAGGGTTATCCACCAATTATTGAGGATGTGCTTGTCTAATGCTGCAGAAGAAACTCACGTGTATTGATCAGGCACCACAAGACATTCTGCAGACCCTGCTCAACGGATTCCGACTCCGCCAGAAACTTGTCGCAAGCCGTCCGTTCCATTTCAGTCGGCAATCGGCAGACGGTTGCGAGATACAAATCTTCGACCTTCTTGTCATTATCGAGCATCGACTTCTGCAACTGAGCCACTCGACCGTTGGAATCGCGAATCTTCTCCCAAACCCGCGGATGATTCGCCAGCAGAAGGACATGAAAGATCGAGACATCTGATTCACGTTCACAGTCGCATTGCACGGCTGCATTTCTCTGCGGGCGTCCGTAGGTTTCAAGAACAAATGACACAAACGCGTTTCTCGGGGCAAACGGAACCTGGACCGTCGTGACCGATTCCGGCCAGTGGTAATACTTCATGTCCATGTTCTCGGACGTTCCGGTCGCCGTATTCAGCGCATCGAGCAATACTTCCGCGTGAAGACGCCGTGGAGCGAACGACGCATAGTGAGTGCGATCCCCTTCGGATCCATCTGCGGGCAAGCTCGATTGCTGATACGTTCGGCTGTTCAAGATGGTGCGATGCAACCAGCGCAGGTCAAATCTGCTGGCGATAAAGCCCCGGCAAAGCTCATTCAGCAAATCCGGATGAGATGCCGGGTTAAAAGCAGACAGATTGTCCGGCGGATCAATGATGCCTCGGCCCATGTAATGAGCCCAGACGCGATTGACGATCGCCCGTGCAAAATAGGGATTATCTGGCTTTCGCATCCAGTCAACGACCAGTTGTCGAGGATCACTGTCATCTGAAAGCGAGACAGGTTCGGTTTCACCGAGCAATCTCGCCGTCTTGGATTCTCGGGTCCCCAGAGTGCTGGTCACCTTGGCCGGAGTCCCACCGGGCAACAACCGACATTCGCCCTGCAGCAACCGACGAGCGATCTCTGGCAGCATCTTCGCTCGCTTATCAAGTTTTGAGACTTCCTGCCGGTACGCTTCATTCCGCGCCATCACTTCTTTGGCTGCTTCGAGTTCCTTGCGCAGGTTTGCGATTTCTTCGGCAGCCGTGCCACTCTTTTCCAGCTTGGCAATTTCAGGAGTCAGTTTGTCGGACTTGGTCTTGGCAACTTTGGCCTCTTCTTCGAGCTTCTTGCCATCGCCCTCTTTGCGCTGCTTGATGTCGGCTTCCAGTGATTTTGCTTCGTCATTGAACTTCTTGAAAAAGACGGCAGCATCAGCGAATTTTTTCTCGTTGTCCCCCTGAAATCCGACTGTCCGGACTCGCATGAACAAATTGGCAAAATCGAGCAGATCTTCCTGCTGCCAGTTGTCGTTCGGGTGACGATGACACTGGGCACATTCCAGTCTCAGTCCCAGAAACGCGTGAGCAACCTGCATCGCCCCTCTGACACCGTCTGATCCTCGTCGCTGCCAGAATAGATCGAGTGTCTTGCGGCGAGAATACAAATCGAGGTCCGGTCGATCCGGGGCGTATCCTTCAAACAGGGAAACGACTTCGTTTGCGTAGTCTTCCATCGAGCGACCTTCTCGGCTGGTCGCGGTCAGAATTCTTTCTGCAAATTCGTCGTAAGGAATGTTCTCGGCCAGTCGAGCTCGAATCCACGCCTGCATTCGCGGCGCATCGTGCTCCTTTGAGAAAGCATCGGCGTAGACTCCAAAGTCTGCTCCTTTCAGCAGATCGCAGAACTTCATGGCCCACAAATCGAAGTGGGCGGGACTGACGAGCAACTGCTCGATGATCGCCGCTCGCTTGTCTGGCGAGTTGTTATTCAGGAATTCTCGAACCATCTGGGGCGATGGAAGTTGACCAGCGATATCCAGGGACACGCGTCGTAGGAAAGTCGCATCGTCGCAATTTTCTGCCGGTGAGAGATTCAGTTGTTTCAATGTCGCCAGAACATGCTCGTCGATAAAGTTTTTCGGCTGAACATCGATCATCGCAGTCTTTCCCGCATGCGGGACCAGCACCCGGGTTGCTGCGGGTTGATCGCGGTAGCGAACCAGCAGACCAGCGTCGCCGGTTCCAACGGCCTTCACGACGCCTGTGCCGTTAATCGTCGCCACGGAACGATCGAACGACTCGAACGAGCAATAGGGCGTGACATCTTCCGTGGTGCCATCCGCAAACGTGGCTTCAATCTTTAACGGATAAGATTCACCGATATTCGCTCGAAATGATGCGGGCTGAACGAGAAGTGTTTTCAGTTGCGAGCGAACTGGATCATCAGCAATAGCACCTGAAGCGATCCAGTTTCGTAACAGATTATATTCGGCACTGCCGACGCGAAATCGCGAGCCGCCGCCGTGAGGAACCAGTCCAGCCCCTTTGATGAGCAGCAGGCTCTGCTCGGGAGCCAGAAAGTTCAACCGCCGCGTTCCATGATCTCGGAGCAACCGACGATGGTCCGCCACCGGATCTGCACCGAACAACGACAACTGAAATCCGTTCTGCCCTTTCACCGAACCGTGACACGTACCTCCATTGCAGCCCAGTCGCCCGAACAGCGCTGTGACATGGCGATGATACGAGGGTGACGACGGATCTTCTGCGATGGCAGGCCAGGAACCTGCAAGGACAATTGCGGCAGCGAACAACAGGTGTCGGAACATTCAGTGACCGTTGAATGGCTGATCTGCTGGCATCGAAGCCGTTGATTCTAAGGAATTCCGCAAGGAACTCAATACGCATCAAGACTTACAAACGTATTTGTCGCCGACGCACTGGAGCCTGATTTCGTCGATCACGGACACACTAGATCGCAGTCCGTTTAAGTGTGGCGTCCCGTGGGCATCAACGGCAGCGCCTGACCCATGTTCGGCGCGACACGGAAGTGCGACCCGGCTAAAGTGACTGAACCGGATCGGTTTCGACCCGGCTTGCTTCGGCTGTGATATTGGCGAATCGCTGCGTCAATCGCCGCGCCAGTTCCTCCATCGCAGGACGTTCCGTCGCATAGTGGCCGGGCAGAATAATTGCGATCTCAAGATCGCGAGCTTCCAGGCACGAATGAAAGCGAGTTTCGCCCGTCAGGAATGCTTGGCACCCTGCGCGATGGGCATCCCGCAAGTATTCCCCGGCGGCACCGCAGGCGATTCCCAGGAACTCAATCCGCGAGTCAAGCTTTCCGACGAATTGCAACTTTGGCTGGCGCAGCCGTTCACTGACAAGGCGATTCAGCTCTTCCAATGACATCGGACGTGGCAGTCGACCAAATCGTCCCGCACCTCCTGTTTCGACTCCCGTCATGCCGGGCAATTGTTGAATCGGAAAGACATCGATTGCAGGTTCTTCATACGGATGGGCTTTGCGAAGCGCTGCCAAGGCGGCGTCAAGTCGATTGGCACGGCAAACGACTTCAATTCGAGTTTCCGCGACCTGCTCCAGGCGACCTGATTGCCCAACAGCCGGGTGAGTCGATTCTTCGCCGAAAAATGTGCCGATGCCATCAACGTTGAAACTGCAATCACGATAATTACCGATCACGCCAGCTCCAGCATCCCAGATTCCACGGCGAACCTGTTCCACATTTTCTCTGGGGACATACGTGACGATTTTGAATGGAGCTTCGGGTGGGCTTCGACGCAAAGGGGCAATCTCGGATAACTCAAAAAGTTCCGCCAACTGCTGATTGATTCCAGTCGGAGCGTTGTCGTAGGCCGTGTGAGGGCTGTAGACGGCGATCCCACTGCGCAGCAGCTTCAGGATCGACCGCCCTTCACTGGTAGAATTCGTCAGTTTCTGGACGGGTTTAAACAGCAGCGGATGATGTGTCACGACCATCTGAGCCCCCGCAGCGACCGCTTCGTCGACAACATCGGGAGTCAGAGTCAGGCACGTCACGATGACCGAAACCTCAGACGTGTTATCACCGAGCAGCAGACCAACGTTATCCCAGGATTCGGCAATCGCCAGAGGCGCAACCTCGTTCAAGAATTGGCAAATCTCACGAACAGTGGTCATGTGTGGATTCCTTGCACCCGAGAACTTCCAAGTCTGCTGGAAATCTTGATTGATCTGGACAATGTGGAACATCGTGAACGAAATCGTTTCAGTTATCCATCAAGATTCTGATGTTCGCGGCTGGTTCCGATTCTTCGACAACACGCGAAGAAAGATCGATCTTCACACATCCGCCTGTTCGACTACACTTCCCCGCGGAATTCTCTTTGAGGTCCAATTAATTCTCATCAAAATGACAGAAAAATGACCGCAACTGCAGGTGGAACATCGGAACTGAACGCACACGCACCGGAACCGGCGGTGGAACAATTGCCACCGTTGCAGGACTGCGTTATTACACGATGGCTCTACTTCCGCGGTCTGGCACTGATCTATCTGCTGGCATTCCTGTCGCTCTGGAGCCAGATTCATGGACTGGTCGGCAGTCACGGCATTCTGCCCATCGAGAAATACTTCAAGCTGGCTCAGGACAAACTGGGGGACAACGCATGGCAGCAGCTTCCCAGCCTGTGCTGGTTCGCGCATAGCGACCTGATGTTGCACGGATGGTGCCTGATCGGCGTGGGCTTGTCGGCGGCACTCTTTTTGGGCTTGGCACCACGTCTGATTCTGGTGCTGCTGTGGGTGACGTATCTTTCGCTCAGCGTTGCAGGGCAGGCATTCTTGAGTTTTCAATGGGACTCTCTGTTGCTGGAAATGACAGTCTGTTCGATCCTGTATGCCCCGCGAGGATTTCTTCCAGACTGGAAGACGTCACCTGCACCGCGGCTGATCGCCCGTTGGCTGTTGTGGGGACTGGCTTTCAAGTTGATGTTCCTGTCCGGCATCACAAAACTGCTGTCGGGAGACTGGGCGTGGAGCGACGGAACAGCACTTCAATACCATTACTACACTCAGCCGATCCCCAGTTGGGTCAGCTGGTACTGTGCGCAACTTCCACTGTCCGTTCACCAGGCATCGCTGATAGTGATGTTTGCAATTGAACTCCCTTTGACATTTCTGGTGTTCATCGGCAAACGCAGTCGCGCCGTGTTCGGGCTCGCAACAATCGGATTGATGATCGTGATTGAGGCGACCGGGAACTTCGGCTTCTTCAACCTGCAAACGATCGTCCTGTCCATCCCGTTACTGAACGATCAAGTTCTCAACGCGATCACAAGCCGCATTTCACGACGGCTGACTTGCTTCCAACTGACGAATCAAAGCCCCTCGACAGTCCCGGAAGAACCCGTCTGGCGTCGCGTCGTTGCCGTTTCCGCCGCAGCCATGATCCTCGGCACCAGCGGTTTGGCACTGGTTCGCGAAATGGTGCGGACTCAACAAGCCGACAAGATGCCCTCAATTGTTGTTTCGACATTGAACCTTGCTGATCGACTGCTATTGAACTGGGGAGAGCCCTGGGTGTTGAACCGTCTGGCCCCCTACCGAACGATCAATGGTTATGGCTTGTTTCGCGTGATGACAACACATCGTCCTGAGATCATCATTGAAATGAGCCAGGACGGTGTGACATGGGAAAGTTGCGAATTTCCGTACAAGCCGGGAAAAGTCGACCGCCCGCCGCCGATCATCGCACCTCATATGCCTCGGCTCGACTGGCAGATGTGGTTTGCTGGATTAAATCCACGTGGCAGCGAGTACTGGCTGTATGGCCTGACGGAACGACTACTCGAAGGAAACCCGACTGTTGTACGATTGATGGGGCGACCTGAATTGGTCGCATGCCCTCCGAAGTACGTACGATGGTCATACTACGAATACAAATTCTCGAATCCCGAGCAGCGGCATGCCACGGGTGCCTGGTGGTCTCGCAGTCACTCCGGCCTGTTGACAGGACCGCTTGCAAAACGTAGTGATTCGCGCGAGTGATCCCAACATTCCATCAATGAGATTACGAGTTCGACAATCAAGGAAGCACAGTGGCGAATAACCATTTCCAGAATCTGATCCGATGTCTGGAGCTTGAAGGAGAAGAAGAAGCTCGCGAAGTCGTGCAGCGAGTGCAGCAGGGGAATTCCAGCAACGCCGAGCGGTCTGGGAACTGTCTGTTGGGCTTGGTTATTCGTGATGAGACCGCAGGGTTCGGCGGCCGATCCGTGGTGACGCTCGGCAAAAGAGACGAACGCGAAGAGCTACCCTGGACGCGGTTGAATGCGGGATCGCCAGTCGTCCTCTCTGAAATCTCTTCGGCTGAAGGGCGGTGGCGCGGCGTTGTCACTGAACGCGATCGACAGACTATCACGGTTGCATTGGCAGAATCCCCCGAGCCTGCAGGAGAACGCCCCACGTTTCGGCTGGATCTTTCTGCCGACGAAATTGCACGACAGCGACAACGATCGGCGCTACTGAAGGCCGAAACCGCAGAGCGAGGGCGACTGGCGGCCTTGAAGCGCCGCATCATGGGCCTGGAACCACCTGCCTTTCGCCAGGAAAAGGAGTTCACTTCGCTTTCGAATCTGGATGAATCTCAGCGAGCTGCCATTCGATTTGCGTTATCGGCCGAGGATATTGCCATCATCCACGGTCCGCCCGGAACGGGAAAGACCACCACTGTCGTAGAACTGATTCGACAATGCATTCGCCGAGGCGAACGTGTGCTCGCCTGTGCACCGAGCAATCTGGCCGTTGATAACCTGCTGGAGAAACTTATCGATGCGAACGAGAAGGCTCTGCGTCTCGGTCATCCAGCACGGGTGATGCCTTCGCTGCGCGACAACACGCTGGATATTCAGGTCGAATCACATCCGTCCTTGAAGCTGGCTCGCGAATGGACCAAAGAAGCGTTCTCGCTTCGACGCCAGGCCGGAAAATATGTGCGAACAGCACCAGCAGCAGGAGCACGACGTGATATGCGGATGGAAGCCCGCAAACTGCTCGACGACGCTCGTGAAATGGAAGATGGGCTGGTCAATCATCTTCTCGAATCTGCTTCTGTTATTTGCTGCACCTTGACAGGTCTGAATGCGGAACTGTTGCGCGATCGGGAATTCGATCTGGTCGTCATCGACGAAGCGGGGCAGACAACAGAACCAGCCTGCTGGATTCCCCTGCTGCGCAGCAAGCGTCTGGTTCTGGCCGGCGATCACTGTCAATTACCTGCAACCGTACGCTCCGTTGAAGCTCGGAAAGCAGGATTTCACATCAGTCTGATGGAACGACTGATCACGGTGTTTGGCGACAAAGCTTCGCGCAGGCTGACGACTCAATATCGCATGCATGACCAGATCATGCGATTCTCATCGGCTGAGTTTTACGAGTCTTCTTTGGTGGCTGCACCAGCAGTTTGTTCTCACATATTGGCGGATCTGCCAGATGTGATCGCGAATCCTCTGACACAAACCGCGGTCCACTTCATCGATACGGCGGGATCTGAATGCGTCGAGGAGTCTGAAGAGGATGGTGTCAGTCTGCAGAATCCGGGTGAGGCTGATGTCGCCATCCAGCAGGTTTCCGATCTGATCGAAGCGGGGGTTCCTGCCGATGCGATTGCTGTAATCACGCCCTACTCGGCCCAAGCTCGCCTGATACGGGATCTGTTGGAATGGGCGGAGGTGGAAGTCGATACCGTCGACGGTTTTCAGGGACGCGAAAAGGAAGCCGTGGTGATTTCGATGGTGCGATCAAACTCACGTGGAGAGGTTGGCTTCCTGAATGATACTCGACGAATGAATGTCGCGTTGACGCGTCCCCGCCGAAAACTGATTGTGATCGGCGACAGCAGTACTCTTGCCAATCACGATTTCTACCTGCGGCTTCTCAACTACTTCGAAGCGGAAGCCGTATATGGCACGGTCTGGGATTAGTGCGGGTCGCCGTCAGACCGCCTCAGTCGCAAGGCGACTGAGGTCTCTTGTGGATCATCACTTATTGGCGAATCACTCGGAGTATTCACCACGGCCATCGAATCCCTGGACATCGCAGGTGTTGTCGCAGTGATCGATGTTGTCGCGGAATTCAGTTCCGCTGGCTGATCCCTGATGGCCTTTGACACCCTTGACGACATAGGTCTGGTTCATCGAACCGATGGCAGAACCAACGTCTTCCAGTTCGTTATTCACATTCAGGGCAACTTCCGACAGTCCAACGATCATGCCGAGGACTGCGATTGTTGAAACCAGGACCAGTTCGGCCGAGATGATGAAACCGGCTTCGTCGTTAATCAATGCGTTGATGATGTTGGCCATGGTGTGAGGTCTTTCTAAAAGTATTGAGCGATTGGTTGTTGGCGAGTGATTCCTGCTGTCTCGCATCGTTGTCATTTGTGTTTCGCAGCATGAACAAGATGTAAAGCAGATGGAGTGCCAATCGAACAATCTGTCATTTTTCAGAAACATTTTCCTCCAAAACCTCTTCGCAAGTCGTGCTGCGGAAGACTGTTATGAATTTGAGAATTCGCCGGGCCGGATCAGTCAACGATCGGGATCCAGCGGGCGGCGATGATGCCGAAAGACCTCGTTGTCACCACGCAACTATGCAACATCGCGGCGAAACACGAATGGCGATCACAAGTTCCGTCGAGAGATCATAAACGTGGTGAGCGTTGATAATCAGCAACATGCCAATTCCATTACGGGCGGCGATGTGTGGGCGGTCGGTCAATTCGAGGACGCAGATTTTTTCCGCAGAGCGATCGACGATTGTACGGCTGCTGCCAGCGCTTCAAGCAACTGCACATCGGAAAATGGCTTCGGAAGAAATGCAAAAGCCCCGTGCTCGACAGTTTCAGATTCTCGCTTGGTCGTTCGCAGACCACTGCAGGCGACAACCCGAACATCAGGGTCAATGCGACGAAGTTCGTCGAGTGTTCGCAAACCATCCAGTCCGGGCATCATCACATCCAGCAGCACAGCGCTGATTTCGAGATGATCTCGCGTATAAAGCGCTATGGCAGTTGTTCCTTCATTTGCTGTCAGCACACGATATCCAGCTCGCTCTAGAGCCGCAGACGCAACTTGAAGGATTGCTTCTTCGTCATCAACGACGAGGATTGTCAGACCCTGTCCCGACGTTTCACATGGCGGCATCGCTGCAGCGACAGCAGCCTCGGTCGGCTCCGTCGCAGGTAAGTAAATGGAAAAGTTTGATCCCCGACCGACTTCGCTGTAAACATTGATGAACCCGCCATGGTTCTTGATGATCCCTTGAACCGTGGCGAGTCCCAGACCTGTCCCTTTCCCCAGTTCCTTCGTGGTAAAGAACGGATCAAAAATACGATCCAACACCTCGGGACTCATTCCAATCCCCGTGTCAGTGACCTTGAGCAGAACATAGCAACCGTGGCGAGCTTCTGGGTGGAGCTGCTTGGAGATTTCGTCCAGCCAGACCGACGTGGCGTCAATTGTCAGGACACCACCATCTGGCATCGCATCGCGAGCGTTAATCGCGAGATTCATCAGAATCTGTGACAACTCGGTGGCATCTCCCATCACCTTTGGGCAACCGGCGTCAACATGAGTTTCAATCCGAATCGACTTTGGAAACGTGTGATCCAGCAGTCCACGCGTTTCAGCGACGAGCGGTTCAATCTGAACAGGTGACCGTTCGCCACGGATTCCCCCGGCAAAAGCCAGCAGTTGCTTCACAAGCTGTGCACCTCGATGAGCACTCGCCACCATGGTGTCCAGAAGGCCTTTGGAATTCGCGGGAGCACGCCCCGACGCAAGCAGTTCTGCCCCCATGACGATTGGCGTCAGAACGTTATTCAGATCGTGAGCAATTCCCCCTGCCATTGTTCCGATACTTTCCAGCCTCTGGCTGCGGTGTGATGCCCGCTCTCGCTTCTTGCGCTCGGTAATGTCGATATCGATGCACAAGTACCCGATCATCGTTCCATCGGTACCACGAAGCACTGTTCGTCGATGTTCGACAACGATCTGCTGCCCTTCGCGATTGATTTTGACAAGCTCGCCCGCCCATGAAAGTCGCGTGTTGGTCTCATGCAGCATTTTTTCGATGAATGCTGGATCACCGCGGTAAAGCAATGTTGGCGCCATTTGTCCGATTGCCTCAGCCGCTGTCCAGCCAAACATTCGAGTGGCCGCTCGATTCCAATACGTAATGCGTCCCTGCAGATCGACCACACTGACTGCGTCTGAAATCTGATCCAGGATCTGAAGTTGCTGTTCAATCTGATGCCGTGACCGTGTCGCTTCAGTGACGTCACGCAAGATGACGGTGTAGACCTGCTCACCACGCACGCTCGACTTTGAAATTGAGGCTTCCATCGGGAATGTCTCTCCCGAGGCTTTCAACCCCAGGACTGTCCGCTGGGTTCCCATCCGGCGATTGCTGATGGTTCCGTTTCCAAACTGCTCGACGTCGCTTCGATGTCGGCTTCGAAACTGTTCGGGGATTAACATGTCGATGGAGCGACCGATGACCTGATCGGCTCGCCAGCCAAAAATCTCCTCAGCCGCAGCATTGAACAGGATGATGTTCTGCTGACTGTCCAGCGAGACGATGCCATCCATTGCCGTTTGGAGAATGTTTCGAAACTGAAGATCGTCGAGTTGAAATCTCAATGGCTCTGACATGTCGGAATCACATTACTCAAAGAGGTCCGCATTGGTCCCATCAATTGCTTCAGAGCGAGCGACGTACTTCTGCTTCGAGTTCACGCATCTTGATCGGGAAGAGTGGCAAGGCGATGTCGGGGCCCATCAGTTCAGGATGCCACATCTTTTCCCATTCCAGTGAGTGCCAACTGGAATATCCGTCTGTCAGAAGTAGCTTCAGACATTCGAATGCCGGGAATTCCCCGCCGCGAAACAGAACGTAGTCTGCGTGCTGGTGCCCGGCCATCAGTTGACTGGCGGCTTGTGCCGCTGCTGTTGCCTCGGCCGTTGTGACTCGCTCACGGATTGTCACGGAGTCTTTCCAGTGAGTGTGCCGAGTCCAGGGACGGAGTCGATTCCATGTATCCTCAAGTGGCTCCCCGTGAAACCGCCAGGGATGGTGCGTATCCCAGACCAGGCCGACAGAGCGATGACTGGCGAGTTGCATGACCTCGACGCAGGGGGGCGATGCCGAAAAATCGCCGTGCGTCTCCAGCAGAATTTGAATCCCTGCGGCGTCGGCTGTTTCAGCCAGCGTTGCCAATCCGTCTGCCACCTGATGGATCATGCCAGACCTGGCTGGATCACCTTCAGGGGGAAGGACATCGCCGAAGACTCGAATGAATTCGCCTCCCAGTGCCACACACATCTCGATGTAACGGCGACCGATCTCAATCTGGGCGGCACGTTCACTTTCGAGGTTGGCATCAAAGCGAACAGAGGATGCCAGACCTGCCACGCGAAAGCCCGAGTCCTTGAGATCCTGCTGGCGCTGGGACCACAGGTGAGGGCGAAGATCGGCGATGTTCAGCAGATCGGTTTCCCGCTGGAGCAAGCGGATTTCAACACCGTCATATCCATATTGAGAACCGAGTTTGACCACGTCGTGCCATGTCCAGTCAGGACAAGCGAGAGTGGAAAAGCTGATCTTGAGCATTGCCAATGGCCTCCAGACGGATCAACCAAGCGGGTGATTAAACCGCCCGGTACGTCTTGGGGGCGTGATTTTTTTCTGCGTCTTGAAAAAGCCCAGGTACTTGGGATCTTCATCCACGAACAGTTCGTCACCCCCGCGACGGTAAGCTTCTTCCAAGGCGTCGGCTGCTTCGTCCAGTCGTCCCAGTTCCAGCAGGCACTGCCCCAGACGCAACAGCAGAAAAGGGTTGTCTTCGCCATCAGGAAAATGAAGGGCATCCAGTAAGATGTCTGCACCTTCAGCAAATTCATTCAGTCGAAAATGAGCATCGCCGACGGAAATCAGAATCCACGTTGCCGCTGGCCATTGGTCACGTGGTTCCGGAAGCAGGTTCCAGGCCTCGCTGTATTTCTCGATGGCATCATCGTACTGATCCATCCCGGCAAACTGGTCCCCCTTGCGACACAGCCCGTCAATCAGTTGAGTCAATTCCTTGGGAAGCTTTTCCATGCGGCTATCAGTATTGCATCTTGAAAAATCAGAATGACGGGGACGGATTCCCCACATTGGTTGAAGATAGCCAGCATTGGAGTTAGTCACAAGACGGTCGGGGTACATCTGGAAACCCAACCATGTGCAACACCAAACAATGTGTAGGGAAAACGTCCCCAAAGTTTTGAGAACGGACTCGAAAGTTTGGTGATTACGGCCAACGAATTCGTCGCGGGGCAGTTGAACGCTTCGTGGCGTGTCGCGTCGAAACATGGGTTAGACGCTGCAGTTTGAGGCCCGCGGAATGCGATCTGGCCAGGTTGCCGTCAACCGCGTCTTCGCAGACTCATTCCAGATCATTTTGCGGGCGGCGTTGATTTCAAGGGAAAGTCATGAACATTGCTGCCGGACTTGATCGTTACAGTCAGAGTGGTCTTTTTGTTGTACTGTTCCGGGATATACATCTCGGTTTCCTGGACGCTTCCGCCGCCTGACGGTCCTCCGGAGGCACCGCCGGCACCTGCGACTTCGATTTGCTTTCCGGGGCGGTACGCCGTGATTTCGACGAGGTGCGTTCCCAGCACAGGTCCTGATTCGCGGGAGACTGAATAGCGTCCCTTTTCGATCACTCCCCCTGCAGTCGGACCAACGGTCTTTCCATCAGGTATGAATGCGATCGTACCCTTTTCGACAGGGACGCCATCAAATGTGACCTGTCCTGATAAGCTGGCACGTTCAGGACCGCTGCTTCCCCCACAACCACAGATCAAGAAAACTCCGAAGCCCAGGCTGCACGCGAACCAGGAACTCATGATTTGTCGCACGTTCGATCGCAATGGATTTCCGCAACTCATCTTGACCTCTTTGGTTTTGAAGCATGTTTCTCACGCGATCCAAGGCCGATTCAAAACTCGCCCATGGCCTCAGACAGATTCGGAGTTGCCAACGCTTGCCATGTTGGTCGGTGAATATTGTTGCTGATGAAGCGGACAGAGCCATCGGCCAGCAGCGACTGTACGCCACCGACGTGTTGACTGCGTGCCGCCAGAACAATTGCTCGATTATTCCATGCCGTGTAGACACCCGTGCAAGGGGCACGCGTGATTGAAACGCACAGCGACGATCGAAACTGGTCTGGAACGCTGGAATTCGGCGTCTGATCATGCTGATACAGCGACCCTTCCGGATAATGCATCACACCCCGGAAGTCATCACCATGCACTTTCAACAGTTCAGATACCAGGATGGTATTCGTTGTTCCGTCCGTGAAATCTCGCATCCGGGTACTGCTGTTCATGGTGTACGGGCCCCAGGTCCGTGTCGGGTCTCTTGGGTCTGACACACTGTGCAGCGGCCCGATTCCTGAATTCGCGGCATAGTTGCCACGGCGATAAATCCCCAGTGCCAGCCCGACATCAACGTCAGACGGGCAAATCATGGCAGAGATCGCAGGAGACACAATTTCGTAGGATGGGTTTCCTGGAGCAACCGTACAACCAAAGCATGAACTGAAATTCGCTCGATTATAGAGAGTCGATTGATCAATTCCGGGCAACATCATCGAAACCCACGTTGCCTCGTTCTGGGCATTTCCAGGAGGAAACGCCTGTATCGAACCGGGCGGAAGGGTGTTGAACGTGTCGTGGTAATTGTGCTGGGCCAGGCCAATCTGCTTCAGATTGTTCTTGCACTGAGTCCTGCGAGCTGCTTCGCGTGCTTGCTGAACCGCAGGAAGAAGCAGTGCGATCAAGACTGCGATGATGGCAATCACCACCAGCAACTCAATCAAGGTAAAGCCCCGTCGTCGATTGAATGCCATCATTCCACCTCTCTTCAAAGAACTCGAATGAGACTGGACAAAACGGACTCGACATGGATTCAGCAGTCGCTTCAGGCCAGAAAGACCCATGCAACAGCATTGATATGTTGCCGACTGGAATCCTCCGCGCCAAGCAGAAATGTCTACAGTTCTGCGGAAACCCACAGACGGCAACAGCCGAGTGGCGAGCGCAGAAAGCTTCGAGAAAGCGAATCGAGATGAATCTCTGTTTCCAAGTGATTCAGAATCGCAAAATGAAGCTCAGCAAAGCGGGACTTCGGAACTTAATATATCACGTCAAATCATTGCGGTTTGCTGACGGCAAGCCCTTTTGATTCGAAGAATTCAAGGCCTACAGATTCCAAGTGAACTTCGATTCAAATGATACCCCGGGTAAGGGGTTCATTCCCATTCGATCGTGCTTGGTGGTTTCGAACTGATGTCGTAGACCACGCGGTTGACCCCTCGCACTTCATTGATAATTCGTGTGGAGATCCTTCCCAGCACGTCATGTGGCATCGGGAACCAGTCGGCGGTCATGAAGTCGTCTGTCTGGACGGCTCGCACGGCGATCACTTCTTCATACGTTCTGCCATCGCCCATCACTCCGACAGACTGAACCGGCAAGAGCACAGCAAATGCCTGTTGGATCTTCCGATAGAGTCCCGCCGCCCGCAATTCTTCCAGAACGATCGTGTCGGCTTCTCGCAGTTTTGTCAGCCGCTCGTCCGTCAGTGGTCCAAGGCAACGTACGCCAAGGCCCGGCCCAGGGAATGGATGTCGCCAGACCAATTCCTCGGTCAGTCCGAGTTCCAGTCCCATCCGTCGAACCTCGTCTTTGAACAGATCTCGAAGAGGTTCGATCAATTCAAATCCAAGTTCCTCAGGAAGGCCACCGACGTTGTGGTGTGCCTTGATCGTTGCGGCGGGGCCGTCAACGTTTGCTCCTGATTCGATGACGTCGGGATACAACGTTCCCTGAGCTAAGAATCGCGCATCGGGAATCGACTCGGCTTCTTTCCGGAAGACCTCAATGAAGACTCGTCCGATGATTTTTCGCTTGATCTGCGGGTCGGTAACGCCGTTCAATTCGGACAGGAATCGATCTTTGGCATCTACCACATGGAGGTCTGTCTTGAAGTGGTTCTGGAATCGATCGCGCACTTTTTCCGCTTCACCTTTGCGCAACAAACCGTTGTCGACAAATATGCACGAAAGCTGAGAACCGATGGCCTTGTAAAGGATCGCAGCAACAACAGAAGAATCAACGCCACCCGACAGGCCGCAGATCACTCGACTCTTGCCGACTCGTGCACGAATCGAGGCGACTTCTCGTTCGATCAGCGAACTGATCTTCCAGGTTCCGCGGCAGCCGCAGACCTGCTTCACGAAATTCGAAATCAACAGCGAACCATCGACGGTGTGAGTCACTTCGGGATGGAACTGCATCCCATACACGGGGAGCGATGAATGTTTGACGGCTGCAAACGGGCAGGTCGGTGTTGCCATCAATGCGACGAACGATGCCGATGCGGAGTCGACCTGATCGCCGTGACTCATCCAGACGGTTGTCGTCGCAGGAACCCCTTCCAGGAGCGGGTCGGTATGAACGACGTTGGATTCTGTTCGACCAAACTCGCGCTTCGTTCCCGGCTTGACGGTCCCCCCCAGTGCCTGGCAGGCGAGTTGCATGCCGTAGCAGATTCCGAGAACGGGAATGCCAAGTTGAAAGAGAGCGGGGTCGACTTGAGGAGCCCCTTTTTCGTAAACGCTGGCAGGCCCGCCTGACAGAATCAGGCCGCGTGGATTCAGTTCACGGATGCGATCGATCGACAGATCGTGTCGTACCAGTTGGCAGAATACACTTTGATCGCGAACTCGCCGGGCGATCAGTTGTGCGGTCTGTCCCCCAAAATCGAGAACCAGAATCAGTTCTTCTTGCCTGGGATCTACGAAACCTCGATAGGAATTTTCGAGGGAAGCAGCGGTCATCTCTGTCATTCTGTCAGCCGTTGGTAACGGGATTTCGCTCAAGATTTTCTGGAGCGGAAAAACGAAACATTTTAACGTCGAATCAGCCGGACACAATTCTCACCCCAAAAACTGGCGGAAGAGAAACCGAAGAAAATGAATCGCCAAACGTTGTTGTGAACAGTACCTCGTTGACAGCGGGCGCGCGCGAGCGGTACGTTATTAGTGGAAAGATACTCCTGTTTTGCGGTATGGCGCGGTAGGAACCGCCCTGCGGGTAGTTAGCGTCAGGGAAGAGGAGACGGGCAAAGCTACCGGTTGAGGGGTTTTCGCCAGATCAGAGGAAGCGCAAGCAATGTCGCCTTTATGTCGATTGAGTCTATTTGTCATGTGTATTGCCGGGGTTGGAATGCCGGGATCGGCCAACGCCCAGATGTTCCCATGGGCGTACGGAGCTGGTTACACGCCGTATTACACCAGCTATTCGGGCTATTACGGAACGCCGTATTCGACGAGTTACGCACCCGGGATCGGCTGCAGTTCCTGCCAGTCCTACGTCGCAGACTGCGGCTGTAGCCCATGTGCGGGAGGCTGCAGTTCGGGTTGCGCATCCGGAAACTGTAGTTCCGGAAATTGTTCGACCACAACAAACCTGGCTCCTGGCGGAACGCTGACACCTCGCCCGGATCCATACAACGGTTCACGATCAGTTGAACAGCGACTGGAAGCGATCGAACGCGAATTGCGAATCGTTCCACCTCGTAACAATCGCGAACGAACCTATAACAGCGATCCTGATGGGTTCAGTCCGTCGACGCGGCCTCGTGGTACGGGAATCGACACGACCGTACCGTCTCGACGACCAGCAGATACCTTCGAATCGCCGGTTCCGGGAACGACGCCCCCGACAGACAACACTCCGTTTGAAGAAAATCAACCTGCGGAACGTCGAAGCAACTTGCGACCACCACTCGGTGATGCAGAGTCGACGGGTGCACACACTGATGCCGGTGCTCCAATCCCCAGCAAAGAACCAGCACAAGATAAGAAGAAGCCGGCTGCTGGCGAACCCAAAGACAACGACCAGACGTTGCGACTCGATTCTCGAATCACGTCACGAGCAGTCTCGCCACGCGAACGTCTGGCATCGTCAACCGCTATCGAAAAGCCAGCCGTTGCTGTCAAAAAACCTGCCAAATTGCAAGTCGATGCTCAGCCACGTGACGTGAAGATGGCTCGCTATTAAGCCGCAATTCCGTTTTGATGTTTGAAACAGGGGTGTCAGGCCTTCGCCTGGCACCCTTTTTGTCTAGTGGTTTGTCAAAGCTAAAACGGGAGTTCAACGTGATGGGAGGCGAGGCGGCGAGGCTCCCGCCGAGCCGTTGATGAACGGGACGGCGAAGCTCCTGCTGAGCCGCTTAGGGAGTTGGGGGCACATCCACTTCCGTTTTGTTTTTGACAATT
>CAXBSB010000079.1:0-29861 GCA_963977965.1 uncultured Schlesneria sp.
GGTTATGTGGCGCGCCGTATGACTTCCAGCCCTGAAGGCTCAATTGGCCTTACTCAATGGGTGCCACGGATTTGGAGCATAGGTATCTACACAACTCATCCTGATCGATGCAAGTGCGGTAGGGCGATGTTTGCGAGTTGGCGAAGTTCGTTCGGTGAGTGATGTTCCAGCAGTTCGAGCATCGGGATCAGGAGTTGCAGGCCGGTGATGAGGGCCGAGGTCGTGATCGGACGATGACGTTTCATCTGACGGCCGCTCAGCTTCACCAGAAACTGCTGGCATTCCTTCGATTCCGGCGTTTCCTGAGCCTGCAACTGCCAAGCCGACACACAGACCATGGAAGCGATCAGCAGACGTTTGGCGATGGCCGTGGCAGATTCCTGTTGCCACGATTCTAACTGCTGGCCACCGCTTTTGAGCAACTTGTGATAGGACTCGATTCTCCAACGCCAGTAGTACCAGTCCGCAATGGTGGCATCCGAGACATCGTTCCCCACGTTGGTCAGCAGATACCACTCTGCCAGCACTTGGGAATCAGCATCCACGATCCGGCTGATCACCAGTCGCAGTTTCAGGGGACCACTGACTTTAATCCGTCCGGCCTCTGTTCGTTTACGACCAGGATTGGTCAATTGAATGTCGGCTCCGGCAATCTGGCGAATCCCCGTCGCACCCCGAATCGAAACAGTTCCCGCTTCCCGAAACAGTTGTCGATCCTGCCACGTTTGCGCCAGATCGGGCAGCGGGAACGATTCGTCGTCCCAGGTCACATGGCGCGTAAGGTCACCCCGGACCAGAAACAATTCCTCCTCCGCAGACCAACTGCGAAAATCGATCTGAGAATCGGCTTCCGAATCGATCACATGCACGATCTGACGAGGGACTTCCCACTTTCTGGCGGCCCTCATGGTCGGCAGGATCTGCTCCAAGTGATGCACTCGTTTCAAGCGAGTTTGTCGTCGTGTCGTGTCGACGCCACGAGCCGACAGCAGGTTCAGTTCCATCGGGGCCAGCGGATTCCCCTGGGCCGCATCGACCAGGAGTGCCGTGTACATCTCGTATCCCACATCGTCCTCGTGCGACAACTGCGTCTGGTCCGCTTTGGAGGCGTGACCCTTGTACGACAGCTTCGACCAGTCATGAACCAGCAAGACATAGGGAGAGGAACTCTCCTGAGCGCCCTGACAACCCAACGTACGCAAGGGCACGACCAGTTGAGGCAAAGTCACATTGGGGTTCGCCAGAAAACGCCACAATGCTTGTGTCGTCGCAAAGCTCTGGCAAATCCCAGGTAACGCCCGAGGGCCGGGGGCCAATGGCTGAGGAGAATTCATGTGAACTTGCACTAACTGCCAATACCGACGCTGCAGCCGTGCATCCATGCTCGGAATCTTGATCGCATCCAGACGCTTATACCATCTCCACAGAAGATGTGTCGATACCTATGCCTCCAAAACCGTGGCACCCTAAATTTAGGTTCTCGCGCTGATTCACCATGGCACCACCAATTAACGACTGCACCTTGGCTCAAGTCTCATCCGTATCGTCAGTGACTGGAACAACTCCGCGGTGATACGCTATCGTCACTTCGGCATCGGCAGGCTGAGAACGAACTTTTCCAGATGCTGCGGCCGTTCGCGAACTGTATTAATCACGTTGATCAGTCGGATATCATCAGGCAAATGAATCAAAGTCCCGTGAAATGCTGGCAGGTGGATGCCTTTACCAATCGTCCGTTTGGAGGCAACCCTGCTGCCGTCTGCTGGCTGGAAGCTGAGGCCGATGCACAGTGGATGCAGTCGGTCGCTGCAGAAATGAACCTGTCTGAGACAGCGTTTGTCAGGCCATTGAATGATGGGTTGGAACTGCGCTGGTTTACGCCGACCGTTGAGGTTGATCTTTGCGGTCACGCTACGCTCGCGACAGCTCACGCCCTCTGGTCGTCGAAGACGATCCCTCAGGGACAAGAATTGCGATTTCACACGCGAAGCGGCGTGTTGACGTGTACTCAAGATGGCGAATTCATTGAACTCGATTTTCCCGCGACACCACCGACCGAAGTCCCGACTCTGGACGGGCTGGTTGCCGCGCTGGGAGCGGTTCCGATTTACCTGGGGAAGAGTTGCTTCGATTACCTCGCGGTTTTCGAATCGGCCGAAACCGTCAAGTTACTGAAGCCCGACTTCCGCAAACTGGAACAGTTTCCCGTTCGCGGTGTCATCATCTCGGCCCCTGCTGCGGATCCCTCGTTCGATTTTGTGTCTCGGTTCTTCGCTCCGAATGTCGGCGTCGATGAAGATCCCGTGTGTGGGTCAGCTCACTGCTGCCTGACTCCCTACTGGGCGCAGCGACTTGGCAAAAAGGAATTGATGGCCAATCAGATTTCAACACGCGGCGGCGTCTTGCGCCTGAAGCTGCGAGACAACCGGGTGATCCTCGGCGGTCAGGCCGTGACTGTCTGGAGAGGTGAACTGCTTTCACACTGAGCCAAAGAACAAACAGAGCGGGATTTCTCGAAGAAATCCCGCTCCTGAGGACCGTCACATTCGGCGAAGCGGGAGGGTGAGGCGGCGAGGCTGAGGCGGCGAGGCTCCCGCCGAACCGTCTTCGGAATAGAACCTGTGATACCCAATCGCGGCTCGGCGGGAGCCTCTCCCGTTTTGCCTTTAAATCTGCAGATCGGCCACAGACATAACCAAACAAGCGGGATTGTCTACCCCGGATTGTCTACCGCGCACTACTCTGGTTTTGCAGGTGGATTCAATCGCACCAGAATCCAGTGCTCCGTCTGACCTCGCTTGTGAATCAGGACGGGAGCTTCATCCTGTGACAGGTTATTCAGCCCCGCTTCGATCACAGAAAGGTTGTTGTCACCAACAGTCCAGGCAGCTCGCTGTGTCTTCAGATCAACCGAACCATGTACCGGTTGAGTATGCTCGCTCAATTCATCGGTATAGTTACCTCGCAGAATCCCCTGCTTGTTCATCGCCAGTTGCAGGATCAATTGCGGATGCTGCTGCTCGTTGCGAACCATGCCGTAGATCCCGAGTGGCATCCATTCGTCATTGTTCGAAACTTCTGCAGCGGCTCCATTCGCAGCCAGAGTGGCCGCCTGCTGACTGAACTGAGCAGCCGTTCCCAGATTCTGGCCACCGAGTGCAACGTTCCCGTCGACACAGGTCACGTTGGTTCCATAGTTATAAACCACGGGAGCTGCGGTGATCCCGCAGAACTTCGACGTTGTCGCCCAGGTCGCAGGTGCCCAGACAGCACCGGCATTCCAGTTTGTGGGAGTCCAGACGCCGGGATGTGCGGCATACCACTGCTGATCGTACAAGTGAGGGTTATTATACGACGATCGGACGGCAGCAGCCCCGACGGCGGCTCCTTCGGCACCTGACACTTGTGGAGCATTGTGATTCGCCACGGCAGCACCCGCAGCCGCACCTTCTTTGCCGGAAACTTGCGGCGAGTTGCGATTGCTAATGGCGGCGCCGGCGACAGCTCCCTCTTTGCCGGATGCCTGAGGAGCATTGCGATTGGCGGCAGCAGCCCCGACCGCGGCTCCTTGAGCTCCCGTGGCGTTCGTGTTTGTCCGTCCCGGCAGATTAGTTGTGTTGTTCAAATGAGGATTGCCGGGGGGCTCAGTCTTCCCGACATTGTGAGTCGGTTGCGACCAGTTCCCACCCGGGGTCGAATTGTTATGGGGACCACCCGGTTCCGTTTTGGGCTTACCGGGCTCAGGCTTTCCAGGTTCCGGCTTCCGAGTTTCGTTATGCGGCTCGGACTTTGGCTTGTTTGGCTCAGGCTTCTTTTCAGGACCGCGTGGTGGAGCACCCAGCGCAACAGTTGATGCACCGAGCATCAGGGCAAAAGACGTAATGCGAAACAGGCGAGGCATGTTGGTTCCAATCGTCAGGGCTGAAGTACAGTTTTTTGATTAACGGCCGACGGACCGCAGATGTGAGTTTTCAACGGCGTATCACGGCATCCCTGCACGATGTGAATAACAGATGTGATCAGACCGATCCGCCGCTCGACTGTCAAGGAATTATTTGGTTTCTGGCAGCGGCCGAGTGCTTTTTGAAGCAAGGGTGAGATGTAAGGGTGTGACAAGAGGCGCTTCGCGGCACGGACGGTTGGATCAACGAATCTGCCTCCTCCGAACTCTGGCGAGTCTGGCAACCAGCGACGTTTGGCGACTATCTCGGTCAAAGCGTAGCCGGAGCCGTGAGACTTCGGCTACGTTGGATTCATTCGGTCACCGAATTTCAGCCTCAATTGAAATGGCCGATTTCAATGGCTGTCGCTGTCGAATTCACACTGAAAACCGTAAGCTCATTTGTGAGTTGTCATCGCGAAATCGTTCGCGCCCGCGGAGAATTTGATGTTCTGGCGATCTGCAAACTTTCGGACTGTGTCTCATGTTCGGACCGCATCTGAGGAACGGCAGAATAACCTGACGCTGCGCTTATCGACAGGCCTGGTTTTCGCTCTGGCGATCCTTGGTGGCCATCTGTCAGCGGCTGAGGTTCCCGGCGATGTGAAGTCGTTCTTCGAAAAGCATTGCCTCGAATGCCACGACGCTCAGTCGAAAAAAGGGGGGCTCGATCTGAGCACAGGGCAGGCGAATCTGGCCGATCTGCAATCGTATCTGCGCTGGGTGCGGATTCATGATCGAGTCGAATCCGGCGAAATGCCTCCCAAGGATTCATCTCGCCCCAAGCCGGAAGAATTGACGCCGGTTCTTGGATGGCTGAATCGAACTCTGGCCGACGAAGTGACTAACCGCCGCGGCAAGAATGGTCGCAGCATCGTCCGGCGGATGAATCGGGCTGAGTTTGAAAACACGCTGCGGGATCTGCTGGATGTTCCATGGATCGAAGTTCAAGAATTGCTTCCCGAAGATGGTCGATCGGATGGATATACGAAAACGGCTGCGGCTCTGGATGTTTCACCTGTACTCCTGGCCAAGTACAGCGAAGCGATTGATAAAGCTCTGATGGCTGCGGTTGCGAAATGGTCGGTGCCACCCGAAGTTGAGCGGCGGACGCTGTATGCCAACCACCAGTACGATTACAAGGTTCTGATGGGTGGTGGCGATGCCATCATGCTCACCCCAGACATGAAATATGATGAATCTCGTTTTCCGATGCCGTCTGCCACGAATGCAGATGGAAATTACCCGAATGGAAAATGGCAGTTCGGCGGGAAATACAAGGGACTCGGCGAAGCCGAAAACGACGGGGCCTTCAAGGAAGGATGCACTGTCGGGATGACTCGGACGTTTGGAGAATCCTTCAACGGACGATTCAATTTTGCCCCCGTTCATCCGGGCCGCTATCAGATCGCGATTTCGGCCTGGTCCTACTGGTGGGACAAGGGCGAAGTCAAACCGTCGCCTCGATCGGGGACAGTCGGCGTTTACTGCGGCAGTCGGTTACTCGGGTTTGTTGACGCACCCAGCCTGAAGCCGACCTACACCGAGATCAATGTCGACATCGAACCGAAGGAAGAATCGCCGCTACGGGCGGCAGGTGCCTCCTTTCTGGATGCTCACGTGTATTTCTCACAAGGGCAGATCAAAGCCTATTCCGGTGCTGGCGTTGCTATCGACAAGTTGACAGTCACAGGCCCGCTGTATGACGAGTGGCCACCTGCCAGTCATCGCCGCCTGTTTGGTAATCTTCCTGTTGTGCCGTTTCACAAGTTGCCTGCAGATCTTCCCAAGCCCGAGCGTCCTCGGACATTTCCGCACGCACGCGGTGTGATCAACGGACCGGGCCGACTGGTTCCCGGCATGACTGTTCCCGTGAATGCACAAGCCGATGCCCGGCAACTGCTGAGTCTCTTTCTGCCGCGAGCATTTCGGCGACCTGTGACCGATGCCGAAGTCCAGCGTTATGCTGCCATCGCGGATGCTCGCGGCAAGGAAGGTGTGTCGTTTGAAGAAGCAATGCTGGCTGCGTATCGGACTGCTCTGTTGAGTCCCGATTTTCTGTTCCTGAATGAGCCGGCAGGGCAACTCGATGGATACGCTCTGGCCACGCGTCTGTCCTATTTCCTGTGGAATTCCACTCCCGATGACGAATTGCTCGCTGCTGCCAAGTCGGGAGCACTCAATGATCCCAAGGGACTGCGAACGGCTGCCGAACGGCTGTTGAACGATCCGAAAGCCGATCGGTTCTTTCAGGACTTCCTCGATCAATGGCTCGATCTGCGCGACTTTGATCTGACCAGTCCCGACAAACATCTGTACCCCGAATTCCAGCCATACCTCGAAGACGCGATGCGACGAGAACCTCGTGAGTTCTTCAAGTACGTCATCCGCAATCGATTCACCGCGTCGCAGTTGTTGACGACGTCAGTCAACATCGTCAGCCAGCGACTGGCAGAGCACTATGGCATCAGCGGTGTCGATGGAACTCGCTTCCGGCGGATCGATGTCGATCAGACCAAGAACACTCGCGGCGGCCTGTTGACGATGGCGGCCGTCTGTAAAGTGACTGCCAACGGTACGACGACCAGTCCCGTCAAACGTGGAGCGTGGGTCATGAAAAAGATCCTGGGCCAGCCACCTCAACCTCCACCGCCCGACGTTCCTGCCGTCGAGCCTGATGTCAAAGGGGCCACAACGATTCGAGAACAACTGGCCAAACATCGCAACGATGCGGCCTGTGCAAGCTGTCATGCTCGCTTTGATCCACCGGGGTTTGCACTTGAGAACTTCGACGTGATCGGCGGCAGACGCGATTTTTACCGGGCGACGGAAGGGAAGAAAGCTCCTGACTTCGCACAGATTTTTCGGGCGTATCTGACTCCAGAGAATGAGTTCAAGAATCACGTTAACTTCCGTGATGGACAGCCAGTCGACCCCAGTGGTGAATTGATCGATGGTCGCAAGTTTGCCGACCTGCGGGAATATCAGGCTGTTCTGGTCGGTGACACAAAGTCCTTTTCGCGAAACCTGGCAAATCAACTGGTGCTGTATGCGACCGGAGCCCCTGTGGAATTTGCGGACCGTCCTGCTGTTGATGGAATTCTTAAAGGTGCCGGTGGCGGCAATCCGCAAGTGACAGAACTCGTTCATCAAATCATTCAAAGTTCGCTGTTTTTGAACAAGTAAGCTGTCGGGATCATCGATCCTGGCGGTTCAGATCGTGAATGAAGGATTCAACCATGCCGCTTTCCCGTCGAACATTCCTGCGTGGTGCTGGTGTCGCCATGTCTTTGCCGCTGCTGGATGCGATGGTTCCCGCGTTTCGGCGCTTGGCCTTCGCGGCTCAGACCGGAACGCCGCGCCGTATGATTGCAGTGCAGACAAACATGGGGATCTTGTCACAGCACTTTTTCCCGACAGCGACGGGGCCTGAATATGAACTGACGCCGTATCTGGAACTGGTGAAAAACTTCAGATCGAAGATGACCGTGTTCAGTGGTGTCTCGCATCCTGATGTCGACGGGGCTCATGAAGCCGAACGGTCATTCCTGTCGGCAGCACCTCATCCCGGAGGCGCCGGTTTCAAGAACTCGATCTCTCTGGATCAATACGCGGCCGAGTTACTGGGGCCTGTGACTCGGTTCCCGTCGTTTGTGCTGGATGTGAATGCTGAAAGTACTCAAGGGATGGCGTTCTCGCGCAGCGGTGTGAAAGTGCCAGCGGAAAAGAGTCCCGCGAAGCTTTATGAAAAGATGTTTCTGCAGGGAAAACCGTCTGAAGTCGAAGCTCGCATCGCCGACCTGGGGCGCGGCCGCAGTTCCCTCGATTTTGTTTCTGACGATGCCAAACGCCTGGCTCGGACTGTGGGAGCGGCTGATCAGGCTCGCCTGGATCAATACTTCTCGGCCGTGCGCGATCTGGAACGACAACTGGAACTCGCCCAGGAATGGGAACGTAAGCCCAAGCCGAAGCCATCGGCACCGGCTCCGACAGACATTTCCGAAAACAAGAAGCTGATCGACAAGATTCGGCTGATGCTGGATGTGGCTCGACTGGGTTTCGAATCCGACAGTACTCGAGTGGTCAGCCTGTTCATCAACACGTTTAGCGTCGTTGCGGACCTGCCCGGGGTCAAGGATGAAACTCACAGCATCACGCATCATGGAGGCCGAAAAGAGGCTCTGGATCAATTGTTCATCATCGAGAGTGCTCAGTTCAAAGTGCTGTCAGAATTCTTGACGAATCTGAACGCGACTCAGGAAGGCGGCGATTCACTGCTGGACCGCACGATGGTGCTGTATGGAGCCCCCATGGGGAACGCAGCCAGCCATGACAACAAAAACCTGCCCATGCTGCTGGTAGGCGGCGGATTCAAGCATGCCGGTCACCTGGAGTTTGACAAAAAGAAAAACTACCCGCTGCCAAACCTTTATCTGAGCATGCTGCAGCGGATGGGTCTGCCCGTCGACAAGTTTGCCACCAGCACCGGCACGATGCGTGGACTCGATTTTGTTTAAGAGGATTGAACCACAGATAACGCAGATGAACACAGATAAAGGCATTGAATGAAGGCACGCCGGGAAGATCTCTCTGGAATCCACGAGGTGAAATCGCCAGAGATGGTTTAGTTGCGTGTGAGAGAAATGACTGAGTACCCACCACCTTTCGTTTGACTTCTCAAGATCTAACTTCTTTGGCCTTTATCTGTGTCAATCCGTGCCATCTGTGGTTCAATACTCCGTGGGTTCGACTTTGTTCAAGAGAATTGAACCACGGATGACGCAGATGAACACGGATAAATCAAAAGGCATTGAATGAAGGGCATCGGTCCCTGCAACACGAAAGGGACTGGGTAACGCCGCGTAGGACCGGACAATCTTGTCCGTCTCTTCTTGAGTTTTCATGACCGCGACTTCTGTGGCCCGATCCATTCAGGAAAGTATCCGCCAATCATCGAATCTGGTACGATCATTCCCGTCCAGAGTCGAAATCCGCAAACAGAAATTGAAACGGGAGTTTCCGAGTGTCCGCGAAAGCCTGGGGTGGCGCGTTTGATGAGAAGACTGATCCTCGCGTCGAAAAGTTTACTGAATCGATCAGTTTTGACAGTCGCTTGGCGGCCGTCGATATTCGCGGTTCACAAGCTCACGCTCGCATGCTTGCCAGAGTCGGTCTGATCAGCGCGGATGAATGTCGTCAGATCATCGAGACACTCGACACCATCGGCCAGGAGATTTCTCGCGGCCAGATGGCTTGGAAGACGGAACTCGAAGACATCCACATGCATATTGAATCCGCGTTGATTGCGCGGATTGGCGATGTGGGACGAAAGCTGCATACCGCTCGCAGCCGTAATGATCAGGTGGCCACCGATCTGAAACTGTATGTCCGCGATGCTCTTGAGACCCTGGACGGCCAACTCGCCGAACTGCAGGCCGCGTTTGTCGATCGGTGCGAAATCGATGCGGAAGTCATTCTGCCCGGCTTTACGCATCTGCAGCGAGCTCAACCAGTCATGGCGGCTCATTACTGGCTGGCCTACTGCGAGAAGTTCCAGCGAGATCGCGATCGTCTGGCCGATTGCCGCAAGCGAGTGAACGTCATGCCTCTGGGTGTGGCCGCTCTGGCGGGAACGTCGCTGCCGATCGATCGACAGGAAACAGCGAGACTCCTCGGTTTTGATTCCGTCGCTGCCAACAGCCTGGATGTTTCCAGCGATCGCGACTTCCTGGCCGAATCGATTTTCAGCATGTCGCTGATTGCTGTCCATCTGAGTGGCTGGGCTGAGGAATGGATTCTGTGGTGTACCACCGAATTCGGCTTCTTGAAGCTGCCGGATGCCTACACCACCGGTTCGTCGATTATGCCTCAGAAACGAAACCCCGACGTTCTGGAACTGATTCGTGGCAAATCGGCTCGAGTCATCGCTGATGTTCAGCAGATTCTGACGCTGGTCAAGGGGCTGCCGATGGCCTACAACCGCGACCTTCAGGAAGACAAACTCGCCTTCTTCGACGCCTTCGATACCGTGTACGCCTGTCTGGAACTGGCTCCCAGTATCGTTCGTCTGGCACGATTGCGAGTGGAAACGATCAACGCACGGCTGGAAGAAGGCTTCCTGGATGCGACGACGTTGATGGAGTACCTGATCAGCAAAGGTGTCCCGATGCGGTCAGGCCACGAGATTGTCGGCAAGCTGGTTCGCTTGTGTGAGACTCGCGGCATCAAGCTGGCAGATCTGTCACTGGCAGAACTTCAGCAGGCGTGTGACAAGATTGAAGCGGATGTCAGTCATTCGCTCGGTGTTCGCAATGTCGTTGCGCGGTTGAGCAGTTTTGGAAGCGGCGGGCGCGAGGCTGTGGCGGAACGAGTCGCAGCGTGGCGGAAGAAATGACGCTTGAGGCCGAACCAGACCAGTCGCCCGATGTCGAAGGGCGAACGTTGCGGATGACGCTCGCCTACGACGGCACGAACTATTGCGGCTGGCAGGTCCAGCCGAATGGAGTCGCCCTGCAGGCGGTTGTCGAAGAGGGACTGCAGAACTTCACCGGGGCGAAGACTCGCGTCGTGGCATCCGGTCGAACAGATGCCGGGGTCCATGCCCTCGGACAGGTCATCAGCTTCACAACCGCCTCGACCGCACCCTGTCGAGGTTTTCTGCAGGGGTTACCCGTTCATCTGCCGGACGACGTCGTCGTTCGCGCGGTGGAAGAAGCACCTGCGGGATTCAATGCGCGGTACGATGCGAAACGGAAGTGGTATCGCTACGTGATTCACAATTCCCGGATCCGGAATCCTTTTCTGAGGAACTACACGGTCTGGCAGAAGTCACGACTGGACGATCAGGCGATGAATGCGGCTGTGAGTCAACTGGTGGGGACTCACGATTTTCGCTGCTTTGAAACTCAATGGCCCAATCGGTCATCGAGCGTCCGAACGATCTATTATGCGAGTGTCACTCGCGGCGCCGCATGGCAGGTCTGGGGCGCCCCCCCGATTTCGGATGTGAACGAGTTTCTGTGCTTCGACATCGAAGCCGACGGCTTCCTGTACAACATGGTCCGAGCAATCGCAGGAACGCTGATCCACGTAGGCCGAGGCCGCTGGTCCTCGCAGGACATGCTGCGAATTCTGACAGAAGGAAAACGAACTCAGGCCGGAGAAACCGCCCCAGCCCAGGGACTGTACCTGATGCAGGTCGGGTATGACGATACGCCCCTGGCAGCATCGACTCTCAATCGCCTGAATCAAGCGACATCCGAGTAAAGTACCAAATTCAATCGCTGGAGAGTTCGGTTTCCGAGTTCGCCAGATTCCCCGTTACTCAACAACCGACCAGACGTGAATCGTTCGATCAAAACCGGCAGACGCCAGACGTTTTCCATCGGGGCTGAATGCGACTCCGTAGATGGTGTTTTTGTGGGCTGTGATGTTTGTCAGTTGAGTCCCTGTGGCGGGATCCCAGACTCGTATCACGCCGTCGGCTCCGCCAGTTGCCAGTAGTTTTCCCTGCGGAGAATACGCAACGGATTTGATTCGTCCGCTGTTGGATTCCAGGGTCGTCACGAGGTCGCCAGCAATGGTCCAGATGCGGACCGTGCCGTCGCCGCTGGCTGAAGCGAAATGTTTGTCGTCGGGTGAAAAGACCAGGCCTTCTACCGTTCGCGAATGGCCGGACAGTGACTTGATCAAGGATTTGGTTTCGACATTCCACAAACGCACCGAGAGATCATCCCCCCCCGACGCGACCAGCTTGCCGGTGCCATGGATTGCCACACATTGTACGTTGGCATCGTGGCCTGTCAGAGCGGCGACCGCGAGATTTGTTTGAGCATCCCAGAGCCGGACTGTTTTGTCGAAACCACCCGATGCCAGCAGCGTCCCTGTTCGGGCGACTGCCGCGCAGGACAGATAGTCCTGATGGCCGCTGAATGTTGCCGAGGCGGCTCCACCATCCGCTGGCCAGCATTTGAGGGTTCGATCGAGGCTCGCGGTGACGATTCGTCCGTCGGCCAGATAGCCCACGAAGGCCACGCCGTCCCCGTGGCCTCGCAGGGTTCCCGTCTGTTCACCGCTCTGGCTGTTCCAAAGACGGACGGTGTTGTCCAGGCTGGCCGTTGCGATCTGTTTGCCGTCTGTCGAAAAGGCAACGGAATAAACGGCGTTGCCATGAGTCAACGTGCGAACTTTTTCCAGATGCAGGTTGGCTGCCATAGGTCGTATCACTGCTTCCTTCAAGGACGGTTATCAGAGCAGTTCGGGCAGTGGTTCATAAATCGGATCGACCAGGTACTGCGGACGGCCTGACACATCGGGCAGCATCGTGCGGGCGACATCGATTCCCAGGCATCGGTACAGCGTGGCGAAGACTTCCTGGAAATGGACCGGCCGTTCCTTGGGATGCTCACCCAGTCGATTGGTCGCTCCAATTACCTGACCTGTTCGCATGCCCCCGCCTGCCAGCAAGGCACAGCCGACCTGTGGCCAGTGGTCGCGGCCCCCGTTTTTGTTGATGACCGGTGTCCGACCGAATTCGCCCCAGACGATGACCGAGACATCCTTGTCCAGTCCGCGGTTGTGCAGATCGTCCAGCAGTGCCGTCAGACCCTGATCCAGCACCGGAAAATGATCTCGTGCATTTTCGAAGTTGGTCCCGTGAGGCCGACCGTGCCAGTCCCATCGTCCGTAGGCGAGAGTCACGACGCGGGCCCCGGCTTCGACCAGTCGTCGGGCTGCCAGCAGGTAATCGTTCATCAGTGGGCCTGCATCGCCATACCCGGCATTTTCTGTGGCACCGCGACCGTAACGATCACGGACTCGCGGATCTTCCTGTTCCAGATCGAGGGCATCGACAAGCTTGCTGGAGGTCAGGATTCCAAACGCGGCCTGATACTGTGATTCCAGGCCAACCAACGCCCCCGATTTTTCGGCATCGCGTTTCAGTCGGTCGATTTCGTTCAGCAGCAAACGACGGTTTCGCAGGCTTTCGACACTGATCCCGGTCAGCCCGAGTCTCGCCTGTTCTGCGTTGGGAGAGAACGGAGCATGGGCCTGTCCGGCAAACCCCGCTTGTCCCGGATCGGCCCAGCCTGCCCCTTTCATTCGAGGTGACAGGCCAATAAACGGCAATGTCCCTGGCTCGACAGCTCCCTGAATTTTCGAAACGGCAGCACCCAGCGATGGCCAGCCCCCGGCAGGCTGCCCGTTGACGCTGTGGCCGGTCATACACTGGAAGGCGGCATGTCGCCCTTCACTGCCGACGAGTGAGCGAATCACCGCCAGACGATCCATCCGCTGAGCCATCATCGGCAACAGTTCACAGATTTCGATCCCTGGGACATTGGTCGAAATCGGCTGGAATTCGCCGCGAATTTCGACCGGGGCATTCATCTTCAGATCGACCATGTCCTGATGAGGAGGTCCCCCGGAGAGGAACACCATGATCACTGCTTTGTGAGATTTCCTGCCGCTGGCAGCTTCGACTCGCAGCAGATCCGGCAGGGCCAGACCGCCCATCCCGAGACCACCAATCTGCAGCAGAGCTCTGCGGCTTAATCCGTCGCAAAACCGATGTTGCTTGCCCAGAAGACTCAGCATCCGTCGTCCTCCCCTTCAACACATCAAAATCTACCGAGGCGTAGAGTATCTCTTATTTCGGCAGGAAGTCCACCCCGGGATTGCCGAAAGTCGATGGCCGAACGGAGCAATCGATATTTCAAATGTACGGTGGAGTCATCGTTACCCAGATCTTTGTCTCGCGGTTGGGGGCGATTTCGCAATCATCGGCTGTTGGTGGGCTGAAGGCCTACGAGAACAAAGCACAGGGCGTCAGCCCTGTGGCGACGGATCGTGCAGGGTATACGATCTGAAATGTCGCGAGTCATAGCGATCAACTCTGATCCGCCGCGCCTCGCGACCTTTCAGTTCGCACAAATTATTTTACTTCGGTTCGCAGCGCTGACGCCCTGCGTCGACTTTCACCAACTACCTGGCAGCCGGCAACTGATACCCTTCACGGTTCAGTCTGATGCGATACAGGCTGGAACCGGCTGTGATATAGAGCAGTTTCGAATCGTCACCTCGACCGAAACCAACGTTCGTGGGAACCTCCGTTTTGATGTATGCCAGTTCCTTACCTTCTGGCGAATAGACACAGATCCCCGGACGATTTTCGGCTCGCACTGCTACGTAAAGATTTCCCTGTTTATCCATAACCAGACCGTCGGGTCCGTCAAACGGAGCGTAGTCGATCAGTGTCTTGCGAAACTTTGCGGTACCGTCAGCAGCCAGATCATACGCCATCAATGCCATATTTCCTTTTCGGACAGGCGTGTCCGGGCTCAGGCGTTCAATCCCTGCAGACCCGTTGTCATTGCTGACGACGTACAGTGTCTTCTGATCCGGCGAAACAGCGACGCCGTTTGGCTTTCCTGCGTCTGTGATGATGCGATGGATCGAGCCATCGGTATCGATCCGGTAGACCGCCATCAGGGGTTGTTCGATCGGCTCATGTCCCAGATAGCGTGGGTCACTGAAGTAGATTCGTCCCTTTTCGTCAATGGTGATGTCGTTCGGGGCGTTGAAGGGGCGACCTTCAAACATGCCCGCGATGATGTAACTCTTCCCCGTTTTCATATCGGTACGAGTCACTCGTCGGCCACCGTAGTCTGCCCCTTCGGCGACCAGCATGTTGCCGGAGGCGTCGAACTTGATGCCGTTCGACATCCCGCTGGGTGAGCGAAAAATCGACGTTTTGCTACTAGCGGGATCAAACTTCCAGATATGTCCTGCTTCAATCGCCCCTTTTGAATCCCGGGACTTGTTCGAGAACGTGATTTCACTGAAATAGACCATGCCGTCAGGAGCCACGCTGACTCCCTCGGTCAGCACATGCGATTCGAACAGCTTTTCGAGTTTGGCATTGGGAGGAACAATCGGATCATCCGCATTCGCTTGAGAGAAACAGAACGATCCAATGAGGGTGAAAAACGGAAGCAGATTGATTCGCCTGGGCATGATGCAGTCCTTTCAAATCAAGATGGTGATGACAGAGATGTGGGACTTCAAATCAGCGAGATATCGTCGAAGAGGCTTGTGATTCGCAAATGCTTTTTTGGGAGAGTGAGTTTGAAACGCAGAGAGCGCGGAGGACGCAGAGAAAAGGCCAGTGACTGCCTTTTCCCGCTTACACTCTGCGATCTCCGCGTCCTCTGCGTTTCAAATACTTCCTGGTTTTGGTTCAAAACAAGAAACGTACGAGGCATCAAAGGCCGGGACGATTTTTGAGATCATCCAGAATCAGCCTTTGACCGCACTTTAATTGCTGTCTGAATCGCTTCATTGCAGACGACTGTTATTTCTCAGGCTCGGCATCCTTGGCTGCTTCAGCCGGCTTTTCGGTATGATCGTCTTTCTTTGCAGCATCTGGCTTGGCGGCTTCGTCCTTGTGATCGGCGTGTCCCTTGTCGTCTTTGTGGTCATGGGCTGACCCGTCAATGTGGTAATCGATATCGCCGGTAAAGGGCTTGTCACCGATTGAGACTTGCAGTTTTCCATGGATTGCCTTGGCGTCCATCAAGGCGTGAACGACTCCATCGTCGATCAATTCGAAGACGGACGACTTTCCTTCCCCATCCGTCTTTTGAGGAGCTGCTTTGAGTTTAAGAGCGTCTTTACCGGCTGGCGTCACCGTCAGGTCAGTTGCCGCAATCGGTTCTGCAGTCTTGGCGTCTTTGCCGAGAATATAGACTCGCACTGCATGGGCATCGTGATCGACGACGATCTCTGCGTGATACTCCTCTGCCCCCAGCTCAATCAGACCACCACCATGTGGGCCCTTTGCACCATGGCCATGTTCATGGAGCTGAGGAGCCTTCTTCAATTCGCCCGTCTTTTTGAAGTCGGAATTATTGCCTGGGCATCCGATGCCGCAACTGATGATACCGAGGGACAATAACGTCGTAAGAGTGATCCGCCGCATTGCTTCGTTTCCTTCCGAAACCCAGTTCTACCTTCCAGAATCTGATCGGCCCCATGGCCGAATCACTGGTAGAAGTCTCGCGAATCAACCACAGAACCGCAACCCGCAGCCACTCAAATAACAGGGCAATCGCTTTTTTCAAAGCAGGGTGGGACCAACCCCGTAGGTCAGGCTGTGCCTGACTCTTGAGATGCAGGCTGTCTGGGTCCCGCAGTTTGAACAATGTCGTCACCTGACATCGCTTCGTCAGGCACAGCCTGACCTACACTGACGCCTAGTCAGGTCTGTGTCAGTTCTCAAGTGGTCGCTTACGACAACAACCCTTTGACCAGCTTCCCATCCTTGATGATTTCGATGGGGCGAGTCCCGAAGGCGACCAGCTCTTTGTCCGCATCGATTCCCAATTGATGGTAAATCGTGAACAACAAGTCCTCGAGAGGAAGTGCGTCTCGAGATGGTTCTGCGGCAGTTGCGTCACTGGCTCCGTAGATCAGTCCGCGCGCGAATCCACCGCCCGCGATCAGGTTCGAATAGCAGCGAGCCCAGTGGTCTCGGCCGCTGGTGGAATTCACCTTGGGAGTTCGACCGAATTCAGTCGTCACCCAGAACAATGTCGAATCCAGCATCCCTCGACGATCCAGATCAGTGATCAGTCCGGCGATGGCATGGTCGAGTGCCGGCATCTGGTCGAGACAGTTGTTTCGGACATCGACATGTGAGTCCCACGCCCCATAGGTCACTGTGACGAATCGGGTTCCTGCTTCAACCAGGCGGCGAGCGAGTATCAGTCGCTCGGCCAGACCTTTCGGGTGAAACCTGTTGTCGGGGCCGCGAAGTCCGACAACGTCGCGACCATACAGTTGCATTGTTTCTTCGGTTTCACCGTCGAGAGTAAATGCCGCCTGGGCTCGCGATGACGTCAGCAAAGTGAATGCTCGTTGATAGAAGTCATCCATCGTACCGATTGTCGTTGGATCAGCTTCCAGTTGACGGATCTGCTTTTCGATAACATTGCGAGCGGAACGGCGGCGGGTAAATCGTTCGTTCGAAACTCCGTCAGGAATCGCGAAGTCGCGGACTTTGAACCCGCGCTGCCCCGGGTCGGCATTCAAATCAAAGGCACCATACGTACTGCTCAGGAAACCCGTACTTCCTGCAAAACTGTGATTGTTCGGGATCGCGATGTAAGGTGGCAGTTCGCCGCGAACTCCCAGTTCGTGCGAAACGACGGCACCCATCTGGGGATAATCGATCACGGCTGTCGGCGTGTAGCCCGTGAACAGATGATAAGTCGCCTGGGCATGATCAGGAATCCGGCCGACCATGCTGCGCAGGACTGTGATCTTGTCGGCAATGGCGGCCGTCTTGGCGAAGTTGTCGCTGAAGACGTCGCCGTTCTTCGTCTTTGTCACTCCGAAAGAACCGCGATATTCGACGGGTGCCTCGGGCTTGGGATCGAGTGATTCCTGTTGAGGCCAGCCGCCGCCAAGATGCAACTGAATGACACTCAGCGCCTTCGGTGCCAGTTTTTCTTTGGAACCTGCAGCCGTAAACGCCTGATTCTGTTCGTCGGCACGTGCCTGAAGTCGCAGCAGATCCGCAAGCGACAGCCCCAGGGCACCGCAAACGCCGACTTGAATGGCCTGACGTCTTGACATCCCGCGATATCCCGCACAGCCACGCAGATTCGGAGCTTGTTGAATGAACGACGGTGTTTCCATGGAAATCGTTTCCCACCCGGATTCTCGAACCAAAGCAGTTTTCGTACCTCCGCAAGGATAACTTGTCAGGCAGTGTTTTGGGCATCTCAATCGGACTTTTTTGAGGCGAATGGCTTCGTCATCGGGAATTCCGAGTTCCATGAAACCTTGAATCGTCGTCACTCGCCAACGCGAAAAAGGTCTCAATTTGTCTTTTCCTGAACCCGATTCGAATGCATAATCACATCAACAATCGACGATGAGTTTAGAGGGATTCTTCCCTCGGTGGAGATTTTGCATGCTCACAATTCACGATCCGTTGCCGAATCGGACCTGCCAGGGTTATTCGCGCCGCGACTTTCTGCGAGTCGGCGCGATGGGTGCCGGAGCATTGTCGCTGGCAGAAATGCTGCGATTGCAGGCGCAGGCAGGGATTTCGCCCGGCGTCTTAAAAGACAAATCGGTCGTCCTGCTTTTCCTGCAGGGGGGGCCACCGCATATTGAATTCTTCGACCCAAAGATGTCCGCTCCGACGGAAATCAACAGCATTACGGGTGAAGTTCAGACGAGGCTGCCGGGAATCACGTTTGGGGCAACATTTCCACAACTGGCTCAGCGGGCTGATCGTCTAGCGATCGTGCGCTCGTATGGTTCCGGGAACGCTGGTCACAGCTACGGCGAAGTTTTGAGTGCCAACAATCCTACAAAGGCGACCGTCAGTTCGATGTATGCCCGAGTCCGTGGCAACAATCATCCAGTGAGTGGGCTACCCACAAACGTGTTGATCCTGCCAGAAGCGGTCCGAGATGGACTGAAATTGGGCAGCAACTTCGAAACGTCAGCGTTGCCCACGCTGACTCAGCCGGGAAGTTTTGGTGCGACGTATGCCGCTTTCAATCCGAGTGGCGGAGGTGACCTGCAGCAGGACATGCGGTTAGCGGTCAGTTCCGCTCGACTGGGTGATCGCAAGTCGTTGCTGAGCGAACTGGATCGGCTGCGACGAACAGCCGACGTGAACGGATCATTTGAAGGTGTTGACGCGTATCAGCGGCAAGCGTTTGAAATGATCACTCGCGGCGTTGCGGATGCGTTCGATCTTTCCAAGGAAGATCCCGCAACAGTAGAACGCTATGACACCAGCCACCTGTTCAAACTTGAAGATCTGACTCGTTGGAACGACATGCGACGGGCTTCAAATCTGCTCGGACGGCAGATGCTGCTGGCTCGGCGGCTTTGTGAAGCGGGTTGCGGTTTCGTCACGGTGTCCGACTGTGGATGGGATTACCACGCGAATGGGAACAGCCCAAAGAACATGGCTGGGATTTACCCGATGGGGGGCCAGGTGGACCATGCCGTCAGTGCCTTCATCGATGATCTGGAGTACCGGGGCCTGACGGACAAGATCCTGCTGGTCGTCACGGGTGAAATGGGCCGGACCCCCAGGAAAAATAACAGCGGTGGTCGAGACCACTACGGAGAACTGACACCACTGTTATTGGCTGGTGGCGGTTTGAAGATGGGGCAGGTGATTGGTCATTCCGATAATCATGCATCACGTCCGGTCGGCAACAGCTATCGGCCTGAACATCTGCTTTCGACGATCCTGCATACTCTGTTTGACGCAGGGAAGTTGCGGTTGGAACCGCAGGTTCCGCGCGAAATCATCAAGCTGGCCGATTCGAACAAGCCGATTGATGGCCTGCTGTCATAGTGCGGGTCGCACTTACGTGTCGCGTCGAAACATGGGGTTAGCCGCTGCCGCTTGATGCCTGCGGGACGCCACACTTAAACGGAATGCGCGCCAGCCTCAGGGAAATGAATGAATGTCGGAGTCGTCTTCGCGGTGAGCGTGGTTCTGTTTACGGGTATGGCGGCTGGTTTGCGATTTGGCTTTGCGCCGCGAGGCCGGTGCAAATCAATTCCGCCCGGGTCGAGACGGCGAGGGCACTGTAGATTGATTTGGCATGCCAGTGCACGGTGTGAATAGAGATCCCCAAAGCCGCAGCCACTTCTTTTTCGAGATGCCCTTCGAGCAATAACGAGTAGACGCGTTGCTGCGCGGGAGTGAGCTTAGCCATGTTTGGATTCGCATGGTATGCAGGCACGTCGATCCGCCTGGCGGACACTGTCTCTTCGTCAGAGCCATTAAACGAGCAGATCGCGGACGAGACCTGAAGATAGACTCTTAGTGAAAAAGGCCCGATTTGTATTTCGGAATCTGTTGCAAGAGGCCGGTTTCCCTGAAGCGGTTGACCGTTCAGCACTGTGCCATTTCTGCTGCCAAGGTCACGGATTCGATAATCCGACTCGTGCTTCGTAATTGCGGCGTGTTCTCGTGAGACCCAGTCGTCAGGAAGGCAGATTCCACAGCTTGGTCGCCGTCCGAGAATAATTGAATCCTGGTGCAATTCGACAATGCGATCGAACTTCGACATGTGTCGCACCACGATATGAAGATGAGCCATTTGAAACAAAGTCCTCATCGAAATTGGTGAAACCACCTGAACAGGTGGGCAAAGTTGATTGCCAATTGCAGCACGGTGTGCAGGATATGTCAAACGCACACAGCCGCAATTCTTCTGCAACGTCCAGGTTGCAAAAAGTGATCCTCAATTCACGCTGGTGTCTTTGTTTTCCGCAATTGTTTAGAACGTGGCGATAAAGACGAATTCGCGAACATCCCCAGGAACCGCAGTGAAACGGTGAATCGAACATGAAAAATCAGCACTCTGCTTTCTTGACGCTTTCAGAACACCTCACAGGGTTTGACAGTGTTGAACTCCTGGGGACAGGCATGCTGGAAGATTACTACCTGTGCGTGATGGAAAACATCGGGAATCTCGATCCCGAACGGCTTTGGTCGATCGCTGCGACGCTTGATCGCCTGAAAAAGCTTGGGAACGAAGCCGCATTGGCCAGGGAAATTCGCCATTTGCTTTTCAGCGATGCGGATATCCAGCCAATCTCCAAGAACATCATTCGACTCTGGTACACGGGTACCTGGCGAATGAAGCCCAACGACTCATTTTCGAGTGTTGTCGTTTCCCCTGAAGCCTACCAGGAGGGGTTGATCTGGAAACTGGCACACGCACATCCCCCCGGGGCGAAACAACCGGGATTTGGTTCCTGGGCTGAACAACCTCGCTAGTACTTCGCCGCATTGCACCCTGACAACAGGAAAAGAAACATGCCAGTCAGTGTCAACGAGAAAGATTACGACGTTTGTATTGTGGGCGGTGGAATTGCAGGCGCGATTCTTGCCAAGACATTGGTGAACGCAGGCAAAAGCGTCATCGTTTTGGAAGCAGGCAATGGCGTCACTCCGAGCGATGATGTGAATGGTGCCGATCTGGACATTCAGCGCGACCAGCGAAAGTATCAGGGGTATCTGGATTCGTACTACCGCGCCGCCGCGAAAGTACCGAATGCGCCCTATCCCAATCTGAAAGTGGCTCCCTCACCCGACGTGTTGGACATTGCGGATACTCCGTCAACGAAAGGGTATTTTGTCCAGATGGGGCCATCCCCGTTCGGTAGCGACTATGCTCGCACGCCTGGCGGTACGACCATGCACTGGCTTGGCACCTGCCTTCGAATGTTGCCCAATGATTTCCGGATGAAATCAGAATATGGAGTCGCTGTAGACTGGCCGATCAGCTACGAAGATCTGAAGCCATATTACGAGATGGCAGAATTTGAAATTGGCGTTTCTGCAACGGTGGAGCACTTGAAATATCCGAATACGGATAAAACCACTTTTTTTGGGGATTACGTTTACCCCATGAACGAGATCCCGACGAGCTACCTCGATAAAAGAATTCAAGAGGCACTCGGAAGTCGAATGGTCAAGGTGAGTGACGGAAAAGGTGGCACAACTGACGTCGCGGTTTACGTCACTCCCACACCACAAGGCAGAAACTCGTCTCCTAACCCGAATTACAAAATGGGGCCAGTGCGCTGGGATGCAAAGCATGGCAAGTTGAAACTGGATCGTTCTGATAGTCGATTCAAGCCCGTTGGTGCGACATGGGATGCATACACCGGTCAGCGTTGCGAAGGTAACGCAAGTTGTGTCCCGATCTGTCCCGTCCAGGCAAAATACAATGCCCTGAAGACGATCCGCAGTGTCGCCCGCAATGAAGACGGAACGCTCAACAGCAAGTTCACGATTCTTTATCGAACGGTCGTTTCGAAGGTGCTCGTTCAGGATAAAGCTGATGCCAACGGTGATCGTCCCGTGATCGGTATCACGTACAAGAGATACAGGGGTGACGGAACATCGGAGAAGATACTTGAAGTTGGTGAGTACACCATTAAGGCTCGGCGATATGTCTTGGCGGCTCACGCGGTAGAAAATGCAAAAATCCTGCTCGCTTCGAAAATTGCCAATACCAGTGGTCAGGTCGGTCGCAATCTGATGGATCATGTCACATTGTTGACGTGGGGGCTGAAAGATGAGCCCGTCTATCCGTTCCGAGGTCCCGGTTCAACGTCGAATATTCCCGTGTTCCGCGATGGAGATTTCCGACGGGAGCATTCCGGATTCATTCTGCCATTTGATAACTGGGGGTGGAGCTGGCCAGTATTTTCTCCGGGATCGGATCTCGACGTAGCTCTTGAAGAGCAAGTTTTCGGGCAAGAACTGAAGAGCCGACTCGAAAAACATCTGACACGTCAGGTTCTATTCCATTGTGAATGTGAACAACTTCCTGAACAGGAGAACAGGGTCACGATTGACGATCGGTATAAGGATGATTTCGGAAATTATCGCCCTGTCATTCATTACCAGATCTCGGACTATCTCAAAAAGGCTTTCGTTGCCGGGAAGCAGATTTCCGACCAGTTGTTCGAAGACGCAGGGATCGAAGACAGATCCACGTATTCGTCTACCGACGCCTGTTATTTCGAATATGGAAAAAAGGGCTTCTTCTATCGCGGCGCGGGGCATCTGGTGGGGACCCACAGGATGGGCTGTTCTCCGAAAGACTCTGTCGTAAGCAAGCAACAGCGAACGTGGGATCACAGCAATCTTTATCTCGTGGGTTGCGGGAATATGGCGACTCTCGGGACTTCGAATCCAACGTTGACGATGGCGGCCCTGACCTTCTGGGCGGCTGAAAACATTCTGAATGATTTGAAAGAGGTGAAATGACATGATGATTCGTCGTCAACTTCTTCTGGCCAGCAAACCGCAGATTTCTCCGAAACACCGGGTGAAGGATCTGGATCAGTTAAGGCAACTGCTGCAGTCTGCTTTGAAACTGGAACTGACCACAATCCCCCCCTATTTGTGCGCACTCTATTCCATCAAAGAGGGTTCAAACCCTGAAGCGGTCCAGGCGATTGTCAGTGTCGCGATGGAGGAAATGCTGCACATGGCACTGGCCGCCAATGTGCTCAATGCCATCGGCGGGACTCCGATTGTCAACGAAAAGGAATTCGTGCCAAGTTACCCTCAGAACGTCAAAACCCTGAATATGACGATTCCGCTGGAGCGGTTCTGCAAGGACTCGATTGACACATTCATCGAAATTGAACGGCCCGATGATGAAGTTCATTCGCAGCCCTGTGCGGGGTGCTGCCACTTTGACGATGCGAAGTCGATTGCGCAATTCTACGACTTGATCAAGTGCGGTCTGACAGATCTTTCCGAGAACGGAACGAAAAACATCTTTGACGGAGACCCCGAGCGTCAGATTGGCCCTGAACAATATTACGGCAGTGGAGGTGTCATCACACACGTCTCAGATCTCACGACCGCAATCACGGCAATCGACGAGATCATCGGACAGGGTGAAGGCATTCCTCACTCGATCTGGGCAGGAAGTGGCCCAACGACCGGCCGGGCAGACTATCTTGAAGTTGCGCACTTCTATCGGTTTCTCGAAATTCGCAAGGAGCGGCGATATTCGGGTCATGAGACGGTTCCACCCGCAAACGGAAAGTATCCGCTGCCAACTGGCGAGAAAATGCACGTCAGCTGGGGTGACGTTTATCCGATGCGCAAGAATCCCAAAATGGCAGACCTGCCGAGTGGGAGCGAGGTTCTGAAGAAGTCGATCGCGTTCAATCGCGCCTATACCGACCTTCTCAATACGCTGAACCTGGCCATGAACGGCAAGCCTGATTTGATCATGAAATCTGTCGGGATCATGTACGAACTTAAGTATCAGGCAATCGAACTGATGCGGATTCCGATGCCGGGCTGCAAGGATGAAACTGTTGGTCCGAGTTTCGAGTTTCTCGGCTGAGAATTTGATGAGTCCTTTTCGTTTTCCTTCTAGCAGAATATGCGAGGTATGACATGATGCGAGCCAGCGCACCGACGGTTCCCGTTGCCAAAGATCCACTCGGTCCACTGACAGAATTACAGGGGACCTGGGTTGGCAAGGGGTTCAACCTGATTGCATTGCCAACGTTTGACAAGTCGGTCAACAAGTTTCGCTTGAAACTAAACGCGACGACTGAAACTCTGAAATTCGAATCGATCGGGGGGCCGATTCCCAATCGAGGTAATCTTCAGCCTGACGTCAACCTGTTCGGGGTGCATTACCTGCAGTCCGTTGACGACGCGAACGGCGAAGGGGCGCTGCACCTTGAACCGGGAATCTTTCTGAATGTTCCTCCGACGACTGTGCCACCAGTAAAAACCAACACGATCGTTCGAATGGCGACGATTCCACACGGCGACTCTCTGCTCGCTCAGGGTGACGGATTTGAAGTCAATGGCGGTCCTGTAATTGATGTCGCCGACTCAACACCGTTTACACTCGGCCCCAAGGGCAATCGCATCAATGACACGAATCCGGCGTATCTCGCGCAGTACAAGAATCCGATCCTGCCACCGAATATTCCTATTGAAGCTGTGGCAAATCCGAACGTCTTGCTGACTAATGCGATCAAGGGGCAAAAAATCATCAAGACGGTTGTTCTGCGGGTTCATGCAACTCCGGTTGGTGGAATCAATGGAACTCCCGTTACACCGAAGCCCGGCGATGTTGGTGGAATTGTCAACATTCCTTTTGTTGTATCGAACGCGAATGCTAACAGCATGTCGTCGATCTTCTGGATTGAAACGGTTCAAGAAAAGGGTGGGAACAAGTTCATGCAATTGCAGTACACGCAAACTGTAATTCTGGATTTCCCTGTGCCCGGTCCGAACGGCAAGCCCGTCGATATCAAGTGGCCGCACATCTCGGTCGCGACATTGATCAAGCGATAATCGCTGGTATTTCCGGGCGAAGCTGCGAAAGCTCGCAGCTTCGCCGTATCTGGTGACTCGCAGAACAGGACGCAGGATGAACACAGATCCAAAGATGATGCACAGTACGTACTTCAGCTTGAAGCCTGACGCGTCGCCGGATGTGCGAGCTAAGTACATGGCCGCGTGTCACAAATATCTTTCATCCTCTCCGGGGATCATGTCGTTCTGGGTGGGTGAACGTGCACAGGACATGCAACGTCCCGTCAATGACACGAGTTTTGTGATCGCGATGAATCAGGTTTTTCAGAACAAATCTGCATTCGATCGGTACAACGGCCATGATCCGATGCACGACGAATTCGTCAAAGTTGTCAATGGTCTTGCGCCTCAGACAACGCGTCGTGTCTACGATTCGTACTTGAGCAGCCTTCGCTACGTCGATGGTCAGCCGGTGGTCAGCAATGACGCCCCGCCTGATCTGTCCGGATTGTTTCACAGTATCTACTTCAGTCTGACATCAAATACTCCGAAGTCACGCGAATCCCTGACGCAGATCTGTTTGAAGTATCTCGCAGACCACCCCGGTATCAAGGTGTTTGCGATTGGTGAACTGGCAGACATGAAACGTGAAGTCAGTGTCGTGAACTATGACATCGCCATGAACATTCTTTGGGACAGCAAGGCGTCATATGACGCTTATTTGAAGAGCCCAGGGCACGACGCCTTCTTTCCGGCGACGAACGGAATGATCCGTTTGACACAGGTGTTTGACTCGTACCTCCACTAGCAATTGCAGAACGACCGCCGTCCTCGATTTCCATCTGAAAGGTTTTTGGATCATGATTTCTTCTGCAGCGATCCGCGAGTTCGCACGCACCTTGAGCGGTTACGTGCTTTTACCGGGCGAAACTGCCTATGAGTCCGCGATCAAGATTGATAACGGGCGAATTCAATTGCGGCCTCAATTGATCATCCGTCCCACGACGAAGGAAGATGTCGGACTGGCGTTGAAGTTTTCCATCAGCAATGGCACGACGCTCACGATCAAGGCGGGTGGTCATAGCGCTGCTGGCTACTGTATGAACGATGGCGGAATCGTCCTGGATCTTGTCCATCTCGATGAAATCACGTTCAACAGTTCAAAGAGATTGCTGAAAGTACAAATGGGGGCGCGGTGGCGGGCCGTCTATGGCTTTATGGAAAACACAGGGACAGGACTGATACCGGTGGGGGGCGGTTGTCCAAGCGTTGCCCCCGCCGGTTTCATGCAGGGTGGCGGATACAGTTTCGTTTCACGTTCCTATGGAATGGGGATCGATAATCTTGTTCGACTCGTCATTGTGACCCCCGATGGAAACGTTCACGACGTGGGTCGGCACAGCAGATCAAAGCAGGATCAGGATCTGTTCTGGGCCTGTTGTGGTGGCGGGGGAGGCAATTTCGGCATCGTGGTCGAAATGGAGATGGAAGTTCAAAAGCCCAGAAGTGAAGAGATGCTTGTCGGGCAGATCTGGTTTCCGTTGGAACAGATCGAGCAAGTGTTTGGTGTCTACAACGATTGGGTGGAAACAATTCCGGACGAACTTGCTGTTTACGGCTTTTGTGGGCAACGAAACTTGTTGAACCCTGCGGACCGGGATCCGAGCCACAAAAAGAAACTGATTGGTCTGACGCCGGTCTATAACGGCGAATGGGCAAAAGGTCTCGATCTGTTGAATCCGATTTTGAAACTGAATCCGGTGATGGTGGACCTGCATCGAATGACTCTGCCAGCCTGGGAATCGTATAACGGAAATACGACGCTGGTCGAGAATCGAAGTGCCTACATTCGATCTCTGGTGCTTCCTTCAAAAGCAATGAACAAGAAAGTTGCCAGGACCTTTCTTGATTACATGGGCAATCCACCCTCGCAAGACAGTTTTGTTGTCTGGACTCTCGGGGGAGGAGCGATTTCGAAGAAGGCCCCGGACGAGACGGCCTTCGTCCATCGCAACGCGAGATTTATTCCGGAAGTCAAATGTATCTGGAACGCTGATCAGCCCGGTGACGCTCGAAAAAATGTCGAATGGGCCTACAACTTTTTCGAGGCAATTGGCAAGGCCGGACATGCGATGGGGGCGTATGTCAATTACATCGACCCGCTGCTTCATGACTGGGCCCAAAACTACTTTGGTGACAACTACGCTCGCTTGTTGGAAATCAAGAAAAGAGTTGATCCCGACGGTGTTTTTCGGTTCCAGCAAAGCATTGGATCGCCATTCAATCCACCGAATCCCCCGTTTGCTGACCTGAGCCCATTAAATCGTACTGAACTTCCCTGAAGATGGGGAAAGGAAAATCATGGCCAAGGCCAAATCGAAGGTCACCGTCGAATCGGGTGTTACTACGATCAGCGTGACACGCGACTATCCCGCAGGCGAGCAGGCAACTGCGCCTCATGTCTGGGAAATCATTTCGGACTTTTCCGGACTTAAGAAGATTTTTCCAAACTTGTTACGGGTCTACGTGACCTATCCTGATGACAGTTCTTCAGTGATTGGCACTGTTCGCGACATGACGTTTTCTCCGTCTTCGTCAGACCACATGTACCCATTGCCTGTTGGTATCGAAAAACTTGTGGAACTCAACGAAAAGTCACGTCGACTGCAGTACATTTCCGTGTTGGGATTGCCTGCAAAGGATTACGCGTCTGTGATGCAGGTGACGGGTGAAAATGCCTGTACGCTGTCATGGGTCTCGACCTATCGCGATGATGGTGGCGGGTCAGACTTTGCGAATGCGTTGGCTGGCATTCTTGTGAGTGGGGCGGACCAGATCGCCAAAGTTCTGAAAACCCGATGACGGACAGGTACAGCAATTCGGTTTCCAGGTCAGGAGATAATCGTGAGATTGAACAGAACTCGCTGGGCTTTGGGTTTTTCCAGCATGGCAGTCATCGTCGCCAGTGCTCTGTACCAGATGCACGCCGGAGCTCAATTTGCGCCGGCGGTCTATGTGTGCGAATCTCCGCGAGCACGTAACCTTGATGCGAGTCTGTACGTTCAGACCTCTGCTGAATACCGGGCGAGTTGCTATCAGGCGTACAACCTCGCAGCGCTTCGCCTGAAGCAATTCAGCGGTAGCCGAAAAGACACCTCAAAGCCCGCCGCTGTCATCATGGATCTTGACGAAACGGTACTCAGTAACGCTGGCTTCCAGGCGTCACAACTGAGAAGTGGATTGGCCTACGATCAGCGACTGTGGGATGATTGGGAAGAGAATCACAGCAAGCATCTTGGGCTTGTTCCGGGGGCAAAACGATTTATCCTCGAAGCGACAAAAATGGGCGTCAAGGTGATCTACGTCAGTAATCGAAACCAGAAATTCATTGATCATACGAAGGAGGCTCTCGTAAGATTTGAATTACCGATTGTCGAAGATGGACTTCTGCTGAATACAGGATCAAATGACAAGACACCGAGGTTCGAGCAAGTCAAGAAAAAGTACGATGTCCTGCTGATGATCGGTGACAACTTGAGGGACTTTGAAGAGCAGTTCAAGTGCCCAGACTTGGGTCAAAAAACGCCGGAACAATTAGAAGCGGCGATTCAGACGCGGAAAGATCGAGTCGACCAGACAGAGAGCTCTTTCGGTGAACGTTGGATTATCTTACCAAATCCAACCTATGGGGAATGGACCAAACCACTTGGCCTGGGTGATCGCGACTTTGATCGTCTCGTCAAAGCCGAAAAGTAGCTGCCACGAATACAGAAACCGAACGAGGCTCGTTCGAGAGCAGCGAGCTGGAATCGGAACTCGCTGCTGCACGTTTGTGATGTGATTCCTCGTTGAAGATGTCGGGGATCGATTCCAAGTCAGCGTTCGATTGCTTTGATACCAGACCAGATCCCGTGGAAGGGGACGCTGGCGGTGCAGCCAGGCGATCGGCTTGATGTTGCGGGGATCGCGGATCTCGAAGACCTCCATTCCGGCGTAATCTGTGGCCACAAATGCCGTTTACTCCGACGATCAACTAAAATCGAAACTCGACCTGCGTCGCCTCAAAAATCTCCAGCAAAAACTGCAGGCCGCCAGCAAGCGAGGCGTGGCACGATGAGAGCTTGTCCGGGTGGAAGCAACGACTCCAGGCTACCACTCATCATCGCCCGCCCGGCGCCGCTACCGATCCCCAATCAACCTTCGAATCGCATTCCGGTCATATTTTCCAAACGTCCCAGCGTAATAGCTGAATCGAAACGCGGGAGTCATCCCTTGCGCAGACTGCAGGATCATGAAACTGAAGTGATTCCAGTTTTGCCATGACACGATCATCAACCATGGGATGTCTGTCAGTCTGACGAGCAACGTAGTTGCTCAATGTTTCAGAATTTGCTTCACCAACACTGCCAATGAAATAATTGCGACGAAACGCCGATGGAAACTGACTTCGCAGAATGTACTGCCACCGACCTTTGATCGATCGCACGATTGCTGATGGCGACAAAGCCAGCCGGGTACTGACCAGGAATTGTGCTGTATTTGAAGAAGTGAGCTCGGTTTCCAGGATGCGGACACCATCAGCCTCGGTTGAGCTTTTGAGCGGTTCGATCCAGGAGTGAATCGGTGGAAAGTCGATCTTCCCGAACACGGCGACCGACCGACGAACGATTCCTTTCACGACTACGGCGAAATCTGGTCGAGCATCATTTCTCGAAGAGTTTCGAGTGGCTGCATTCTGAGTTCTTCAAGGTAAACTTCTCGATCGCCGCAACTGCTGTTTGCGCCATTCCAGCACAGCCACATTGACAGTTCGTCTACATTCCCGGATTCAAACAATTCATGTTGGACGTCTGGATCATTGAATTCCAACGGCGGCTTCAATCCGAGTCTTTCTGCGAGCATCACAGAGCTTTCACGAGCACAAATCTCGTACGGAGATTCGTCGCCAAGAATAACAAAGAGTCGTTCCAGCGATGCCGACATTGCTGCGCACTCTGACGACGTGAATAAATCGCCCCCTGACGGCAATCGATAATCCTCTGGCGGTGTGTCGAGATG
>CAXBSB010000080.1:0-29266 GCA_963977965.1 uncultured Schlesneria sp.
ACTTACAATTCCATTGCATTTCATCAGCATCAAATCTGATCAGCAGCGATTTTGATAAAGCTGATTTTGATTTTTATGAAACCATGTTACGTGGTACAAAAGCACAAAAGCCTCGTTGGAAAAGAGTGCTTGGCAGCGCAAATTTTTGCATTGGTGAAATGCTTGGACAAGAATATGTGAAAGCAAAATTCAGTGAGGATGCAAAAAAGAAAGCAACTGATTTGATTCACAATTTGATCACTTCATTGGGCCAGCGTATTGATGGTTTGGATTGGATGACCGATAGTACAAAAGCAAAAGCACACGAAAAGCTGAATGCTATAATGATTAAAGTAGGTTACCCTGACAAGTGGAAAGAGAAGAATTATTCAACGCAGATGTTCCCGTGGGAAGGGGAACGAATTGTGCTGTTGACGACGACTTCGGACTTGGATCCCAAGACGATGGCGGTGTTCGTGAAACAGCTCGATGCCGGATGGACGCTCTGCTCTGATCTCGTTGGACAATCACCTCGTCCATTCCGTACGCACAACGGAAAAGTGACGATTGCTGCCGTTCCCGATTCCAGCTTTACCAGTGGAGGGCTTGGGGCCGTCCTTGGTATGTCGGGTATCGAGGTAGGCGGGTTTTATGCTCCACAGGGTGACTACGACCAGGTGCGAAAAAACCCCGAGAAGATTCCAGATGGCTTCTTTTTCGGGATTGGTCAGAATCACTTTGTCTTCACGAGACAGTGTGGACTCATCTCGACCGGCATCATCGTGGCATTGCGTCATGTCTGCGATGAGGCCGTAAACGGCACCGCACAAGACGTCGAACCGGGATCACAGATTTATCGATTTGAAAGCGAATTTGCCGAATCGAACGTTTCGTTTGCGGATGCATTTTCGCCATTTGGAGCGACGCGCCCATTAATCCTGTATGACATCGATGGCAGGCCGTATGTCCACTCGGATTTGAATATCCTTATCGCCTCCGGCTTTCTAAAACTCCGAAAGGAAAACGGGGGAAACGAATGGGCCAAAGGACTCTTTCGGTATTTGGCGACATGCCCGTCGACGGTAGATATCAAAGGACAACTGCTCAACTGGTTCGTGTCAGCATCTCTGGCGGCGGGAAAGGATTTGACCACGGTATTTCGTGACCGCTGGCGTTTCCCGTTTTCTTCGGAACTGTGGCAATCTCTCGAAAAAGTGGATTGGCAAAGGCAGGGAATGACGGTTGAGAATGTGTTTTCGTTGCTGCCAGCCGATCAGCTCTCACCCGATGTTGCGATGTACCAACCCGGTTTTCTCACCCCAGAACGTCGCAAACTAGATTTGCTTGTGGGTGGGGCGTTTGAGGGGAACGCAGCCAGTCGATGGAAGCTTTCGTCCTGGCGCGGCAATGACAAAAGTGGATCCATACAAAGTGGAATCGTAAAAGAAGGCGAACAAGCTGCAGAGATTCACTCGACGGCGACGGACGATATACATTTTGATCAGACGATTTCCGTGACACCAGGAACTCGTTACCTGCTGAGTGGCTGGGTTAAAACAAAGAATGTCGTCATCGAACCGGGTCAGCAGTATGGCAAGGTTGGTGCAAACCTATGTATCTGGGGGGGGGGAGAACACAGCCGTTCAATCACGGGCGACAGTGACTGGACATACGTCGCCATGATTTTCGATGCGAGAGAACTAACTGAAGTGACTGTTTGTGCGAGACTCGGTTACTGGAGCAGCATCGCAGCTGGCGAAGCGTGGTTTGATGACATCAGCCTGATCCCAATCGGTGACTCTCCAGTAAGCCTGTTGAGCAATTTCCGCACTGTACCTACGGCGGAGGTAAATGTTGCGTCCGAAGCTGCGAAAAGATCTCGCAGACTTACGAATGGGGATTTCAAAACCCAACTGGAAGGGTGGCAACTGGAAGGGGGAGCCAACGAGTTCCGGGTTGTCGAATCCGACACAGTGCCGGTCCTCACGACATCCGGCGCAACCAGAGATACTGGAACTGGCCGGCTTTACCAATGCTTTCATGTCCCTGTTGACGCGACCGAGCTTCAGTTCTCCCTGCATGGCGGCGGCGACATGCAAAAGACATGGGTCGCTCTTTGGGATGGTCCGACGCTATACCGCCGAATGGCAGCGAGGAATGATACAAAGCCATTTCGTATCCGGTGGAACGTGGTGCCACTTCGAGGCAAGGTTGTAACGTTCGAAATCGTCGATAAGAGTACTTCCCAATGGGGGTTCATAGGAATTCAACAAATCACGTTCAACGAAGGCAAGACAGGATCGCCCTTCACTGAAATTCGTCGTTTTCAAGGACATCAGGGTCCCGTCAGCAAAGTCGTGTTTTCTGCTGATGGAACACGTCTTCTGTCGGGGAGCGGTTGGCCATATGGCGATCGAACGATGCGCCTGTGGAATACGGAAACGGGGAGCACAATCCGCCTCTTCAAAGACAGCGGAATGCATGTGGTATTCGGGGTCGCACTTTCGCCCGATGGACAACAGGCACTTTCAGGCAGCGGTGACGGAATCCGTCTCTGGGACGTTGAAACGGGCACGGTCATTCGCCGTTTTGAGTTTGATTCGAAGGATAAAGTGGTACACACCGTTACTTTTTCTCCGGATGGAACACGCGCAGTCTCGGGAGGGGGTGACGGAACGATTCGGATCTGGAATCCATCGACTGGTCAGCAGATACAGACGCTCACAGGCCACACAGGTCAGGTGATGTGTCTGGAATATTCTCCGGATGGTAGCCAGATCATCTCGTGTGGATTAGAGGGAGATAGAACTGTTCGTCTGTGGAATTCGGCTACAGGTAATCAGGCTCATCGATGGGACGGACATGCCTCGCCAGTAGAAAGCGTCAGCTTCGCGCCGAATGGTAGTTGCGTGATTTCGGCTGCGAATGACGCCTTGATTCTGTGGGATGTCAAATCCGGAAGGATCATTCGGCAGATTAAAGATGAAGACTGCGGTTTCATGGAAGCCGTGTTTTTCCCTGACAGTCGGCGCATATTGTCAGGTAGTAGAACCGGCAGGGTTTCGGTTTGGGATTCCGAAACTGGTATGGAGTTGAAGCGTCTGGCCGAGGATTCAGAATGGGTCTGGACCGTGGCGGTGTCAGCGAACGGAATGCGAGCCTTGTCCGGCGGGGGAAGCACGTTACTCAATGGAAAATGGTCGAAGGGAAACGATTTCGCGATACGACTATGGTCCCTGGAAGATAAATAATTCTTCGTCACGCGTGCCAGTACTGGGTCATATAAATCTTGCGGAGGGTTGCTCCGTGACTTCAATCGAATACAAAACGCATGATGTACAAACATTTCGCGACCGCAATCCAGGCACAGGTGAAACCCTGAAGTCTACGGATTCGCGATCGCCGAAAATTCCCAACGCTACTGACCATCAGGTTTCGTGGTATCGGGAATCGCCACGTCAAACGTCGCCAGCAGTCGATCTCGCTGTTGTACCAGATCAAACTCAACGTAGGTCCGGAACGAACGTAACTGATTGATTTTACTGGCGACAGGTGTCGGAGTTCCCTTTGGCGGTGACTTCAGCTTCTCGCCATCTTTTTTCAGCCGCGACTGAAACTTATCCAGCGCGGCATCTTTCTGTGCCAGCTTTCCCGTTGCGAGTTCGTACTGCTGAATACTGGCGGCCTTCTGATTGAGAACCGCTTGTGCACGTTGGCTGACGCCTGCGAGTGCAACCATTGTCTGATCGGATTCAAACTGGATTTTGGTCTTTTGAGCTCCCAGTGCGTTCCTCTTCTGCTCAGTCGCATTAACCTGTGATTGTGTTGTGGAGTTGCGATTCTTTTTCTGATTGTTCAACTGATTTTCTGTTGCTGCCAGCTCGGCATTGAGCTGGATCATCAATGCCGTCATCGCAGTCACCCGCTGCTGCAAAACGTCGTAATCACGCTCCAATCGCGTCAGTTGCTTGTTGTATTCAGCAACCTGATCATCGAGTTGCTTCTTCCATTCTTCTGCGGTCTTCTTGAGATTCTCACGTTTCTCAGCGGAATCGACGAGTTGCTCGGCAACTTGAGCCTGCTTTTCGACACGTTCGACTTTTTGCTTCGCTTCGGTCGCTTCACGAGTCTCCTGGGCGTCATTATCCAACATCACGTACAGGGTATGAACGTCGGCTGCCCCCTTCTCGAAATGGGGCAGGTCGTCTGCACTCAGCAAGGCTTTCAGAGCCTCCTCTTCCCTGGCGACAAGTTCTCGCTTCTTGACCGTGTCTGCGGACTTCTGCAGTGCAGCAACAACCTGTCCAATCCACTCCACGTATGTATTTCGCTCAGCAGACTCCACCTTTGAGGCTGCCAACGATTTTGCGAAGTCCGACAGGCTCTTGAATCCCTCGCTGTCTTCACGACTGACAAACTGACACCAGGTCAGAGCCTGACGCGCGGGCCACGATTCAGACCCTGGCGCCTTTGCTGCCACCTGAAAATGTGACATTGCGTCCCGGGTCTTCAGTTGTTTCAACAGGACCAGTCCATACGCATATTCGACGCGCGGATCGTTTCGTGACTCAGTACGAGCCTGCGAATAAAGACGTCGCGATTCTGCGGCAGCATCGGTACCGCGACCGAAACCCGCCGTAAACATCTCGGTAAGGCGCTGACCAATGGCATTCTCCATCGGATCAGCCGCAAGACCATCGATACTCAGACAGAGGATTGTCACGAGTCCAATCAGCAGCCGCTTCAGCATGTGATTCATCTTTCGCGAAAGTTGATTTCACAACGATGGAAACTGGTCGGCCACACTCAGTAAGCATTTCGCCTTGACGTGCTTGCTATTTCACCCTGCGGCCCGCAGTTTTGCGGAATCAGAGCGCATTCCGTTTAAGTGGCGTCCCGCGGGCATCAAACTGCAGCGTCTAACCCATGTTTCGACGCGACACGGAAGTGCGACACGCACTAGATCTTACGAAATGCCGTTCGTTGCAGCTACTTCAGTTCAGAACCATGGCAAATCAGCTACTTTCAGGAGCTGCAGGACAGCGGATTTCGAGAAGAACTAACGATTGTGGGGCATGATCTTCACCAGGCGGACAGCGGTTCCGTACGCGAGTACCTCAGTAATTCCGGGGGAGAACTCCGTCGCATCGTAACGCATTCCCAGAACTGCATCCGCAGCCAGATCCCGAGCATGTCTGACCATGCGTTCGGCCGCCTCGTTTCGAGCGTCCTCACAAACGGAGTCATAGGCCTTGATATTGCCTCCAAACACATTCTCCAAGGCACCGGCAATTCCTTGCCCGATAGACGGGGATCTGACGACTACCCCACGAACAATGCCAAGAACGGCGGTGATCCGAAACCCCGGAATACGATCAGTGGTTGCAACGATCATGATCGAATATCACCTGTGCAGGAATAACAGTTTTGAATGTCAGACAAACACGTGTAACGCCATCGGACTTCCATATCAAGACTTACATCGCCGCGTATTTACAAACGTGAATGCCACAAAAGGCTGTTGATTGAGGCTCTACAATTCTGCGGATGGTTTCTTGATTCGGCGAAACAGCGAACACGTGCAGTGCCGTTGGTACGGATCGGTGGCACCCAACGCTGGTAACGATTTGTAGCAGCGTCTGATTTGCAGTCGTCAGAATCACACTCCACGATCATGGCTATCATACGACGCTGAAGGCGTCGCAGATCGCTTCGCGATCAAGATTACAGGTCACACCTCACGACTTTGTCGAGGATTCCAAAATCGTGGTACCCCGAATGCGTTTTCAGGTCTACGAAACTAGATTTCAGACGCCAGGAAATCGTTTATCGAGTACGATGTGAATTGACTGTTACTGCATGTGTGCCAACCGCTGGTATGTAACATACCCATCAGCCGGTACGCGCTAGCGTCCGGTTCTCTTTCGCATGGAAACCAAATCAACTCCGTGCCGGCTGATGGCTTTGTTACCCGCGTTGAGTGGCACCATGTTGCAGCACTCAGGTATGAATGAAAACAGTTGACGTAACGCTGAATTGCGATTCGACGATCTTAGGGGGGTATCATGTTTTCGACACATCAGTCCTTGAGCAGCCTGATTGCGAATCGATTCAAACGTGTCATCCAAGTTGTGATGCTCGTGTTGACGGTCGGTGTGGTTCCTGTCTCTGCTTGTCATGCTCAACCGGCAGACCCGGTGGTTGTGGTGTCACTAGCTGAAAATCCACTGCGTACTGAGTTCGCGACGTGTGACGTTGATCAGGACGGTTTGTTGACCGAAGCTGAGTACCTGAAGCGGGTCGGGCGGGAGATGAGGACTCTGCTTCGCGAATTCAAAATGTTCGACATCGATGGCGATCATCGAATCAGTCTGGCCGAATTCGTGACAGTCCCCATTGGCCAACCCGATGGACAGCGAGGGACAATTGCCGATCCCGTAGTTGTGCTATCGGAAGCGAAAAAGGCTCGATTGGCCAGGGACTGGAAAGAATGGGATCTGAACGGTGATGAATCGCTGGTACCAGACGAGTTCAATTCGGCCGAGATTCCCGGGTTGGTTGCAGGACTGGAATCGACGAGCTTTGCCGATTGGGATTTGAACCACGACGGACAAGTTTCGTCTCAAGAGGCAGATCGCGTCCTGGACATCGCCTATGGTGTGCGAATACCGAGTGGCGAACTCGTTCGGGATCACACCGCACGCGTAGTTGATTTGAGAATGTTTTATGGCATGAAGCCCGACGTCAACGGCAAGGTCAGGCGCGAGGTCTACATCAAAGCTCTGGGCGGATCGCCCGATGTTGCGGAAAAGTGGTTTCCAACGATCAACAAGCCAGGCCGTGAATTGTTTGGTTTCGCGGAGTTTGCAACCAGCGGGCATCGAACGGATCCCGTCCACCAGTTCCTGCAGATGGACCTGGATTTTGATGGGCGACTGTCTCGCAAAGAGGTCGATGCGTTGCCCGTCGGTTGGGGGCCGGTAGGGGTCAACTGGCTCGATGGCTTTGACGATGATCGAGATGGTCTGTATTCGCTAAGAGAATTCCTGCTCGTCCCACACGTGAATCTGCTGACGGTTTGGCATACTGCCAGAGACGAGGACGACGACGGGAAACTGCAACCTGAAGAGTTTCGGTTCCGTCCGGGTGTTGAGTTGGCAGCGTTGAGTGCCGAGTATTTCCGACGACTGGATTTGAATCATGACCAGACGCTGTCGCTCGAAGAATACCCATTCATAACAACTCATCTGCCTCCGAACGAAATTCACGTTCAGTCTGCCGATGGCAAGACCATCAAGATCGCGATCCCGGACTATCCGAACATTTATTCGCCCGAAATTTCACCTGATGGAAAATGGGTTGCCGTCGATGGCTGGAAACGAGGGCAACCCAGCGTGGCGGCTCACCTGTTGATTGCCAGTGTGGAGACGGATGAGGTCCGCGATTTGGGGATTGGTTGCATTCCGCACTGGTCTGCCGATGGCAAGAAGATCGCCTATTCCCGTTATGGCCGCGGCGTGTTTATTCGTAACTTTGAAGGGGATGCAGACGAATCATCAGTTGATCCGCGCGGCTGGGCCATCGAATTCTCGCCTGATGGAAAGCAGACGGCGTATGTCACAGGGAGCAACAATTTCGTCATCCACGACGTCGACATTAATGAAAAACGACCTGTCTTTCCCGCTGGCCAAAGCCCTTACAGCTATATTGAGCATAACTTCACCTGGTCTCCTGACTCGAAGCGAATCTGTTTCAAGGGGCATCGTGCGAACGGAATCGTCGATGTCGGTATCATAAACGCCACGGGCGGTGATCCGAACTTGCGAGTCTTGTGTGACGGCAAGGATGTCAGTTCCGATTTCTCATGGTTGCCCGGTGGCCAGCGATTGATGTTTGCTCGACGCCCCGAAGGATCGCAGCGAACGCAGATTTTTGAAATGGATCCAGACGGCATGAAGCCGTCCTTTCGCTACCCGAAACAGCCGCTGGACCGTAACAACATCTGCGTCTGCTGGTCTCGCGACGGAAAGACTTTCGTGTACTTGAGCATGAAATAGAGATCATTCGGGCGTCGCGGCGTCGGCGGGTGCTGTAACGGGACTGTCGACAACCGTCCGCAAACTTCGGACTACAACTGGTGCTATTGGCTTCGACTCCTCGATGACACCGTTCTGGATGAGTGAGTCCTCGAATCCGCTGGCCTGCAGCAATAGTGGATGAAGTTTTTTCCACTGGCTCTTATCCAGCGCCTGTTTCAGTCTTGCCTCAGGAAGCTGACTCAAACGAAACACGACCAGATTTCGGTCATTCGGACCGAACCGAAGTGGTGGCCGCGTCTCTTCCAGAAGAAGCTTCTGCAGGGCTTCGATTTGCTCTTGATTCAGGCCGATCCCGAGCTTGGACAGCGTCGCCTGGATCGCAACTTTATAACCTGTCCGTCGCCGATCAAGCAGCATCACCTGATGTTTGGCATGTTGTTCTTCGGTCAGCGTCTGGCGGAGAGTTTTTGCGAACAGCGACTTGTCACCGAACAGTCCCTGTGAAAACTGCTGTCGAAGTACCATGACATCCGGGATGTGATCTTTGACCCGATCCTGGTTGCCCTCCGCCGCGATAATCCTTCCTCGAGCTAACTCGACTCGATCGAAGAAGCGCGCCATATCGATGCGTGCGGCGAGTAGAAACTTTTGCTGTTGAGCTTCATTCAGTTCGCAAACGTGAACGATTTCGTCGAGCATCACTTTCAATTGCAAATTGACGCGTTCACGAGCTCCAGCACGATTAAAGACTTCGCCGTGTTCGTCCTGAAAGTTGAACTCAACATCGACAACACGCACACGAACTCTTGGAACATTCTCAACTGTAGTGTCGTCGTAATCGTCATCTACTTCGGCACCCAGTGTTACTGGCCCGACGAGTAGTGCCCCGAGTGCAATGACTCGCCACGCGTATCGTGACGGATGATTCATGAACTCTCTCCAAATCCATAGCACGGCAGCAACTCTGTCTGTTCCAATTCTTGCAGGGCTACATCGGGATCCATCATACGACAGGAATAACGAATCCAGTTTCGTGACGGCAGCGCGAAATACTATCGGAAGAAGTTGACTTCATCTGCGCAAGGTCTCGACAAATGCCAGCGTGGGTTCCTCAAGTATACAAGAATCAGGCGAGTTTGTGACAGAAGAGATGGGCTGTGATTACAGCGTTTGACAAATCAGTTTTATCTGTGATGGCTCGGAAATCATCAACGACGCCACGAGATGTCGACGGTCGTAAATCGGTACTTTGCGAAACGCTGGTAGAAGGTAACGAATCGGCCCATCGAAAGGTCGCGGTACTCTCTTTAAGCGATTTGAGTGCGCGTTGGAGCGAGGTTCTTGGAACGCAATAGCTCTCAGGCAGCCGGTCAACAACGCTGCAACGTGCAGTTCCCTCTCGTAGGTCTCTGACACGCAGAGAAGAATACTATAGTAAACTTGGCTGGAACGATCAGACAGACCGCGCACCGGCTTGGATACTGCCGGCTGGCGTATTGCCAGCCGGAGCATTCGCAGGGACGTTGGCTTTCGAAGGAATCGAAGGCTTTCCTTCTTCGACCGGGTTCTTCTGACTCATGATGTACCACATACCGAACCCGCAAATGATGATTGTGGCCAGCATGCCGATCGCGATCAGTACCAGGCGCATTCTTTCTGTCAGCCGCAATTGCAACGTGATGTCATTGCTGCGAGCGGCAGGTGCCGGTGCTGGAACGACGGGTTGAAGTGCGCTGTTTGACGTTGGCATGGCAGCGGCCGGACCGCTCAGACGTGATGCCACGTGCTGAACCGGATCGATCTGTCGGCTGATTGCCGTGTCGGTCGTCGAACTCGACAAACGAACACTGGAGCCCGGTTGCCGTTCACGGGGACGTCGTTGACGAGGACGTTCGATTTTTGAAGACGAACCGGATTGAGAATCATCGTTGATCGAACGATCGTCGGCCATCGATTCGGCAGCCAGTACGCTCGCTTCTTTTCCTTTCAGGACCAGTGCCGCCTGTTCATTCACCCGTCCGGCGTGCAGAGCGTCCATACCGCACAGGGCAGCAACCAGCATCATGTGCTTTTGTTTCCAGGCGGCCGAGGCATGCTCGATCAACCAGCGTGCCAGGGCTTCAGAAACTTCCGACGCCGTCTGGTAACGGTCAGCGGCCTTCTTCGCCATCATCTTGTCGAGGATTTCGAGAAGCGAATCATCAATATCGGGACGCTCATAGCGGACAGACGGTGGAACCTTGGTCTGATGTGCGAGCAATCTCTGAACCAGCGTTCCATCTGTGAACGGGGGATGTCCCGTCAATGCAAAGTACATCGTGCAGCCCAGGCTGTAGATGTCTGCTCGGGCATCGACCTGATGACTGTCGACAGCCTGTTCTGGAGCAAGATAGTCGGCGGTCCCCAGGACCTTTTCATCATGCTTGATTGTCAGCGATTCTTCATCCGTTGTCTTGAAGAAACGAGCCAGACCCAGATCCAGCAGCTTGACGACGCCAGTGTTGTCAATCAGCAGGTTTCCCGGCTTAACGTCACGATGGACCATGCCTGACTGATGTGCGTGGCCCAGGCCATCTGCCGCCTGGCGGATGTAGTCGACCGCAGAGACGTAGTCCAGCGGTCCCTGTTCCTTGACGATCTGTTCGATGTTGCGACCTTCAACGTATTCCATCACCAGAAAATGGATGTCGGTGCCGCTTTCGGTCTGCTTGTCGACGTCATACGCCCGGACGATGTTTGCATGATTCATCGATGCCACGGCGCGTGCTTCACGATGAAAGCGACCCAGGTACGATGTGTCCTGCACCTTGTTGGCTGGCAGAACCTTAATGGCGCACCGGCGTTCCATCAGGATGTGTTCAGCCAGATAGACGGCGCTCATTTCCCCAGCGCCCAGCAGCGACAGCAATCGGTAGCGACCAAGGATAAATCCTTTGTGGCGACCCTGCAGCAGCTTGTCCGATTGCCATTCGGTCAATGCCTTGCGGTCAACGAGTGCCGTGGCGATCGCCATAGAATCGTTGCAGTCAATCCCGGCCTGGTGAATCTCGTTCACCAGCGCATCCAGGCGGTCTGGATCGATCAAGCCGCTTTGCTTGACCCCTGCCAGGAATGAGGCGGCTGTGAGTTTCAGCGTCATGTTTCAGTTATCCAAGGGTATTGCGGGACATCCGCATTGATCTATTCAGTGTTGAGCCTGCAGCGGACTGTTGTCGATGGGATTCAATCTGCTCATGCCGAATTTTCGATTCAGCCCGTCGAAACCAACCTTTGTTCGGGACGTGCGTCCGTGTTGCTTTTTGTCGTCATGCCTCAATTCCCTGAGCAACACCGACGACTTCGATCTCGTACACCAGCGATTCCCCCGCCAGTGGATGATTTGCATCCAACGTGATTTCATGGTCTGTGAAGGATCGCACCCAGATATCCAGGTCGGTTCCGCCCACGGTTGCCGCTAACTGATCACCTTCATCGACTTTTTCCAGAAAGCCCAGTCGCGGCGTAACTTGTAACAGGCGAGAGTCACGGAACCCGAAGGCCTGTTCGGGCGAAACGGCGATCCGGCGACGTTCTCCCTGGCGCATTCCGACAACAGCTCGATTGATCCCGACGATGATGTCAGGACTCCCGACTGTGAACACCAGCGGGTCACGCTGCCCTGACGTTTCAATCACGCAGCCATCGGCCGCATAGGTCGTGTAATGCAGTTGAACGGTGTCACCTTGACGTACGACATTCATGATCTCAGTTCCTTGCCCATATCGATCAGAGCAACACGTGACAGTTACGGTTTCGCAGTTCAATCGCACGCCGCTCGTAATCATCCGCCTCGGCGGTCTTCTGAGCCTCGCGCAGGCAGTTGGAAAACGTCAGCAGTTTGACGGCGACTTCTTCGGACTGGTTGCCATAGCACCGCTGACACATTTTGACGGTCCGCTCCATCCAGCGGTTCGCTTCTTCGAAGTCTCGCTTGGCAACTGAGACACATCCGAGTTGTTCCGCGAACGGGATCCCTTCTTCATGCATGACACCCAGCGATTTTTCCGCAATCGTCATTCCCCGTCGGAGTGCCTGTTCCGCTTCCAGATAAAGACCACGTTCGAGTGTCGCTTTGGCATATCGACGCAGGCCTGGCAGCAGCGAAACATGATCCGGCCCGACGACTTGCTCACGCAGTTTCAATTCGTCGTTCGAGATGGTTTCGGCACCACGGAAACGATGCAGTCGGAATGAGGCTTCGCCAGCGACCGCATAGACATCCGCCAGCGCGAGCGGTGGGCATTCTTTGGATCGTTGATAGATACCTGTCGCACGTGCCCCCAGAGAAAGAGCCCGAGCCGGTTGTCCTTGAGCCAATGCCAGCAGACCGCAACGCGTCAACACTTCCGCTACGAGTGGATGGTCGGCTCCCAGCGAGAATTCTCGCAAAGTGCGTGCTCGTTCCAGGGCTTGCTTTGCCTCCTCAAGATCTCCTCCGGCAATCGCAACTTCACCCAGCCAGATCAATGTCTTGGCGAGTTCGGCATGATTCATTCCCAGGTGCTTTTCAGAGAGCGCCAGAGCACGGCGGTGATGAATCTTGGCAATCGCAGGATTATTGCGTGCTGCGTTCAGACAACCCAGGCCGTTCAAGGTCTGGATCAATTGCGAATTCTCGGGACCAAGGCAGCGTTCCTGAATCTGCAGTGCTTGCTCAAGAGTTCGTTCGGAATTTGCGAGCCGTCCGGCACCCAGGTACACGAAGCCGAGGCTGCAGAGTGTCTGAGCCAGTTGGATTTCATCGACAGGATTCTGTCGTTCCAGGCTGGCTCGAGTCCGTTCCAGCAACCGTTCCGCATCGGCATGCTTGCCGAGTGCCAGTTTGGCTTCGGCCAGTTGTCGCCGCGCCCGACAGATCTGAGGATGTCCTTTGGGGTGCAATAGTCGCCTGATCTGCAATACCTTGCGGAACAGAAGTTCCGACGACGTGGGGCGTCCTCCCTGAAGTCGATACGCTCCCAGATTTGCCAGTCCTTGAGCGACAAGCGGATGGTTCCACCCATGTGCGCGTTGACACTGGCGAATAGCACGAATCGTCATACTCTCTGATTCAGCAATCTTTCCTTGCAGCCTTTGCAAAGCTGCCAGGTTCGAAAGCTGAGCGATGTAGGACGGATCGCCGGGAGCCGTATTCTTGCGAGCTTCACGCAAGTTTCGCACAAAGCAGCGTTCTGCCTTCTGGTAATCGCCCCGCGAAACATACAGAGCACCGAGGTTATTTCTCGCTCGTTTCAATTGAGCGGCACGTGCTTCGGCACGACTGGTTTCTTGAGTATCGCTCCGTTTCAGCAGCTTCAGACAGCGACGGCAGAGCTGAATCGCATCGGCGAAGCGAGATTGCTGGTAGTACAGTTCTACCAGTTGATTCATCACCGCAGCTCGTTCTTCCGGCACCAGCCGTGAATCCTTGCGAAAGCGACTGACGAAATCGGCCAGCAGCTTTTCGGCGCGATCGACCTTCCCGCTGGAGATCATGATCGAAGCCAGCCAGGACATGGAATTGACCGCCAACCGGTCTGCTTCTCCACTGGCATTACGATGCAGATCCCACAATTCACGAACCAGCGGTCCCGCTCGATGCGGCTGCCGCTGATCACAGTAGAACGCGGCGAGACGACGGAGCGGCTCACGCAGACGCAAATCCCCGGCAGGGAATTCTGCTCGTGCGGTGCTGAGTTCATTGATCAAGGTTTGTTCGGTCGTCATCCGCTCACTCTCCCGAGAAGATGTCGAACGATTGGTAAGAAGCCGGCAGCGCCGGTGACGTATTCAGTGCTGCGACCGAGGCAATCGCGGTGTTACGAGCATTTGTCGTATCAGAATCGGGCCCCAGGATCGCAGTGCTGACTCCCGTAGAGTTCAATCTCAAGATCGCAGTCTGTAACTGCTGAACCTGACGTCTGAACGCACTGAAGTCGACGACACGCGGTAGCTCATATCGCAGACGATCAAGCCGCTGGCCAAACACACCTCCCTCACTGACGCTGCAAACGCCTGCGTTCATCAAGGAGTCGATGTCAGTGGCAAGTTCATCAAGTTCAGAATTGAAAGCGATACGGGCATCATTGATCTGATTCTGCCGCACGGCTTTCAACGAATCTTTTTCGATCGGGTTGGCCCAGACGTCCAGTTCCAGAAGCCTGCCCGTCGCTTCGTGATTTCCTGCTCGCGAATGATAGTCGAAACTTTGAGCCCAGTTCATTTCGGAAGCTTCCAGGCTTGCCAGCAATTCGCGTTCAACAATCGCAGCATCTGTCTCGGGCATCCATTGATCGTTTAATTCAATTCCCGGAATTCGCAGCAGATCGGCGTTGAGAACATGACGCGGATCAGACTCGACCAGCGGTAACGCGATCCGAGATTCAAACATGGCCTGGATCTGACGAATCGTTGTCTGACAGCAGCCAATCGCCGCGTGGACCAGTGGCGACTTCGTCGACTGGCGGTGCTGAGACAGTTCGGTTACGACACCGTCGGATCGCTTCAGGATCTCGTCCCGCAGTTCCAGAGCCTCAACAGGAATCGGCGATGCACCGACGGATGTTTGATGGCACAGTCGCAACCAGCGATTCGCAATAGCGACTGCTTCCAGAATCACGGCATGCATTTCTTCCGACGCAAGCACGATCCCTCGCGACGAAATGCCGGGCGTACCTGGTTTGACCAGTTCTTCGACAGGCTCCACTCGCACTTGAGTCGTCAGCCGGGTGATCTCTTGCCGAACCCAGTTTCGTTCGCCTTCGATCTGTTCACAAACTGGCTTCAGCAGCTTTTGAGCGAGCGAAAGTGTCTCTTGCCACTTGCACCACATGACCGTTGCTTCGGAATAGCGAACCGCTGTTCCGGCGGTCAGTGTCCAGTGAGCATGCAGGAAGAGAGGCGAGGTGCGGCTGTAGGAAACGGCCTTACGAGCGGCCTCCTGCAGCCAGTCCAAGGTCGACTGACGAAGTTCATCCAGTTCCGAAGCACCCGAGATTGTTCCTTCAGGCCGGAACATTTCCATCAGGCTGCCAGCCAGCCGATCCCCGTAGAGGGCGATGCGGCTGCAATAGTTGTACAACTGGCTGAACCCTGGTGCGATCTTGAACGAACGCAGGATCGCCGTCGCAGGAACAGAACCAGCAAGCAAAGCCGCGGGAATGGCTGCGGCACGGCAGAGAAACGCCATGGCGAGCTGATGCTCCTGGTCACCTTCCGAAAGCGACTCAACGCGGAACTCTCGCAACTCTTCGTCGAGCTGGCGGGCGATTTCGCCCTTGGAATAGCTGAGGTGTCTTCCCAGGATCAATGATCGCATCAGCCATGACGGGAAGATGTAATCCGGACGTTCGGGGCGCTGTTCAAGGCACCGCGTCAGATGCATTGCCAATGGCAAACGATCTTCGGACATCAGCCGAACCAGGTGCCCCTTAATCATCTCAGGGGTAATCGGACGATCGAAATCGCGGGACCGAATGGCCGGTGTTCCCATGGCAGGAACGGTCGCCTGTCGGATCGTTGTCGGTATTGAGTCTGCAGCGGTCGAACGATCACTTGTTTCGCCAACATTCATTGCCGCGCGAAGACGGGCTGACAGACTCGGGCTGGGTGAGGTCACATCGAAAATTGTTTCGTGGGCATCAGCAGGTTCGAAGATCGAAGAATCTGCAGTTTTCGGGCGAGCGGCTGTGATGGGTGGCTGCACAGCCGTTGCCAGAACTTCCGTTACACTCGCAGCCAGTTTTGTTGGCTCAATCGCTGGTGCGGGAACTTCTCGCGGGGCGGGGCTGTTGGATGCGGGGACCGCTTTCGGAACGAAATCAATCGTGGAGTCTGATTCCGTCGGCACGGGCGATTTCGGCAGCGTGGCCGCAGTCTCTATTCGACTGCTGATTGGATCCTGCGCTTTCGTCGCGGCAGGCTCAGGTGCCGGGGCCACCGGTTTCTTGCGTTGAATTCGTCCGCGAGTCAGTGCCGTGGCAAGCTGGCGTCCATAATTGGTCGCCACTTCATCCTGACAGGCTGTCCATTCGTTATCGGAGAGTCGATCACCGTCTTCGCAGAGTCTGATCAACGAATTCAACGGATGCTTCTGCTGGCGGAGCAGCATCAAATCCGAATTGCGTGAGGAAGCGATCAATTCGACAGAGAGCTCACAAAGGCGTGATGCTTCTTGTCGGCAGAGTGCTAGTGGAGCGAAGTCAGGAATGTCTACGTGTGTCAGTTCGCACAGTTTTTCCAGGACACTTTCTGCGAACTGGCGGCAGTCTCTTTCTTCGACGAGACGTTCGAGGGCATTGAAAGTGACTGTTTCGGCGGTCAGATCCGTTTCGGCTCCCAGTTCTGTCGCGAGAATACGAAGACGGTCCCGGTAGGATCGCAAGTCGTCGATCAATGAAACGGCCGGGGGACAACCGGGTGACTCAAGCTGGCTGGCAGCATCATCCAGTCGCTGCGCCAACTGAGAACGAACCACTCGTAACCGTTCTACTTCTCCACGAAGTTCGGTCAATGTCGGGTTCGCGAAACTGGTCACGGCGGTCATGACAACTCCGTCAAGGATCGGGGGATTACACCCCCAATTTTCAGATTCTTCGTTTCAGGGACGACCGGGTCAGTCACTGTCAGAAAACAGTTGTGGCCGACTTTGTCATCGATCGGGGCTGTTCGGCGTGAATGCTTTCCCCTTCGACCAGTTCCTGAGTCAATTCGCCATTCGCCTGCGACCGAACCTGGCCTAACAGTGGTCGTTCTTCGGAAGCCCCCAGACCAAGCCCTTCGGTTTCGAGCTTTGTGTTCAGAGCATCCATCAGAACGTCGTAGACGGCAGACTGAACCTGCGGAGAATCAAAAGCATTGACGACAGAAGCCATACCCGGCAGATAGGTCAACAGTGTCTTGTAACGCAGTGGACTCATTGAATTACCTTTCCTCGAAATCATGAAGCAGAACTTTACGCACTCGCATTCGACATCAGGTTCAGCTTTCCACGAGCAATCGCCGTGGATAGTTCGCGACCATACCCTGCAGAAACGGTATCCAGCAGATGCGACCAGCGCTCGTCGGAGAGAGCTGCACTGTCGGTGATCATGGTGATTGCGGCATTCAGCGGAGCTGGCTTTGACAGGAATTGCTCTGCTGCGGTTCGGGCATCAGCCGCAGACATCACCAGAAGTTGTTCACGCAATTGCTCCCCGTCGGCCAGACAATTTCGCCAGGGGGCGAAATCAATCTGATCGATGTGTCGGATCAATGGAACCAGTTCCAAACGCTCGAACGTGGCCCGCACAAGCGCCAAAGACTCCAGTTCAGTTTCTATTTCATCCAGCGAACGGTCATCACTGGGACTACCAGTCATGTTTCCCAGGCGAGGAACGTCAGCACGTAATCGTTCGTAATCACTTCGATATTGAGCGAGCTGATCGAGTGTTGTCAGATTTGGAGGACGCCCGGTGTCTCGCAGAACGCGCGCCAACCCACGCATCAGTTCGCACACGTCGTCGCTGGAACGACGTAACGCATGCAAACTTGTCCGGCATTTCTGTAATGCGTCGGCGTCGGCTAACTGCGAGTTCACCTGAAACTCCTCTACACTGCGTCTTCACGCATACGAGCGGATTCCTGATCGCTCCTGAATCCGCTCTTACTCGTTACTGCAGGATCAGATCTTGGCTGGTGCTGCAGGAACAGCGGGGATCTGGGCGGGACGTCGGACATCACTTCCAAAAACGCTGGAATCGACCTTGGCCGGGGCGGCTTCTGGCTTTTTGGCGCCGTTGGTGGTGTTGACCGAACCGACAGTAAACCGACCGTTGAACGTTGAACCGGACTCGACGTTCAGGTTCTTCGTCAGCACATCGCCATCGATCATGCTGGACGATTTGATGATCAGCAGACCAAGGGCCTGTACGGTTCCCTTGACCTGGCCAGCGACTTCGGCGTGATCGGCAACGATGTTCCCTTCAATGACGCACGATGGACCGGCGATCAATGTCGTCTTCGTTGTCACGTCGCCTCGAACCGTGCCCTCAATGAACAGGTCACCTTCGGCGACGATGTTCCCTTGAATGATGGTTCCGCGGGCAATCACATTTTTGAATTCCGTAACGGGCGCTGGCTGTTCTTCCATTTTGGGTTCCGGTGCAGGAATGGGGGCGGAAACGGGGGCCATCGACTGCTCAGGTTTCTTCGATTTCGGTGCAAACATGTGGTATCCCTTCAAGAATTGAACGAGGAAATCTGGATTGCCGACAACGACGGGCCATCCGGCAGACCCTCCACGAACCATCCGTGGAAATGTGTCCGAATGTTAAAAACCGGCAACTGTGTGCAAACTCATACGCAAATCGCGTTCTGTACTTCGCCAAGTTGCGTTTGAATCTGTCCTCGTCAGGCAAGTTTGGCCGAACGTGACGATTGTGCGGATTGCACCGACAAAACGGCCCTGCCAGTCCCCCTGAAAAACCGCGTGTTTCCTACAGTCGTTGCTATCGGAACTGGTTCGGAAGTGGCGGAACCGGATGACCTGTTGCCGTTTGGCGACATGAACGACCGGCTTGCAGTCATTCGGCATCATTGGCACGAGAGCGGCACTGGCGATCCCGCGGTCATTCGGAGCGAATGGCATGTGTCATGTGATTGACATGCAGCAGGTTACTGGCTGACAGTCTGTTCAGCCGAGGAAACGAGATTGTGCAATTGCGTGAACGCTGCTTTTCGCACCATCAGCGTTTGGGTGACAGGAGACCACCGTGTTCGCATTCCTGTCATGCGGCTGCGATCCGCCAGCGTTTCGGCGGTGACTGTTCCCAGCCAGATGCCAGTCCGGTTCTCGTCGATTGTGACACAACAGAGCCGTCCCCCATGAATGACCCCTTCCAGAATGTGGCGGGTTCCATCAGGAGAATATCCTTCAGCAACGATGCGACTGCCGACCTGTGTGAATTGGAACTGAATCGTCTGAGTCGCTTCGGGATCAGAATCACCGTCGAACGTCGCTTGCCAGACGGTCCCGCCGAGAGCGATGTCGGGCATCAATTGATCCAGACGTCGACTTTTCTCAGGAGAGAGTGATCGTCGTCCTGCCAGAAACGCAATCACAATCAGCGGAGCAGCCACCATGGTCGCTGCAACGGTTGAGACCACGAGCTGGGCGACACTCACTCCATCCATTCAGTGCACCTCGACGACCAACATCAGATTCATCGAAGTTTGAGGTATGAACCGGACGCCAGCGCGTTCCGGTTCATGTCGAACTTCAAACGAACGAATCTGAGTTGAACGGGAATGGGTCGTCACTTTCCTGCCACCACTTCTTTCAGAGCGGCCTTCACATCCTGAACAGTAGCGCTACGGTTCACGACAATGCCATCGCCATTCACCAGGAACATTGTTGGCAACGAAGCAATACCATAGGTCAGTGCCGCCGGGGCATTCAATCCACCCGGCTGATAGAGTTGCGGCCAGGTCATGCGATGTTGTGACAGGAACGGCTTGATCGTCTCCTTTTGAGAGTCCAGGCAAACCCCGACGATTTCGAATCCGCGTGCTTTGTATTCCTGATACAGTGCTCGCAATTGAGGAAGGTCCTCTTCGCAGATCCGATATTCACTCGACCAGAACACGACCAGCACGGTCTTGCCCTTATAGCTGCGGATATCGACGGTTCCCCCTTCAAATCCAGGCCCGTTCAAGACCAGTTGTTTCCCTTTCAAATCCAGACGTCGCAGTGCGCCGACCGCACGAATTCCCGAATCGGTCTTGGCTCGTTCTTTCACCAGGCGCTGATACCATTCGGCCGCTTCCTTCGGTTTGGCACTCGTTTCTTCGTGGTGAGCCAGCAACAGCATCGCGTCGGCACCGTCTTCCGCTTCGGGGAATTCCTTCAGGAAATCTTCCATCCCCTTGATCCATTCTTTCTGAACATCTGCCGCCTTGTCCTTTTCTGCGGCTGTCATATCGACGTAATACTGGGCCTGAATCCGTCGGTAAGCGACGTACGGGACCAACGGTGATTTGGGAGAACGTCGACGCAGATCGACTTCCATGGCCCGCAGGTCGGCCGCCCCTTCGGGGAATGTTCCCATCTGGGCGGCGAGCGCGTAACCATCGACCATCTGCTTGGTCAGCAACAGTTTCTCATCGTCTGTGTCTGCCAGATCGATCGCTCGTCGCAGCAGGTCGGCACGCTTGGCCATCAACGACTTGACCGTCGCCTTATCAACATTCGGCTGCATCATCGTCGATTCGATCTTCTGCAAATCGACCAGCAGCTTTTCAACTTCAGGCGACGTTCCTGGATTCGGACCCGTGCCAGCGACAGCCAGCAACGGCTGGATCAAAGTTCCCCCGGCAGAGACGTGGATTCCATCCCCTTCAATGGGCTGTGGAACCTGCGTGAGTTTCCAGACTTCACCGATGCGAACGATCTCGCCAATTTGGACTCCGATGAACTTGCCCTGTGATTCAACAATCGCCATGGCGTTTTCATAGGCCTGCAAATCTGCTGTCGCTTTTTCGTCGTCGGATGGAATCGTGCTGGGCATCAGGGCATCGAAACGAACCCACTTTGACTGAGCCAGCACGCGACTCTTGGAAACAATCGCGCGACTTTTCTTGGAAGCATCGGCCGCCGATTCCAGCAGCTTGGTTGCCAGTTGCTGATTCAGACCAATCGTTTTCAGGTCCTCTGCATTGACCATCACCAGTTGCAGCGAAGCATCGTCGCCAGCCACCATTGCTCGAATGGCCTCTTTGGAAGCTTCTGAAGCAGACAATGTTTTCCAGGAGTCGATCTTGCCGTCTTCGTTCTGGTCGATTCCCCAGCGGGAACCACCGAGGTTAACCCAGCGGCTTTGATCAATCTTGCCGTTATTGTTGGAGTCGATGTCACGATAGACTTCGACGCCCTGATTATAGTAGCGCCACTGATCGAGTGTTCCGTCGCCATCCGTATCGATGATCTTTCGCAGGATCTGCCCGGCCGGTCCCAGTACGACCCAGCCTGAAGACTTGCCCTTGCGCTCAGCTTCAACTTTGCACTTCGCAAACTCGTCTGGCTTGGGAGTTTCGTACTCCACATCCTGCTGCTTCGGAGTAAATGCGAGTGTGTCTTTCACCGAAGCGGTCTGTGCCGCGATGACAGATGTCTCTGTCGCGACGGCCACTGCAGCCAGGCCCATGACACAGACTCGTCCCAATGCTTGCCATGAATGCAACGTCATCCCAGTCACTCCATTCAACCTGCGGCGTAGTCATCCGTCGGCCGCATCAAATCCTTTGGCGGCCCGATCATTCGGGGGATTCTAGGAAAACTACGAAAACCCGTCACGACCAGTTTCGGCCAAAATTGCCGAATCGGTGTGGTTCGCGTGGAGACTCGACCGTCTTTCGCAAGACATTGCTGGGCGAGGGTTTCCGTTTCTCGGACCACGTTCAGGAGAACCGTCAGCATTATGATGATCGGATGTTTGAGCCTCGTTCGGCTTAGACAAGTCGGGAGGGAGAGGCTCCAGCCGAGCCGCGATTTGGTATGACACTTCCTGGTCCGAAGACGGTTCGGCTCGAGCCTCACCCTCCCGTTTCGGGTCCCATGACCGTTCCTTACATCAAGATGATGAAAGGGCAATTTACCGATCAATCATCGGAAGTGGCTTCAAGCCAAACTCAGAAGTCTCCGATTGTCTCACTCCCCGCAGTACTGTGGAACCCCATCCAGATTCGATGATCGATATTGTCACTGGCAAAACGGACGGCCCCACTGGCATTCAAGACGTGAACACCCCCGGTATGCTGGCTTCGTGACCCGGCAAATGCGGTGTGTTCCAGCCGTTCGTAGCTGCATGGCAGCCCCTTTTCTGGTCGACACGTTGCAGAGAAAGGCATCTGATCGCCACTTCCAGTTCCGGTCGCAGGGGTATGGTTGAAAAAGTCTTGCTGACTGTTGGGAGTAAAACGCGACATGTACAAGCTTCCGCCAGGCAATGGAGTTGCAAACGCCCCACGTCCATCGATCCCGTTTCCCTGGCGGACCTCGGCAATCAGAGCCGTCTGCTCCAGGCCATCCGAGATGTCACGAAAACTCTGCGACTTACCCCGTGAAAATGGAGCACCCAGGAAGCGAACTCCGGGGTCGGGCTGGCCATCCCCGTCGAGGTCTGAATCCTGTTCCCACGTCGTGGTTCCCCAATTGGCGGCATAATTACTGCGACTACACGGTAACACAGGAATCCCCATCTGTGCTCCCAACATCGCATTGATGTCGTAGTCAAAATACCTCAGGTAATCAGTTGGACATCTCAGGAGAGGCAACTCGATCGTCAAGATCGCAGCATTCGCATTAAGGCCCGACATATATCGGGGCGGTCGTAAGTCGACGACACCAAATGTTCCCTTTTGGAAATCAAACTGGTTGTAAGCGGAAGCCTGATCCATTTGCGGCAGAATCTGAAATACCCATGGTGTTTCTGGAGTGCTCTGTGCGGGGTCAAGGTATCCCATCTGGTCTACCAGAACCTGAAATGCCTGCTTGGCAGAGTGAAATCTTGTGATTGTTCCCGGTGGCAAAGCCCCATGGGCATCATGGTAATTGTGCAGTGCGAGTCCGATTTGCTTCAATTGATTGCGGCACTGCGTCCGGCGAGCAGCTTCCCTGGCCGATTGAACAGCCGGCAACAGCAACGCCACAAGCAGTCCAATAATGCCGAGGACGACAAGCAGTTCGACAAGCGTAAACGCGCGACGGTTCGAATACGTCGCAGGTGCTTCAGCCGCGACGACGACCTCGCGGTCGTATCCAGGCCTTCAGCAATTTATGGGGTGAATCTTGAAGAGGATACTTTCTTCTTCTTCTTAAAACTGCGTCTGTTGGATAGGGCTGCCTTCGAACGTGAACGATGCTCCGTCTAGATGCATCGCATGCTTCTTAAGCAACTCAAACACCTCATCACTGCGTTCGCCTGGACAAGGCAAGCAGGCTCCAAGAAACCTTGTTGAACCATGTCGGAGTCTTGCGCGTATTATCACAACGAAGAAACGTACGCCATTCATTTGTGCAGGTACGACATACTGTTGATGATCTCCGGGGGGAATGAAATCCTTGATTCCCAACGTCAATGTAGCAAGGTTGGGATATTCAAGTGAGGGATCATTTATGCGACGGCGAATGATTTGAACAGTCTCGTCGATGGCGTATTCGTATCCGAATGTTTGAAACAAAACCAGATACGAAGCACGGATGAGGGCGGTTCGGAATCGATTTTGATCGTAATTCAGGTGCAGCGACGCCTTAAATGATGATACATACCCCGATCTGAAGTCCTGTTGCGAGGCGTTAGATGCATCTGGGCTGGTCGCCTTGGAAATCACATGAAAATTCCGATCGTTCCAATCGAAATTGGCCGCAAGCTTGTGTCCATTGATATCAAGTGTGGCTTTTAATATCCCATTTCCTTCGATCGCTTCCGTGACTCGCTGGAAATGCACAAGATGTACGTCGAGGGTGCGACCGTGTTCGTTATTACACCTGCGGCACGTTAGAATTTTCGCTTTCCCTCCAATCGCTTGTGGAACAACGTGTTCGAGTGACATATCACCGAAGTTCTTCTCTTGCCAGCAGAGGGGGCATATGACGCATTCGGGGGCAACCGTTTTGATGTTTAGCGCGGAAAGTTGAGTTCGGTACTTTTGAAACATTTGCGTATTGGCCATGCAACTGCCCCTGATTGGAACTGCGATGGAGACACGATAACAGAATTTAAGGTTCGGTTAACCGTCCCGCGAGTGAGATAGGGTAATGAAGTGACTCGAATTTTCTTTCGGCCACTGGCCAAGCATTTACACCGGCGCTGAACGATTGCAGACCCGTGTGCTTCGTTCCGGTGCCAACGGTCGCGTATTCAATTGTTGGGGTGGCCAAACATCGCTTGGATGTCTGGGTTGCAAATCGACAAAAGAAATTCACGGAACGATGGCTTCAAACCGGGCCGTCGCCGACATGATACCTGCCGCATCAATGCGGATTCGTGATTGCCGAAACCAGTCGTTTTCCGATCGCAGCGAACTGACCGAGCACTTTTTTCAGTTTATGCTGGTCGTAGTCTCGATGGAGTGATCGGACCAGTGACACGGCTCGGGCTTCGTCCAGTTCTGTGATGATCATCGGCAACAGCCATTCTTCGATGCCAAAGACATGGCCTCGATCTTTGTCCGTACAGACAGGGACTGCCGCCTGCAAGATGTCTCCGGTTGCTTTCCGGGCGTAGTCCATGGCTTCGCGGATGGACTCTTCCTTTAATCGGGATGGTTGTTCCCAATCGTACGGTGGAGACCATTCCATTACTGGACGCAGGCCATCGATCTTCGAAATCACTCCGATCATGGGAGGTGGCTTCAAGCGGTGCTGGTCCCGGAAGAAAGTGGTTAATTCTTCGAGCATCCTGGCATCAGATTGTTTGGCGGGTGAGGTTGCTGCCATCACCAGCAGGATCAGATCAGCCTGGCGAACAGCTTCTCGAGTTTCGTTTACCTGTTCCGCCGTTGCTCCAGCGTCGCTGTAGCCAGGGGTATCCAGCAGGACCAGTTTGTCGGATGATTCTTCCAGGTGAAGTTCGTAGCGATCAACGGCGCGAGTCTGCGGCAGTACGTCAACCGCGGCTTGCCGACTTCCCAGAAGGCAGTTGACGAGACTCGATTTTCCAGCTTTGACCTGTCCAATCACGGCTATCGTGACTGTCACGGGGGGTGCATTTGCCACGTCTTTCAGAGAATTGGGCTGTGGTTTGCCTCCCTCTTCCAGTTGACGCATCATGCGACGATATTCGCGGGCTCCACCGCGTAGTCGCCCACTGTTCAGTTCCAGCAGATAGAACCCGACCTGACGCATATAGATTTTGAAATACGCTGCAAGCGCGCTCGCCTGCATCTGCTTCGAAACGGGATCGACGAACGCTTTTGACATGGCGTAGCGGCCTGCGGTCGCTGCCAGGGGATTGGTCAACAGCGACGCTGCCCAACCGGCATTTGTCGCCATTTTCCACCAACCGGGGGCCTGTGCCAGCAATCGCCATTGCTGAACGGTGATCAGGTGACTGCCGGGAACATACAGTTGAAACCACTGTTCCAGGTCCTCAGCCACCAGTTGGGCCACTGTCAGGATTTCGACGACAGACAGCTTGTCCAGCGGATCTTTGGCATTCGGGTAATAGTGCCGGGCCAGTTTGTTAGCCAGATCCAGAGTCCTGTCCCGGAAGAACTGAATGTCTGTCAGATCTTTGGGTGTCACACCCTCCAGGCGACTTTCCTCAACTTCAATAATGGCTCGGGCCGCATGATCGTGAGGGGTCCAGTGGTCACGAGATCCAATTTCTGGCAACGGGATCGAGATCCGTTTCATCCGCTGCAGCACGAACCAGGCAAATGTCCAGCAGACAGGGAGTGACCACGACAACCAGAAGAGATGGCCCTGTGTCCACAATGCCCAGGCGCCGACTCCGCCAAACAGAACCAGTGGCAACAGAATCAGCACCAGAAAGGTGATCAGTTGCCACGATGTTGGACTTCGATGGGGTGACGGCTTCACGAGTTTCAGTCCTGGGGTCGATCCGTTGTCATGGGTGTCCGTTCAGTTCATTGACCGAATCAGTTCGGGCTGGAGATTCCCTGGCTCTCAATCGAAGCGAAACCCATACCGCCGAACACCCGACGTGATTCTCTACTTGCTGCGACGATTCCGCCAGACTGAGACCGCTTCCTCCAGTTGGTCGCTCCAGACTTTGTTCAGATCCTCAGGTAACGGAGCGTGACCGTTTCGGATCTCGCCAAAATACCAGCAGCAGGCTTTTCCCAGGGAAAACGTATAGGCGAACGCCATCGCAGCGTTGGCTGTTTGACCGACAAAAGGGATGAACTTCAGTGGTGCCTTGACCGCAAATCGAAGTGCCACCTGCCCGGCCGCGGCTCCAGCCATTTTCAGCAGGATATCGGCACTCATTTTCTGGTCGTACATTTCCGCAAGGAGATAAATCAGCCGCGATTGGATCCCCATCACAGCGGGAATATCGACCAGAGGCAACGGCGTAGCCGCGGCAGTGGCCGCCATGCTGCTGTAGGCGATGATCGTTGGCATGGCCTTACGAGCTGTCAGATCTCGCAGCGATTTTCGCACATCGTCCAGATGCAGAATCGCCTGGCGACATGCCGCCGGCAACACCTCGATCAACGTCTCTTCCAGCCTGTGACCGCCGTAATCAGGCACTTCGAAGCCGTCTTCTGGCTGAGTCAAATCGATCGGGACAATTCGATCAACGAGTCCTGCGAATCGCCGTTCCTGCTCGGCAAGCGAGCGAGACAGTTCTGGAAGAGTCGTTTGTGAAGAAGGCCGCAGAGCCACCTCATCGCCATTCGCACCTTCCGCAAGCTGAAATGGGTCTGGAACGGGATGTTGCTGGAACGGATAGGCTTCGTGCAACCATGTGAGCACCAGGACGACGGGCCGCTTCGGACGCGCCGCCCGGATTGTTCGCAGGGGTACGATGATCTCTTCCAGAGCGTGATCCATCACACGTGCGACAACGACCACGACGTGCGTTGATTCATCGAACTGCTTGAGGTCGTCATTGGGATCGTAACCGGCTTCACCCAGGCCGCGAGTGTCCAGGAACCTGATGATGGGATGTTCGCTCTCTGGAAAATCGTACTGAGAGGAATTGGTGGTCTGGGGGCGAAAGCCATTTCCAATCTCAGCCTGAGTGGCACCTGTCAGGTAGCGGACGATCGACGACTTGCCACTCCCGGTCTTACCAAACAGCCATAAAACCGGGACTGGTGTCTGCTTGAGCAAGTCGCGCTGCTGCTGCTCGAACTGCTCATTGCTGAGAGTCTCTAACCCCAACCACGACTTCAGACGATCCAGCATGTTGGCCCTTCGAGCGACTTCCCTGCTCAAGCTTCCGTATTCGCGACGTTCTATCGCAACGATCTTCGGAACGCTTTTCGGCCCAACTGGGCCAACAGTTCACCCAGCCAAGGCCCTTCGGCCTTGGGAAACGGCGTAATGACAATACCTGAGGCCTGAAGGGCCGAGCATTCGGTCTTTGATTTCATCGAAAGGAACGAGCGGCCCTTCAGGCCTCATGGAAACTTTGGTGGGATCGATTCCAGGGCCAAAGGGCCCTGGCTGGGTGAACGGCTGGCCCGTTGGGCCGAAATGCGTTCCAAATATGATTGCTGCAGAGCGACGGATCGGCGTGATGTTCCTCAAGAGGTGAACATTGACGCCGATCATTTCTTCAATTGCATCGACCGCTGGTGACCAATAGAAAAAATCGACCTGTGGTCGTACCATCTCGGTTGTAATCCACGACAGCCTTTACGAAGGCTCATCCCAAAACGCACTCATAAAAATCCGCCTCTTCTTCGCGGCAAGCCCGAAGGGGGGCGAAAGTCCAGCAGGCACCATCATGACAACCGATGCCCCATTGCTTCGCACTCCGCTTTACGCATGGCATGCTTCCCACAACGGCCGGATTGTTGAGTTCGGCGGCTGGGAAATGCCGGTTCAATACAGCTCAATCGTCGACGAACATCATGCTGTCAGAAATGCGGCAGGGCTGTTTGATATTTCGCACATGGGCCGGCTGTCCTTCAGTGGTCTCGATGCAGAACCGTTCCTCAGCGACCTGTTGACTTGTCGAGTCGACAATCTGGTGGATGGTCAGATCCGTTATGGACTGGTCTGCCAGGAAAATGGCGGAGTTCTCGACGACATTCTTGTCTACAAGCTTGATGCGATGAATTTCGGTCTGGTCGTCAACGCCAGCAACCGCAACAAGATTGTCGCCTGGATCCAGCAGCATGCCGCGAACCTGAATCCGGCGGACCATGCACTCGACTTTGAGTTCGTCGATCAGACAAATTCGAGTGCCATGATCGCAGTCCAGGGGCCAAAGGCCTTGGGGATTTTGTCGAGTCTCACGACGTCCACGATCGCGATCGGTTCACTCAAGTACTATTCCGGCTGTGCCGCCACTGTCGCCGGGATCGAAGCCTACATCAGTCGCACGGGCTACACGGGGGAAGATGGCTTTGAGATCACGATTTCGGCAGGCCCGACTCAATCGCTTGAGCAACCGAGTACCACACTCTGGGAGAAGTTGTTGGCGGCAGGACAGGCGGACGGGATTCAACCTTGCGGCCTGGGCTGCCGTGACACTCTACGATTAGAAGCGGCGATGCCGCTATACGGGCATGAACTCAATGAGGCCATTGACCCGTTGACTGCCGGTTTGAGTTTTGCGGTCAAACTGGACAAGCCAAGCTTCATCGGGCAGGCCTCATTAGTCGAGATCAAAGCCGACCCTGGTGAAAAAGTTCGAGTCGGCCTGAAGCTCGCGTCTCGCCGGATCGCTCGAGAACACAGCGAAGTTTATGCGGGAGAAGCAAGAATCGGAGAAGTCACCTCCGGCACGTTTTCACCGACGCTGGAACAATCAATCGCGATGGCGTATGTCAACAAAAGCCACGCGACGCCAGGGACTTCAATTGACGTCGACATCCGCGGAAAACGAGAAGCCGCAGCAGTTGTGGCGTTGCCGTTCTACAAACGAACCCCGTGACATTTGGGCGTCACGCCAAAGTAGCCATCACGCTCCTGCGTGATGAAGCTGGAGCCAGCTTCGGTTAAGGGCGTAATGGGCAAATACTTCAAGCCGGCGCGAAGAAAAGTGGGCGTTGTGACGCTTGGGCTGGCGTGCGTGGTGACCGTCATCTGGTTTCGCAGTATGGCCGTGTCGGATATGTATTGGTCATGGCCAGGTCAAGGAGGGCAAGTGCTGTCTGGCCATGTCTGGTATTCATCGCTCGGAAATTTCATCTGGCGCAGTGAATATCATCAAAACCCGCTTACCCCTGCCACCATTAATCCGGGACGGTGGGTGCAGTATCGTGGGCCGAAAAGACCCGATATCTACGAGCACTTCACGAGCGTTGGAGAAAAATGGAGCCGATCGCTGTATGTGATGTCAATCAGGAAAACGGAACTCTCCAATGTCACGACCTACTGGCTGACCGTGCACTACGGGCCCATCGCCGGAGTATTGACGCTGCTCTCTGCTATCCTGCTTCTCTGGCCATTGCGATACCCCAAGCCACCACCAAATTAGATTGACAGTTGATCCGCCGGATTCAGGTTCGCCGCATGCTGCTGGATCTTTGCGACAATCTTGTTGCGGTTG
>CAXBSB010000081.1:0-29222 GCA_963977965.1 uncultured Schlesneria sp.
CATCGAAATCTTGGAATTGACGTTCTCAAAGACTTTCGCGCAAGCCAACCTGAAGCAACAAAAGCTGACATGCACCCTACCGTTTGTCCCTTGAACGAATCCTGTTGGCTCAATTTCGGAAGTCTGCTAAAAGTGCCTTGCCTCTGACGACTGTCGATTGCATGTCAGAGCCTTCCGGAAGTGTGGTGAGGGAACACCATGGATGCAGCAGGATCCGTAGTGAAATCGGTCGAACCGTGTGAACAGACCAACGCGACTTTCAAACGACGTCCAATACCGCTCGGACGCCGATGTCTGTATGCCATGATTCCGCTGCTGGTCCTGGTGACGGCCGGTGAGGTTGTTGCTCGGCTGCTGGTTTCTTTCGATGCCACGCTTCCAGGACGATTCGATCAGATTGAGCAGATTATTGTCTTTCTCGGCAACAAACCGGGGCAAAGCATCTTCGAACCCGATCCGGCTTGCTTCTGGCGACTGAGGCCTGATGTGATCCTGTCTCCAGATGGCGGGCCAAGCTGGAGTGGCCGGATGTCGAACAGTCATGGCATGCGCAGCCGCGAGGTTTCTGTCGAAGAATCCCAGAATCGGACGCGAGTTCTCTGTTTCGGCGATAGCTCAACATTTGCCTTTGGAGTCCCCTTTGACGATGCCTGGCCGAACCAGTTGCAACGGATGTTCGATGCAGAAGCTCCCGATGCTGTCGAAGTTCTGAACGCGGGGATTCCGGGTCAGACGACTTACCAGGGACGCCAGCGTCTGAAACGTGAACTGGAGAAGTGGAAACCTCAACTGGCGGTGATCACGTTCGGAAACAATGATGGCTGGCGATGGGATGGATTGAGCGATCAGGAACACGCGCGCAGGATGATGGTCGCGCGAGTGTGTTCAAACTTGAATGTAAGCCATGGGCTGCGCTGGCTGATTTCTCTGCGACAACAGGCTGTGCAACGGCTGTCGACCGAAGTGCAACTTGATTGGGCGAAGCAGGCAACAGTCAGCTACTTTGATCCGAACACAAAATGGCGGCCGCGCGTCGATGTCGATGAATTTGCGGCGAATCTGCAAGCAATGATCCGTGAATGCCAGAATGTCGGTTGTCGCCCGATCCTGGTGGTCTGGCCCGATCGACGGCAACTACAAAACCAGCCGACATGGCGACCGGCCTATCAGGATGCGATGCGAAATGTTGCACATGAGGCGAACGTCACCTGTCTGGACCTGGTCCCGATGTTTGAGAGCGGAGGTCAGTGGGCTGTCGACCGGTTTCTTCCCAACGACGTTGTGCACCTGGATCAGGTGGGAAACGAGGTCGTCAGCGATGCCGTTGCTCACGTGATTCGAAAAGCGTTCCACAACGATGTCGTTCGACGTTAGTGTGGGTCGTACTTCCGTGTCGCGTCTGATCTCCGCGTCACGGCCGTAGCAATTCTATCAGGGTCATCGACGTGAGATATCGAATCTGCGTCGTCCGAACTCTCACGAGTTCGGCTACGAGTGATGTCTGGCGACAATCTCGGTCAACGCGTCGCCGGAATCAAATGACTTCGGATTCATCTGATTCATCCAGACCCGAATTCCAGCGCGTGCCGGTTGATGAGGTTATTGTGGCTCATGCGATTCCGGCTTTTTCGGTCTTTACGCCGTCACCGTTGCATTCGGATCGTTGATGCCACAACTCCGTCTCTTGTTTCTGGAATGGGGGACTCCCGAGAGTGCCATTTTCAGCAATTGATCGTGAAGCGACATTTGCTGGCTGTCAAAAGTATCTGGTATGTCAGACGTCTCGACAGGCACGAGATCACCAGCACCGTGATTCACTCGAGCACGGTCCAGAACCCTTTGACCCAGGTCGCTCAGTCGTTGTGAACGACAGATGATGGCTGTGAATGCCAGCCCTACGGTCATCATCAGCATCAGACAGAAGGTTTCTGGATGCCCTGCAATGACCGACGTAATCAGCTTATAGGTTCCCAGGACCAGGATACCGATCGACACTGTCGATCCGACGAGACGCCGAGCGATCGAGCGGAATGGCGTTTCCAGCAATCTCAAATCCTGCAGTGGCTTTATGAACTCCCCGCAGAGTGGTTCGATGATCTTTGCCAACCCCGCCTGCCGGTCAAACGCGTCTCGCATGGATCGTGGTCGGTCGAGCCAATTCCAGATGGCAGACTGGATCGGAGTCAACGCCTCCAGCGGAGGATGTATCCGACATCGTCTCAAGTAACTGGTGTGAACCAGAAGTAGCCGCCGGTTTGACGACAGCTTTTCGAGATAGCCAAGTTCCAGCAGTTCGAAAATCCCCAACGCGGTCACTCGCTTCGCATGACCACTCATAAAGGCCAGTTGATAAGGATCATTCAGCAGTTCGCAATCATCGGCGAGGTCTTCGTCGCGGGTTCCGTCACACAGCCAGATCCAGAAGCTTCCCGCCAGAATTGCGATCAAAGAACAGCCACTGTACATCGCCAGAAAATACGGCAACGGCATGTCAGTCAAGAAGTTATGGAGTAATCTGTTCACAGAGCGTCTCGGGGAAGATGATGCTCACTCGGTCACTTTTTCGTTCACAGTGACCAGTACAACGAAAATCACGACTGGCCGGATGACACGGAAGCGTAAAACACGAGACGATTCTCAGTTCAAAGAAGTTCGGACGACAAACGACCAGCCGTCTGAGATCGCTGGAGTTCTCTGCCAACATCCGGTATCGTCACCACGGTCCCAGTCCGGTTCCTTCTCTGGTATGGATTCGAAACGGAAACCATGTTGACGCAGAAAGTTCAGGCAATTTCGGGGGTCAGTCCCGATTTTGAATCGATTGTCGAGGATTTGTACCCATCCATCGCATGCACAGCGGTCGGTGAATTCCTGAATCGATTGTATGAATGTATCCCCACCAAGATCTGGGGCGTCAAGATTTCGTATGTCTTCGCTTTGGCGACCGCTCCACTGGGGGCCGCCATTTACCTGATCCTGAAAGTTGTCGGGACGCGGTATCTCATTACGAACCGCAGCGTGAAGCAATTGAGCTCTCTTGGTTTTCGACAACTCAGCTCAGTCGCTCTGGCTCAGATTGCAGACGTGTCAATTGATCCCGATTCACGACAGAATTTTTACAAGACGGGTGATATTCGCCTGACAAATGCCGCGGGCGACACGCTGATGTTGATTCGTGGAGTTCCCTATCCTGATCGATATCGGCAGGTGATTCTGGAAACTCGCGATGCCCGCGGAATGGTCGCTGCATCGCTGGCACGGATTCAGGCTCGAAAGTGATGGTCTAAGTCGAATTCGGGTTCGAAAGCGAGACCAATCAACAGTATTCCAGCCCGGCTCGACAAGCGCCGGGCTTTTCCATTGATGGAATAAGTGACTTATCTATGCCGACAACAATCACTGGCTTAACCGTTCATGATATCCGGTTCCCAACGTCGCGAATGCTCGATGGTTCCGATGCGATGAACCCGGACCCGGATTACTCCGCCGCCTATGTGATCCTGAAAACTGATCATGCGAATGGCTTGGCAGGCCACGGTATGACGTTCACCATCGGACGTGGTACCGAAATCTGTTGCCTGGCCATCGAAGCACTGGCACCACTGGTCGTTGGCCGGACGCTCGAATCGTTCACGCGGGACATGGCAGGTTTCTGGAGACACATCACCGGGGATAGCCAGTTGCGCTGGATCGGGCCCGAAAAAGGTGCCATCCATCTGGCGACGGCCGCCGTTGTGAACGCGGTCTGGGATCTGTGGGCCAAGGTCGAAGGCAAACCGCTCTGGAAGCTTGTTGCTGATCTGACGCCTGAACAATTCGTCGGTTGCATCGACTTCCGTTACCTAACCGATGCCCTGACGCCAGAATCAGCGCTGGCCCTGCTGAAGCGAATCGAAGGGACGAAAGGGGATCGCATCGCTGAACTGCAGCGAGACGGCTATCCCGCGTATACAACCTCCGCAGGCTGGCTGGGGTACGATGACGAAAAGCTTCGCAGGCTCTGTCGTGAATGCCTGGCGCAGGGTTGGAACGTTTTCAAGATCAAGGTGGGACGTGACCTGCAGGATGACATTCGACGCTGTCGGATTATTCGCGAAGAGATTGGCTGGGATCGTCGATTGATGATGGATGCGAATCAGGTCTGGGACGTCTCGTCGGCGATTGCCTGGATGAAAGAGCTGGCAGAATTCAAGCCGTGGTTCATTGAAGAGCCGACCAATCCTGACGACATCCTCGGTCATGCTGCGATCGCTCGCGGTGTCGCCCCGATCCAGGTGGCGACCGGCGAACATTGTGCGAACCGGATTATGTTCAAGCAGTTCCTGCAGTCGCAAGCGATCGGCGTCTTGCAGATCGACAGTTGCCGACTTGGGGGCGTCAACGAAGTCCTGTCGGTACTCCTGCTGGCCGCGAAATTTGGCATCCCTGTCTGCCCGCACGCTGGTGGGGTTGGACTGTGTGAATACGTGCAGCATCTGGCGATGATTGACTACATCTGCGTCAGCGGATCGTTGGAAAATCGTCTCTGCGAATACGCAGGCCATTTGCACGAGCACTTTGTCGATCCGATCGTGATGAAGAACGGAAGGTATGTTCCACCTACGGCTCCTGGTTACAGTATTACAATGTTGCCTGAGTCGATTCAGAAGTATTTGTACCCCACCGGCGCCGCCTGGACGTAATCTGCGGTCGTCGACTGTTTCGTGAAGATCGAATCGCAAAAACCGCGTCATAAGAATTGTCTGCAGGATTCCTCGATCAAGGTAAGTGTTCCATGCCCACTGTAGTTTGTAGCGCGTTAAGCACTGAAGAAGGTCCTCATCTGGCAATCCTGGAGGCTGGCGGATTTGACGTTGTCCATCCACCCAAGGATGTCAATCGCTACGATCCCGCTCAATTGCTACCGATTGTTCGTGACTGTCACGGTGTCGTCGCTGGATCGGAACCCTGGCCGGAATCATTGATCGCCGCCTGTCCGAATCTGCGAGTTCTTTCGCGTACTGGCGTCGGGTTTGATGCCATCGATCTGGCGGCCTGCGATCGTCATCGAGTCGTTGTCGCAACGACGCCTGGCGTCAATCATCACGCAGTGGCAGAACATACGTTCGCCTTGCTATTCGGTGTCGGACGGGGATTCCCGTCACGCGATCAATACGTCCGGGCATGCACTTGGAAGCGAGTCTCCACGCCTCGCATCATGGGGACCACAATTGGTATCGTTGGCCTGGGTCGGATCGGTCGTGCCGTCGCGACGCGTGCCGTTGGACTGGGAATGAAAGTGGTCGCCTTCGATCCGTATCCGAACCGTGAATTTGCGGAACAGTGGGGGATCGAACTGGCAGACCTCGACACGTTGCTGAGTCGCTCGGACTATGTCACCCTGCATCTGCCGATGGGGGCTGAGACCAAGCATATCATGAACGCCCGGACTTTTGCGAAGATGAAGCCTGGCTCGGTCCTGATTAACACCGCTCGAGGCCTTCTGGTTGATGAGAATGCATTGGTAGATGCACTGAATTCCGGTCATCTGCGCGGCGCGGGTCTCGATGTCTTTGAAGTAGAACCTCTTCCCGCCGACAGCCCGCTGCTTAAAATGAATAATGTCCTGCTGAGCGGACATCTGGCAGGACTCGATCACGAATCGCAGTTCGACACGTTGACCATGTGTGCAGAAACAATCGTCTCGCTGTCGCAGGGACGATGGCCGACAGAATGCGTTCGGAATCTGGCTGGCGTAACGAATTGGAAATGGTCCGACAAGGGTTGAAATGACAGTCACCTGGCAGGAGATCGCAACGGGCATCTGTGTCGCTCTGGCGGCTGCAGTCGTGTTGCGCAACCTGCTTCGAGTGTTGAATCCATCAGCCGGATCTGGCTGCCAGACCGGCTGCTCGGCTTGCCCCTCATCGGCCAAGGGGCATTCTCCTGACTTTGTCCCGCTGCAAAATCTGGTTGATGCCGGACGACAAGCCCGCGAGTCGTAGCCACCACTCATCGACTTCGCGTATCACGTCCAAACGGGCTGCAGAACAACGAAATCGACGTTCGGGATAAACTCAGACGCTGCAACGAATGCCGAGCCATCAACTGAAATCCATGAATTCGAAATGGGAAGCACCTGCGGGATGTCGGGCAGGAGTGCACTTGGGAGGTTTAGGAGGCATAATCGGTCTGCGCGATGGTCTGAACTTCAGGGACCGACTCGACGACTTTGGAACGCTGGCGATGGTTGCAATCGTCGACACTGACCTCTACAACGGACATCATCCTGCTACTTTGAACTGTGGAGATTCTGATGGCCCTCGTCAACGACAACTTCCTGAAACTGAAAGCTGGCTACCTGTTCCCCGAGATTGGTCGGCGTGTCACAAAATTTGCCAATGAGAACCCAACTGCGAAGATCATTCGCATGGGAATCGGCGACGTGACCGAACCACTGCCGACAGCCTGCATCGACGCGATGCATAAGGCCGTTGATGAAATGGGAAATCGCGAGACGTTTCGTGGCTATGGACCAGAGCAGGGTTTTGATTTTCTGCGGAATGCGATCGCCATCAATGATTTCCAGAGTCGTGGTGCGAACGTTGCCGCTGATGAAATCTTTATCTCTGATGGTTCAAAGTGCGATACCGGCAACATTCTGGACATATTCGGAGCAGGCAACGTCGTCGCCGTGACCGACCCAGTCTATCCCGTTTACGTTGATACGAACGTCATGGCCGGTCGCACAGGGGCCGCAGATGATTCAGGACGATACGCCGGACTGGTCTATCTCCCCGTCACCGCTGCCAACAATTTCACGCCGGATCTTCCGTCGGGAAAAGTCGATCTGCTGTACCTTTGTTACCCCAACAATCCGACGGGGACCGTTGCGACACGGGAAACGTTGAAGAAGTTCGTGGATTACGCCAAGGCGAATGGAACGATCATCTTCTTCGATGCCGCCTACGAAGCCTACATCACTGACAGCTCGATCCCGCATTCGATTTACGAGATCGAAGGGGCTCGCGATGTCGCGATCGAATTTCGAAGCTTCAGCAAGACGGCCGGGTTCACGGGAACTCGTTGTGCCTTCACCGTCGTCCCCAAAGGCCTGACCGCCAAGACGCCATCCGGCGAATCGGTCGAATTGCATGGTCTGTGGAATCGACGCCATTGCACGAAGTTCAATGGCGTCAGCTATGTCGTGCAGCGTGGAGCGGAAGCCGTTTACAGCCCCGCAGGTAAGCAGCAGGTCCAGACGTTGATTGACTTCTACCTGCAGAATGCGGCGATTCTGTGCCAGGGACTGCGGGACGCAGGACAAACCGTCTACGGCGGGACGAACGCTCCTTATGTCTGGTTGAAGACTCCTGGCCAGATGACAAGCTGGCAGTTCTTCGATCACCTGCTCTCCAAGGCCAACGTCGTTGGTACGCCGGGAAGCGGGTTCGGCGCAAGCGGCGAAGGTTACTTCCGCCTGAGTGCCTTCAACAGCCGAGCCAACGTCGAAGAAGCGGTCGCCCGCATCAAGCAACTGCTCAAGTAATTGCTACGCTACTGCTGATGTTTCGTGAGAAACCTTTTTCCGCACCCTTGAAACCAGAGATCCATCATGCGGCTTGCAAAAGTGAAACTGGCAGACAATTCGATCCGCGTGGCAATTGTCGAAGACAATGGACGTCTGCGAGTTCTCGACATGATGCAGGTCGAGAACGTGCGGAATCTGATGGACCTGCTCCATTCGCCAGATCCGATCGGACTGGCGAAGTTCCTCATCGATACGAAAGCACCAGCACTGGATCCAAAATTGGTGACCATCCTGGCTCCAATCGACCGTCAGGAAGTCTGGGCGGCTGGCGTGACATACAAGCGAAGCCAGGTAGCCCGTATGGAAGAATCGAAAGCGGGGGCTTCGCATTACGACAAGGTGTACACTGCTCCGCGACCAGAGATCTTCTTCAAGGGAACGCCGAATCGAGTCTCTGGCCCGGGGCAACCGCTGCGAGTTCGCGCCGACAGCAATTGGTCCGTTCCTGAGCCAGAACTGGCACTGGTCGTTTCCCCCGCTGGAAAACTGGTCGGCTTTACCGTCGGCAACGATATGTCTGCCCGCGATATTGAAGGAGAAAACCCACTCTATCTGCCGCAGGCCAAAGTCTACAACCAGTGCTGCGGGCTGGGACCATTCGTCTGGATTCCCGAAGGTCCTGTTGATCGTCCGGCGACCAAGATCCGGCTGACGATTGAGCGGCGTGGAGCAACGGTCTTTACCGGCGAAACGGACCTCGATCAGATGAAGCGAGGCTTCGAAGAGCTGATCGGTTGGCTGGTCAAGGAAAACGATCTGGTCACAGGAGCATTCCTTTTGACCGGGACAGGCGTTGTTCCACCCGATAACTTCACTCTGGAAGATGGTGATTCTGTCAGCATCGAAATCACCGGAATCGGAACCTTGACGAACCCGATCGTCAAAGCGAAGTAGTTCTGGCTTGAGCAGACTCATGCGTTGCTCCAACTGCGACCGCTATTCCAGCGGTCGCATGCCGAGTTGTTCGCGATGCTGATTCACGAGTAACAATGCTCGCGGTTCCTTCTTCAGAAACTTGACCAGTTGCGAAGTCGTGATCCCGAGCTGGACTGCCGCACCGGGAAGATGCCAGTTGCGATCCGCGATGACGTCCAGTGCTTCAGCCAGCAGCGGCGCAAAATCATCGTGTTCTGTGTTGCAGGCGATTCGTTCGTCATGGCATCGAGATCGCCATAGATCGGTCGGAGCAACGGCTGCCAGTTCAGCAGACCGGACTTCAAGAGCCAGGTTCAGACGCAACCTTTTGATGGCAACTCGCAGGTTGTCGTGCTGGCTGCGGCGTTCTGCCGCCTGGCCCTCGACCCCTGAAGGGGTGTGATGCAGAACAACGGCGGATTCGGTCTTGTTCCGGTGCTGTCCCCCTGGTCCCCGTCGTCTCTCATGCCGGATCGTACAGTCACGCAGCAGGATTTCTTCTGGGACCAGAACGGGATGAAGGGGCGAATCACTCATTTCAGATCTTGCGGTTCCAAGACCCCAATCATCGGCAGATGCCGGTAGTCGTCGTTGTAATCGAGGCCATATCCGACAACAAACTGATTCGGTATACAAAACCCGTGGAAGTCGGGAACCAGATCAACCTGACTGCAGCCATCCTTCCAAAGCAGCACTGCTGTTCTCACAGAAGCCGGGTTCGCCTGTTTGAGTTCCTGCGACAACCGCGCAATCGTGCGACCTGTATCGAAAATGTCATCGACGAGCAGGACATCTCGATTGGCAACGTCAGGAAGAAGTCCCATTTCGACAGATAACTGGCCCCCCGTTGTTGTCGCGCCACGATAACTGGATGCCGTCACAAACCCCAATCGGTGCGGAATGCTGATGGATCGCATCAGGTCGGCAACAAAGATGACGCTTCCACTAAGAATGGCGACGATGGTCAACGGTCGTCCCTGGTAGGTCTCTGAAAGAGTCGCTCCCAGTACTTCGATTCGTCGTGCAATCTGCTCCGCAGTGATCAGGGTGTACATGGGGTTGGGACGTTTCAGAAGATATTCGCAGAGTGTTGTCATGAACGGGCCATGAGAATGGCAACCTTGCGGATGAAAGTTTACCTTAACGCCCCCGATGGCAATACGTCCAATTGCCCCCGAAGTAAGGAATATCTTGTGCCCTGGTCGACAGATCTGATGTCTGGGAAATCTGTGGAATTGTTCGAACCTGATTCGGCAAATCCACCGCGAGCGGTAGTCATGTTTCTGCACGGATACGACGGAGTGACGCTGCGCGATAACGGCATTTTTACAGATCTGTTGAACAAGCACGAACTCGCGTGCCTGTCTCCACTGGGCCCGGGATGCTGGTGGACTGACCGGGTCTACCCTCCGTTTGATCCGACAGTCAGTCCCGTCGATTTTCTGTTTCAGCACATCCCCGAGTTCTGTAAGACGCGCTGGAATCTGGATCTGGATAAGATCGGACTGACTGGAGTTGAAATGGGGGGCCAGGGAGCGTTGCAACTGGCCTATCGTCATGCCCGCCAGTTTTCTGTTGTGGCGGCGATCGCTCCCAAGGTCGATTTCGAATCATGGTACGGCCACGGAACGACCCTGGATGAAATCTTCAGTGATCGCGAAGCCGCACGTCAGGCGACGGCGATCCTGCACATTCATCCACTCAATTGGCCGAAGCACCAGTTCTTGCTCTGTGACCCAGCCGATGTCTACAGTTTTGACGGAGTCATGACACTGGCGAGCAAACTTTCATCGACTGGAATTCCGTTCGAAACTGACTTTGTCTCGACTCATGGAGGATTCGGCTGGAACTACGCCAATGCGATGGCCAAACCTGTGATCGAATTTCTCGCAAAAAGCCTCAATGCCTCGCACTGATCCTGGCCTCAGCCTACTCGTCCACGCGTAGCAATAGAGTCTTATCGAATTGCGATCCACCGTGACCCGCTTCACCGCCATGCAGGACCAGACCGCCCAGGCTGCTGTCGTAGACGAGTGGCGAGCATTGGTGGCGAGGATGAATCGGATCAACGTCGATCTCGCGCCAGCCAACTTTTGTCATCACAAGGACTTCACGCTTGATTCGTCCGTCTTCATCACGCAGCAAGCCTTCAAGCATGACCATTTTTCCGAGGGCCTCATGAAACGCCAATCCATGGTCGTCGCGTGAGTCCGTGCCATAGATATGGCCTAACGGGGACCATCTCTGTTCGCGAAACAGCCAGGCATCTCCGAATTGCTCGTTACCGTTGTCGTCGACCGATCCGCCGTGCAGCACACATCCCTTCAGTCCGGGATGATATGCGAATGCGGCGTAGCGACGCGCAGGAGGTCCGTCACACTTTAGCTGTCGCCAGCGACCATCGAATATCCAGGTATCTCCCAGCGGCTCATCGTGTGAACCGACCCCACCAAACATGACTGTTTGACCCGAATCTTCATCAAAAGCCATCGAATGTCCGCAGCGCGCCGGCGGACTCTTCCAAAACCAGCCTGTTTGTCTGGTCCAGCAATTGTCCTGATAAAGCCATGTGTCATCCAGGAATGGCCATGTCCCAACGCCCCGGGTTTGGCCGCCGAACAAAACTGCATAGCCTCGCACGGAATCGTAGACCATGGCTCCGCGGTGCCGGGGTGGAGGCTCATTCGGAACCTCAATCTTTTTCCACTTTCCCCGGCGAAACTCCCACGTATCGGACAATAACGTGTTCTGTTCCCAATCAATTCCACCAAACAAAACGATCATTCTTGACTGTCGATCGTAGACCAGGCCGTGACGACTGCGCGGTCCCGGTCCATGACCAGAAGCGATGACTCGCCACGTCAATGAGAGCTGTTTCATCGCGTCACGATCGGGGTTGGAATTATGGAAAAGGTCGGGACCGCCGTACTGACGACGATCCCTCTCAAATGCCCGACATCATTCTGGCGATGCTGTTTATCGTCGTCCCATGATCGCAGTGAAACGGGCGTGTGCTTCATTCCAGGCTGCGGTGTTTTCGGGCTCGTATCGGCGCATTGTTGACGAGGCGCGGACGACGGACCGGATTTCTGACAGCGAACCGACCGCACCAGCCGTACGTGCCTGAACAAGAATGTTTCCCAGCGCTGTTGCCTCAATCGGACCTGTCACAACGGGACGGCCAGTCGCGTTCGCGGTGAACTGATTGAGCAACTCGTTCTGAGTGCCACCCCCAACGATATGAATGACTTCGACCCGCTCACCAGACAACTCCTCAAGCCATCCGAGGACGGTGCGATACTTCAGAGCCAGGCTTTCCAGTGCACAGCGGACCACGCCGCCGTCTGAATCCGGGATTTCCTGATTTGTGCTTCGACACCATTCGCGGATCGCTTCCGGCATGTCGAGTGGCGCCAGGAAGGCATGATCATCGGGATCAACAAACGCGCGGAACGGCCTGGCGTCGCGAGCGACCTGTGCCAGCAAGCCGTAGTCATACGGAGTGCCATTTCTTTCGAACGAGCGACGGCATTCTTGAACCAGCCACAAGCCCATGATGTTCTTGAGCAGCCGATAGGTTCCGTCGATACCCCCTTCATTGGTCACGTTCAATTCCAGAGCTCGCTGAGTCAGCACAGCGTGTGGTAACTCAAGCCCCATCAATGACCATGTTCCAGAACTGATGTAGGCCCAGTTGGCTCGCCCCGTGTTTTCCGTCGGAACAGCCGCGACCGCGGCCCCGGTATCGTGCGTGGCGGGAGCGACAACGTTCAGGCGTGGCAATCCGGCTCGACGGGCGACTTCTTCTCGCAGGGTTCCCAGCTTCGTACCAGGATCCACAACGTCACCGAACATTTGAGTCGGGATGTTCAGTTGACGCAGCAGGTCGAAAGCCCAGTTGCGGGTCGTCGGGTGAAACATCTGCGACGTTGTCGCATTCGTAAATTCAACGACACGGCTTCCGGAAAGCAACCAGTGGAAGAAGTCAGGGATCATCAGAAATCGCTCGGCCTGTTCCACCAGCGGACCATTCGCCTGGTTCATGGCAACGAGTTGGTACAGGGAATTGATTTCCATGAATTGCAGGCCGGTCTGAGAAAAAATCTCACTCCGGGGAACTCGCTGAAAGGTTTGTTCAAGTACTCCCTGCGTTCGGCGATCACGATAATGATAGGCCTGCCCCAGCATCTCACCGGTCTTGGAAAGGAGTACAAAATCGACTCCCCATGTATCGACGCCTACCGAAACGATGTTCTGTCCGAACCGAGCCGCCGCCTTTGCCAGCCCTGATTGAATTTCGGACCACAGACGCAGCAAGTCCCAGCGCATCGTGTCGGCGACATGAACTGGCCCGTTCGGGAATCGGTGCAATTCCTCGAGGCGAACCTGCTTTCCGTCAAACAGACCGGCCATGACACGGCCGCTTTCCGCCCCAAGATCGATTGCCAGATAAATCTGTTCCGCCATCAGATGTTACTCCCGTATGTCGCTGCGTCCGAATCGAGGGAACGATTATACAGGCGTTGACCGAATCGTGTAGCGTCCCTTCTGATTCCTTTCGCAACCTTGATGCTCGCCTGTTTTCCCGATCCAGTTTGCAGGATTTTTCCGATTCTTACAGAATGCCACGTCTTACAGATTTCCACGGCGACGATACGAATTGACGACAGAGCTCGTCTGCTTGAACTTGCGACTGTCCATCAGATGATCTTGAAGCAACAGAACGACACCGTGCCGCAGCACGATCAGGGGACGAGATCTTTATGAGTTCGGAATCGACGAGACCACGAATCCTGATCATCGGTGACGGTGGAGTTCCAACCGGGTTCGGGCGGGTGATTCGCAGCATATTCGATCCCCTGAGTGACGCTTTTGAATTGCATCAACTGGCCACTCGATATTCGGGTGAACCCCATGACTGCCGCTGGCCGCTGATACCCGCCGGCAGTGGAACAAGCGTTTACGGTTACGACCAGATCAAACCAGTTGTGGACCGGATCCAGCCCCACGTCATCTTTCTGCTCTACGATATCCCGTTTCAGGTTCCTTATATGAAGATCCTGCGGGAGAGTGCTCCGAACGCACGGATCGTTCTTTATTCGCCAGTCGAAGCAGGGCCGATTTCTCCCGAAATGGTGGAGCATTTGCAGGGCGTTTCACGCTATGTCATGTACACGGAATACGGTCGACGCGAGATCGCTAAAGCCCTGGCAATCGTTCGCGAACGATTGCCGGACTTTCAGTTTCCAGAACTACAGGTCATTCCCCATGGAGTCGACTGCGAAGCGTTTTTCCCTCTCACTGTAACGTCGGACACACTCTCTCGCGGAGGCATTGAAGAACGACGAATCATCGCCCGCAGGAGCCTTGGGTTTCAGGACGCAGAGCATGTCGAGTCTTTCATTGTGCTCAATGCCAATCGCAATATGCCTCGCAAGCGGATCGATCTCACGATGCAGGGGTTTGCTCGTTTCGCCGAGAATAAGCCTCGCAACGTCAAGTTGTACCTGCATATGGCAACAGAAGACACCGGCTGGAATGTGCTGATCCTGGCAAAGCGGTATGGGATCTATGACCGCTTGATCATGACGCAGGTCGACAACACTCGCCCGAGGTTTCCAGATGCAAAGATGAACGTGCTGTACAACGCATGTGATGTCGGGTTGACAACAACAACGGGCGAGGGCTGGGGAATGGTCAGCTTTGAGCATGCTGCAACAAGAGCTGCGCAGGTTATTCCCCGGCACACATCGCTCGCGGATCTCTGGTCCGGCGCGGCTGAATTCGTTGACCCGGTAATGACGTTAACGAACGCGGGCAACTTGACCGATGCATACATCGTCACTCCAGAAGGAGTAGCATCATCGCTTGAGCGACTTTATCAGGACGAGGATTACCGCAACGCGATCGCTGAAGCTGGCTTCAGAAATGCCCGACGCCCCGAATATCGATGGAGTTCTGTGGCAGCCGCCTGGAAAGAGCTGTTCCTGGAGGTGATTGAGCGGTAATCACCAAACAGACAGGTCACAGAAGAGCAGTTTTGTCAGCCGGAATGTACTGGTGTCCGATTCGGACGAATCCAATGTGACTCGTCCGGAGTCAGACACCAGCCAATTCAGATTGTCTGGTCAGCACCGATTCTAGTCAGCACGGTGAAGTCTCAACCGAAATACAATCCAACGGTGATGACCATTCCTGTACCTGTCTCAGGAATCGTGATTGGGAATGTCGATGAGCCACCAAGTGGGCTGATGACGACACTCACGTTCGACTGGTTGTTGTAACCCGCGTCCTGCGTATTATTCGCATCGATCGTTCCGCAATCGGCACTGCCTGGATTGCTGATTCCGTAGAAAATGGTGTTCGGTGAGGAGTTCTGTATGAGCATCTGAAAGTTCTTTCATGAATTAAGTGGTGGCTTGGACTGCCCTGAAGATCCGCCGGTGAAATGGGGCGAGCGACAAAGGCGGCTGCAGAACTCAATTGGCAAAGTCGAACGCCTTCGACAGGAAAAATCGCTCGAAGGCATGGCGCTACAATCATCCAGGCGTTGTTCCAGCCCACATCGGCGCAGTAATTCGCTGAGAGGGCTTCCGTGGTTCACACAGGCGTAGACGCAACGAACTGATGAAGCGAGGGAAAACCCTCGTCACAACCCCGCGGAGGCGGATGGATTCTCACAGAGGACCGACTTTCAGCAGGTAACCCCTGATTCTTGCGACTTGCGGGCCGCCACACTGAAACGGAACGCGCTCTAATCCTTTTTCTTCGCAAATGCTGCGAGAGTTCCTTCGGGGTCATCATTGAAGGCATCCCGGCAACCGGTGCAGCAGACGTAATAAGTCTTGCCTTTGTGCATCACTGGGATAGTTCCGGCACCTCCAGTGACCACGCAGATCGGGCCCGATCCACCGACGGCTGCGATTTTGGTTCCCTGACGCTGATAACCGACTTCTCCAACACGAGTGAAGAATGACTGCTGTTCCGGCTTCTTCTCGAACAGGATCAGCATCCGGTTTTCGTTGAGGATTGTCAGCGTGATGCGATGAACATCTTTGTTCGCGTCGGCCCCTTCCAGAACCAATCGCTTATCCGCCACCTTGCCCTGATATTTGCGAGTCGATTTGTCGGGGAGATCAGCAATCAAGGTAAAGACCTTGCCTGCATCATCGTACGTCAGCAGGGCGGTCTTCCACTCTTTTCCATCGTCGACATTGATCCGGATTCCGGTGCTTTTGGGTTTGAGTTCCCAGACGAGATCAGCTTTTTCCTGCCAGGAACCCTCAGTGGATCCTCGCTTAACCTGACCAACCCCCCGCCAACTTCCGATCAAGCCATTGAACTCGCGCAGAGCTTCAATCGCCGCACTTTTTGATGGCGATTTCGTTTCAGGCTCTGCATTCGCCAGCATCGTCAACAGCAGACTGGCGGTGACGAACACAGGGGTCAATGTCAAATAACGACAAGGCATCTGGCCCACTCCGTATGATGGAATCTGCATCAATGATGCTTAACGACAACGAACTTGAGGCGATCTGTCAACATCTCTGGCCTGACCGTCTGACGAATCACCCCGCATCCGCGAACAAAAACATCGGCCAAATCAGAGGTTACGCGATACCATTGCTGGTACAAATGCCATTGACTGGAAATGGCGCGACAATTGCAGTTTTACGCAATACGATCCGTCATGGCGCGTTCACCCGGTTGTCATTGGTTGATGATTGGTGACGTACAGGGCCAGCCATGTCGTAGTTCACCGACGGAACAGAAAGCCGGCGCAAACATGTTGGACCAAACCACAGACGAAGACGGAATCTATCTCAAGAAAACCAATATCGATCGCAGCGTTGGCTATATCATCGCCGGGGTCGTGGTCCTGTTGTTCTTCTTGATGGTCATCGTGGGGATGGGGCGCATCGAACATTTGTCCGACGGAGCTGCTACCTCGAACCGATTTACCCCGGAAGAAAAAGTTCCGGAGATCGGTGACGTCGAGGGGGATGTTCCCAAAGACTGATCGAATGCGAACTACGCGGCGTCCGACAACGGAACTATTCGCCCTTCGCACAACTTGACCGTTCGATGGGCCTCGGCCGCAATCACCTGATCGTGAGTCACCATGACGATCGTCAGGCGTTCCTCTTCATTCAGTTTGGCCAGCAGGTCGATAATCTCACGGCCTGTTCGTGCGTCCAGATTTCCTGTCGGTTCGTCTGCCAGCAGAATCTCAGGATGCGCCACGAGCGATCTCGCAATTGCCGCTCGCTGCATTTCTCCACCCGACAATTCCGATGGCCGATGCGTCAACCGGTGCCCCAGGCCAACCCGGTCAATCATTTCGCGAGCCCGTTCCTGGTATTCCTTGCGACGATTCCAGTAACCCCAGATGGAATGGCGAATCATCAGGGGGCTCAAAACATTCTCCATCAGGCTCAGTTCTGGTAGCAGATGATAGAACTGAAAGACGAATCCGAAGACGCGATTGCGAAGTTCGTCACGAGTCCGCGCTGGCAGATCATCGATCCGCTGTCCATCAAGTTGCACTTCTCCGACATCCGGGGAATCCAGCAGTCCAAGCAGGTGCAGCAGCGTACTTTTGCCGGAACCAGACTGCCCCACGATCGACAGGAATTCTCCTTTGCGAATCGAGATGTCGACCCCATGCAGGACAGGAACCAGATGTTCACCCTTGCGGTACGCTTTTTCGACGGAAAACGCCGCAATTTGAGGTTCGGGCATCGCAATCGTCTCCCGGGCTGAGGCCGGTTGAATTGTCAATTTGCTGGAGACAGTAGGCATGGCATCCATTCCTGATTCGTCAGCGGTCTCAACTGAATTTCGATTCCATTCGCGATCAAATCATTCGTATCGCAGAGCTCGGACGGGTTGCAACCGAGCCGCACGGCGGGCAGGCAGGACACTTGCCAGAACCGCGATCATGATCGCTCCCAGAGCGACCCAGCAGATCGTCCATGGATCAACGTGCGTTGGAATTTCTTTGAAGTAATAGATCTTCTCATCGAACACTTTTCGACCAGTGATATACGTGATTACCTTTTCGATTTCGTTGATGTAACGCACGAACAGCAACCCCGCGATGACTCCGACTCCGCTGCCAACCATTCCCAGCGAAAGACCATAGCTCAGGAAGATCGACATCACACCGTTGGAACTGGCACCGAGGGCTTTCAGGATGCCGATGTCGCGTGTCTTTTCGACCACGATCATGAAGAAAATGGCCAGGATTCCGAAGCCTGCCACAGTGATGATCAGGAACAGCAGGATGTTCAGGATTGAGGATTCCACATCAACAGCCGCCAGCAGTGGTCCCTGTTTCTGTTCCCATGTTCGCACGGTGTATCGTTCTGGGGGGAATTCGGCTCGCAAGGCCGCCAGTACCTTGTCCGCATCACGGTAATCCTTGAGCTTGATTTGGACAGACGTAATTGCGCGGGATTCGCTTCCATCTTCGTCTGTTCGAATCATCTTTCGAACCTGCTGCAGATGCTCCAGATTGCAGAAGACCAGATTCGAATCGTATTCGCTCATCCCACTCTTGAAGACATCGACAATGGTAGCATTGAAGTATGCCGGGGCCGGGGTCCCTGCCGTAACCGTACTGACGCGAACATCGTTGCCCGGGCGAACCATGTAGATCGTCCGCATCTGATTGGTGGTTTCGTCCTTATGCGGGAAACTGATCAGATTGCTGCCGACATACAGTCGAGCGGTTTGTAATTCACCCAGCGACGATTCGGCAGCGGGTTGTGGCTCGGCTGACTCGATCCCTTTGAACGGATCGACTTCATCGGCTGGACCTTCACCGCCCCCGTGCTGCTGCTGTTTCAGTTCTTTCAGGAACTGGGCTTTGTCATTTGCCAATTGAGCCAGGCGCTGGCGGTATTCCATCGCTCCGGCGGTCAATGACCAGTCAGGCTTCTGGTCGAGTTTTCGTTCGGCCGGGGTTGTTTCGCCCCCATTCTCCTGCAGATGGTAGCTCTGCAGGTAATCGACCAACGGGCCGACTTCCGATTTGCTCGCAGGATCGATTCCGATCAGCGTGACGGGATGATGAATGTACTGTCCGCCATATTCGAAGCTCAACATGCCGTAGACTTCAACCGTCGTGGTGACGCCTGCGACATATTCGCCGATCAGCTTCTGTATGACTCGCTTATGCAGTTCCGCATTCAACTCGCCATCGTAGTTGCGGGTTTCGATGATGATGTCGGAGAGAATCCCCTGGATTCGCATCCGCATTTCACTGCTGAAGCCTGCCATCACGGCGTTGACCACGATCATCGTTGCGACGCCAAGCGTCACGCTGATGATGCTCGCCAGGGCGATGTAACGAGTTCGCAGGTACCGTTGACACAAAAGCAGTTTGTACATGAGCCAGTCCTTTGGCTTGTGCGGATCGCGGTCCAACCGCGTTCAAATCTCGTTCACTTCAACAGGTCGTCAAATTCTCGCGATGGCAGTTCGTATCAATCGTGATGCTGTTCCGGCTTCAACAACGGGAAGAAGATCACATCGCGGATGCTGTTGGTATTTGTCAGCAGCATCACCAGTCGATCGATCCCGATCCCCATTCCTCCCGCAGGTGGCATCCCCACCTTGAGAGCACGCACGAAGTCATGATCCATTTTCGCCATCGAATCCTCTTCGGCGAGCCCTTCCAGTTGAGTCCGGAAGAGTTCCTCCTGCAGGCGTGGATCGTTGAGTTCCGTGTAAGCGTTTGCCAGTTCCATACCATCGACAAACATCTCAAACCGCTCGGCAATTGCCGGGTCCGACTGCTTGCGTTTGGTGAGCGGGCACATTGAGGCCGGATAGTCGTAAACGAAGACCGGGCCGATCAGCTTGTCTTCGACCGTTGCTTCGAAGACGTCGTTGACGATCACATCCGGATGCCGACCCGCAGTTTCGATATGCAGTTTCTTTGCCACGGCAGCGACCGCTTCCACATCGCTCATGTCGCAGCCCGCGTGTTCACGGAACAGGTCACCGTACTTCGCCCGCTGGAACGGCGGTGTGAAGTTGACGGTTTTGTCGCCCCAGGGAACGATCGCGGTTCCGTTCGCAGCAATGGCAGCGTTCGAAATGATCTTCTCGGCCAGATCCATCATGGCGTAGTAGTCACCATACGCCTGATAGAGTTCAATCATCGTGAACTCGGGGTTATGCGTGCTGTCGACCCCTTCGTTCCGGAAGACTCGACCGATTTCGTAAACGCGTTCAATCCCACCCACCATCAATCGTTTCAGGTGCAGTTCCAGTGCGATTCGCAGGAACAGCGGGATATCGAGAGCGTTGTGATGGGTTTTGAAGGGACGGGCGGCAGCACCGCCAGCGATGGCATGCAGAACCGGCGTTTCGACTTCGTAAAAGCTTTCGCTTCGCAATGTCTGGCGGATCGAATCCAGGATTCGCAACCGCTTGAACATCCGGTCCAGAACCCCTTCAGAGTAAATCAGGTCAACGTAACGCTGGCGAAGCAGCGATTCCTTGTCCTGAATTCCATGAAACTTTTCAGGGGGCTGAGCCAGCGACTTACAGAGAATCGTCAATCCGGTGACGAGAATCGTCTTCTCACCGGTATTCGAAACGCGAGTCTTACCATCAACACCGATCAGATCACCCAGATCGAGACATTCCAGCAATGCCCACATGGCATCTGAAGCCTCCTTGCGGGAGAGCATCAGTTGAATCCGGCCTGTGTGGTCCTGAACATGAATAAAGTGGAGCTTTCCCTTGTCATTCCAGCGCAGAATTCGACCTGCGATGCGAACGGTGGGGCCATCAGTCCCGGATTCGGCGGGGCATAGCTCACGAGCTTTTTCGATGGCAATATGTCCGTCGAAACGCTGCCCCCACGGATCGAGGCCCATGGCTTCGATCTTCGCGAGTTTCTCAAGTCGGGCAGCTTCCAAACGATCTGGCGTTTCGGACATCGGTCGCAATTTCCGTCTGTCATCGGGTTTGTGATATTCAGAGAAGTTCGAGACTATGCGTGAATCGGCAAAAAACGTCAATGGCAGGTCCGGCAGACTCTGCCGAAATCATCGGACGGATTCTCTCAACTCGTTTTCCACTAAGGTGGTTGGAGCTGGAGCACACCGGTATGCAACCGGCTCGCATCAGGTCGTGGACGTTGAACTTAGACACAATAAAGTTCATCCCCTGACGAAGATTAACAGACACGGATTCTGAATGGAGCTGGCCAGCCCTCCGCTGCCGCCCGTCAGTTCGTGTTGCGATTCTGCAACATGTCGAGTGAATCGCCAAATCGCGGTGGTTCGCGCTCCTTCGTGAATTTGGGTCAAATTGAGAAAATGGCGAATTGACGGCGGTTTTGCAGTGGCGGGATAATTCAGCGAGTCGAATTCGCTCTCGTTCCAGCCAGGTGCATCATGAACCGTCTTCCGTGGATCGCCATCGTGATCGTTGCTGGAAGTCAACACTTTGCGGTGGCCCAACAACCGTACTTCAGCTCAATTCCGACACAGACGGTCTACGAATATCAGTTGAACTACCAGCTTCCCTGGCAGCGGTATTTCGGCGGGCCAGGGCTGTCACTTGGTGGAACGATGCCGACGCAAGGGGCGATCGGGTTTTCCTCGCTGAATGGCCTGCCGTTCCCACCACCACTCGGGGCCGGCGTTTATGTGAACCCGACGGGACCATTCATGCCAGGATTTCCTGGTCCGTTTCCTGCAATGGTACCCGGTGCCCCAATGCCCGGTGCTCCAGTAACCCGTGCTCCACTCCCCGGTGTCCCAAACCCATCTGTTCTGCCGCGGGGGGCCGCGATGCCAGGTTCGGCACCCGCTCGACAAGCATCACACTCTGCGCCGCGAGCGCGACAGGTGCAGTCACCTCCCGGCGCTCGACGATCGAGTATGGAACAACAGCGTCTGGGGGACGAGAAGCTACGACAGCATTTCTGGCCTCAAGCGTATGTGCACTACCGTAATGCGGTCGATCAGGCTCCAGAACGGCCCGAAGCCCACTTTCGTTTAGGATTGGCGTTCGCCGCGATGAAACAATTCGCGTCTGCCATCCGGGAATTCAAACGCAGCATCGATATTGACCCCACGATTCCCCAGTCGGGTGAGTTATTCCCGGCAATTTTCGGCCCCGATAACGACGGAATGCAGTCGATATTGCCCCCTGTAGCTAGCTGGGCTCAGGAAGATCTGCGTGATGCGAATCGCTTATTCCTGCTGGGGTTGATTCTACATTTCAGCGACGATCCGCGCGGCAGTGAGATTCTGGAAGCAGCCGCTCGAATTTCGGGTTCCAATCAGTATATCTCGGCGTTTCTGAATCCCGACAATCCAAGAACGACAGAACGTCCACATGCTCGCCAGAAAGAGAATGCTCCACCGCAGCCTCGACCTGAGGCCACCGAAAGTCCCGCAACTGACTTTCCACCCGCACCCGTTCCGCCTGCGCCAGCACCGATGCCTGATGAGAACGAGCTACTTCCGTTGCCGGCTCCACTCCCGTTACCGTGACAGTCTTACGGAGGTGCCTCGTTCTGAGATGTACTGCCGGAATTTCGGTGAATTTCCCCACTTCGAAAGTCCGCTGAAAACAGGCAGAATTTGATGCGAGATTGCCTTTGCAGCTCCCTCTCAAACGCCGCTGCCGGTTGACCCGGCTGGATTTGCAACTTAGAGTTCTTGGGATGGCAAAACAATGGCAACCAAGACTTTTCCGCGGTGATCAACCTTTGAATCTGAATCCTCAGCGCGAATTCGACAATTCTTCTCCACTGCTGCTGATGAGTGGCCTCGGTCGCGAACCGTCGCGTAAACCGACTCCACCTGGTGGGGGTTCGCCCAAAAAGCCCGAACGAGGCCAGTCGACGAATGTCTTCTGGTTCGTCATGGTCGCCTTTATTCTGGTGATTGTCGTGTTCCAGCTTGCGCGGCTCTGGCAGCACACGACACTCACGATCAGCGAGTTCCGCAGCAAAATTGCCAGCGGGGCGTTGGGGCCTCACAACGTCTATGAACTCACCATCGGCAGCAAAGGTCTCGTCTTCCAGGATGCTCCGAAGTCGGAGTCCAGCAAGACTGCACCGAAGATCTTCAAAGTGTCGCTCGTCGGAATGCATGGAGATAATCAGGCCAAATTAACGGACTTTCTGGATGCCGCCCAGATTACCTACAAGTACGAAGACGAATCGTTCTGGCGCGACTTTATCTACCTTGGCCTGACGGCTGCGCTGATCATTGGATTTTTGTTCATTGTCATGCGACGCATGGGTGGACCCGGATCGGCCGTCGCATTCAGTCGCAGTCGCGGCAAACTGTACGTACAGGAAGACCTGGGCATCACCTTCAACGATGTCGCAGGGATTGATGAAGCCGTCGAAGAACTGCGTGAGATCGTTGAGTTTCTCCGTAACCCTTCGAAATACCAGGCGCTTGGCGGGCGAATTCCTCGCGGCGTACTGCTCGTCGGCCCACCAGGAACTGGTAAGACTCTGCTGGCAAAAGCCGTTGCGGGTGAAGCAGGGGTTCCATTCTTCGGTCTGTCGGGGTCGGACTTCGTTGAACTGTTCGTCGGCGTCGGAGCGGCTCGCGTTCGCGATATGTTCCAACAGGCCGGACAGCGGTCTCCTTCCATCATTTTCATCGATGAACTGGACGCGATCGGCAAGGTTCGCAGCCATGGATCACCCGGCGGCGGCGAAGAACGTGATCAGACGTTGAATGCACTGCTCGTCGAGATGGATGGATTCAGTTCTGATCAAAGCGTCATCGTCCTTGGCGCGACGAATCGTCCTGAAACACTCGATCCCGCATTAATGCGACCCGGTCGTTTTGATCGTCATGTCCTTGTCGACAGGCCTGACATCAAGGGACGCGAAGCGATTCTGAATGTGCATGCTGCCAAGGTGAAGATGGACGATACCGTCAATCTCAAGCACATCGCCAAGCTGACCGCAGGGTTCGTTGGTGCGGATCTGGCAAACCTTGTGAATGAAGCTGCATTGCTGGCGGCTCGCAATAACAAAACTGCAGTCACTCAGAACGAATTCGAGGAAGGATTCGAACGAGTCGTCGCCGGGTTGGAAAAAACAGCCCGCGTCATGCCGGAAGAAGTCAAACAGCGAATCGCCTGGCACGAAGTCGGTCACACTCTGGTGGCCTGTTCCCTTCCACACGTCGATCCTGTTCATAAAGTCTCGATTATCCCGCGAGGTCTTGGAGCCCTGGGATACACGATGCAGCGGCCGGAAGAGGATCGCCAACTGGTGACTCAAACCGAACTCTTCAACCGAATCTGCGTTCTATTGGGGGGAATCGCGGCTGAAGACGTCGTTTATCAGGAATCATCAACTGGTGCTTCCAACGACCTGCAGCGGGCAACCGACCTGGCTCGACGGATGGTGACGGAATTTGGAATGAGTCCCAAGCTGGGGCGAGTCCACTACAGCGAATCCCGGAGCAGTCCATTCCTGGCCGGGGCAGGGACGGCTTCTGAATACGTTCACAGCGAAGAAACGATTCGTGAAATTGATCTCGAAGTCCGCAAGATCATCGATTCGGCCTACAACACGGCGAACGAGATCCTGTCGACCCAGCGCCCCGTCATGGAGCACCTGACGCGAGAATTGCTGGAGCGAGAAACGGTGGAAGCTCCGATGATTCAGGAGATCCTCAGCCAGTACAAAACGGGATTGCAGATTAAGCACGGAACGTATGTCGAACCAGTTCCATCGCCGACTCCAGGAGCGGAGCCGCGCGAAGGCAATGAAACGGCTCAGAGTGGATGACGCTGTCGTTTCCCCCCACGGTGATCGTTGTTCACCCGCGTGAACGACGGGCGAAATGCACGGTTCGGCCACTTAAGGGCCGCAGCGATCTGGCGTTCTGTAATTTTCCCCGGATGCCCTATGACCTGACTGGTTATGTCCGATTGGGGCTCGGTGGACCAATCCTGAGCCCCGCAGATCAGAACTGCGGACTCCTCGTTCTTGACGGGACATGGCGACATGCCGAACCGATGGAACGTGCTCATGCGGCCATTCCAGTCCGCACGTTGCCTCCATTGACCACCGCGTATCCACGACTCTCGAAAGTTCGCGAAGACCCCGACGGTGGCCTGGCGACCGTCGAAGCGCTCTATGCGGCCTATCGATTCCTCGGACGCGACACCACCGGCCTGCTGGATCACTATCACTGGGCAGAACAGTTCGTCGAAATCAATCAGAAACTGTGGCCACGAACCAGTCACAACAATGAAGCGGGTTCAACCTCCTAAGCTAGCGGCGCATTGTCAAAGCCCCCAACGGGGGGGTGATGATCGGGACGGCGAAGCTCCTGCTGAGCCGCTTAAGGATTTGACGCACATCGACTTAGCGGCTCGGCGGGAGCCTCGCCCTCCCGTCACAATGAACACCCGTTTTTTGCTTTGGCATACCACTACTAGATCCAATGCAAGTTCGCATCGCGAAACGGAAGTGCGACCCGTACTAATCGCTACAAATTACCTGTCATCCGCAGTCGGAAGCGGGTTGGGAATTGCCAGCGGTTTTTCTGCGGAGTACGATTAAACGGATGCCGATTGGAGTTGATAGGGAGGCGCGCTGAACCGTCAACTCCACCTGCCTGCACGAACCAGCCACCAAGTAGACCCGCCATGAATTCCAGATTTGCCACAATCGGATTCCTCGTGTTCACTGCACTAGTGGCATCGTCACAGGCTGCTGAATTACGCGTGGAACCTGCCAGGGTGGAATTCACAGACGCGTTTGCTCGCCGGCAATTGCTCGTCAGCGTCGATGGACGTGATGCAACCCGGAAAGCGACCTACCAAAGCCGCAATCCGGAAATCGTCTCTGTTGATCCATCGGGCTACCTGGTCCCACACGCCAACGGTCTTGTCGAGATCGAAGTGAAGATCGGTGGTCAGTCCACTGTCGTTCCCGTTCAAGTCACAGGATTCGAGAATATCCGCACGGTCGACTTTGCGACCGAAATTGAACCGCTGCTCAGCCGGTTCGGCTGTAATTCAGGAGGCTGCCACGGAAAAGCTCGTGGCCAGAATGGATTTAAACTCTCTTTGTTTGGGTTCGACACCGAGTTCGACTACCAGTCGCTGGTAAGCGAAGGGCGTGGACGTCGCGTCATGGTGTCGGCTCCGGACAAGAGCCTGTTGCTCCTGAAAGGGGCCGGGCTGGTTCCCCATGGCGGAGGCCGTCGGCTGGAACCCGGAACCGAACCGTATCGGTTAATCCACTCGTGGATTCAGGCAGGCGCTCCAGCCTCCGCTCCCAATGTGCCGCACGTCGTGAAACTGCGAATGATTCCTGGCGAACGAGTCATGGAAGCCAATGAGCAACAGCAGATCGCCGTGATGGCAGAATACTCCGATGGTTCCAGACGCGATGTGACTCGCGAAGCACAGTACTCAACAAACCTCGATGTCGTGGCGGTGGTCAGCGACGATGGACTGGTCACAGCCAATGAACCAACAGGTGAAGCAGCCATCATGACCCGATACATGGGTCAGGTCGCGATCTGCCGAATCCTGCGCCCTCAAGGGGCACCATTGGCCAGCCTGCCAAACTTCAAGCCTCGCAACTTCATCGATCAACTGGCTGCTGAAAAATGGAAAAAGCTGGGACTGAAGCCCAGCAACGGATGTGATGACCCGACGTTCCTGCGTCGTGCAACGATCGATCTGTGTGGAAGACTGCCGACTGTCGATGAGGCTCGTGCTTTCCTGACGGATTCTGGAACGGACAAGCGAGACCGTGCTATCGAGCGATTGCTTGCATCGCCCGACTATCCCGCGTACTTCGCCTTGAAGTGGGGTTCGATCCTGCGGAATTCGAATCTTGCGGGAGCCGACCGCGCGTCGTATGCGTTCCATAACTGGCTGAAAGACATGGTGGCTCGAAACCGCCCGTACGACGAATTCGTGCGAGGGATTGTCGCAGCAAGCGGTGAATGGGCCGATGCACCGGCAATCAACTGGTTCTGGCAATCACGCGACGACCAGCTTCATCAGGTGACGGCCGACACGGCTCAAGTGTTCCTCGGCTTGCGACTGCAGTGTGCCAAGTGCCACCACCATCCTTACGAACGCTTCACCCAGGACGACTACTATGGTCTGGCAGGTTTCTACACGCGTCTGGGGCGAAAGTCATTCGGTGAACCACCTCCGTATTTCACGTCCCCGAATGTGACAATCGGCGAACGCCATCCTGTCACGGGGAAGCAGATCGAGCCAAAGTATCTTGATGGTGCGGTCGCAACATTTACGCCCGAAGAAGATCCGCGACACGCTCTGGTTGACTGGATGGCCAAACCAGAAAACCCGTTCTTCTCGAAGACGATGGTCAATCGACTCTGGGGCCACTTCTACGGTCGCGGTCTGGTTCACGAAGTCGACGACCTGCGCGAAACCAATCCTGCTTCCAACCCAGAACTGCTGGATGCTCTCGCCAAAGAATTTCGTGATCACAAGTTCGACGTCAAACACATGATCCGGTTGATGGTGCAGAGCCAGACCTATCAACTGGCGTCGGAACCGACGGATGAAAACCGCAAGGATCAGCAGAACTTTGCTCGATTCTTCGCACGGCGTCTTCCTGCCGAAGTGGCTCACGATGCAGTCGAACAGGCCACCGGATTCAAAACGAACTTCAGCAACATGAGTGCCGATTCGCGAGCCATCGATTTGCCCCACGAACGGTTTGGCTCGTATTTCCTCGACACCTTCGACCGACCCAAGCGAGTCAGCGGTTGCGAGTGTGAACGATCGACTTCTGCCACACTGTCGCAGGTCCTGCTGCTGGCAAATTCCGACGAACTGGAAGGGAAGCTGCAGAACGGTAATGCCCGTATCGCCAAAATGTTCGAGGCAAAGCGGACTACCCCTCAAATCGTCGAAGAGTTATACCTCGCCACGTTCTCTCGATTTCCGACCCCTGCCGAACTATCAACGGCCACTGGATATATCGACCGCGATGCCGAACCACGGAAGGCCGTGGAAGACTTGCTTTGGACCTTGCTGAACTCTCGCGAATTCCTGTTTAACCACTGATTGACCTGATGCTCGTTTTGAAAACGGGGACGTAAAATGTTCGATATTCTCGGATCATCCATTCAGACGTGCGACAGCAAGCCTTCGCGAGTTGACCGCCGGAACTTCCTGCGAGTCGGCGGTCTTGCGGTTGGCGGTCTGACGCTGCCAAACCTGCTGCGTGGCGAAGCCATGGCCAAGGAAGCTGGTACGTCTGCCAAGCGGAAGTCGGTGATCCTGGTCTGGCAGGCGGGTGGTCCCAGCCACATCGATATGTACGACCTGAAGCCGACGGCTCCGGCTGAGTATCGCGGTGAATTCAAGCCGATTCCGACCAATGTTCCGGGGATTGAAATCGGCGAACATCTGCCACTGCAGGCGACGATGTTCGACAAGTTCTCGGTCGTTCGATCTGCCTTCCACACCAATGCGGGGCACGGAATGGGCTCCCAGTGGATGTTGACGGGGTATCAGCCGACAATCGAAGTGAACGATAACATCTATCCATCGTGCGGATCCGTTGTCGCAGCGTTGCGAGGTCCGAACGAACCGGGAATGCCCGCTTACTGCAACGTCCCGAATCGACTGGACCTGGGTAAAGCAGCCTACCTGGGTGCCTCGTACAATCCGTTCTCTCCGGACAGCAATCCGAACGACAATGGGTTCCAGGTTCGCAACATGAAGTTGCCGGGAAACCTGAACGTAAACCGTCTAGAACGCCGCCAGCAACTGCTGGGACAAGTCGATACGATCCGTCGCGATATCGACACCAAGGGCGATATCGTTGGCCTGGACAAGTTCTACCGCGATGCCTTCGAAATGGTGACGAACGAAAAAGCGTTGCGAGCCTTCGATATCCACAAGGAAGACCCTCGTCTGCGTGAGAAGTATGGACGCAACGACCTGGGACAAAGCTGCCTCTTGGCACGGCGCCTGGTCGAATCGGGTGTGACCTATGTCACCGTTCAGGCCGGGGGTGGCTGGGACACTCACGGGAACAACTTCGCCGAATTAAAGAACCGCCTGCTGCCAGCCTTCGACCGTGCCGTCGCAGCCCTTGTAGACGACATCTATGTGCGAGGCCTGCAGGATGAAGTCCTGGTGATGGCCATGGGAGAATTCGGTCGAACCCCACGAATCAATCCGCAGGCCGGCCGCGATCACTGGCCGGGTGCCATGAGTGTTCTGTTTGCAGGCGGCGGCTTGCAGATGGGACAGGCGATCGGCACGACGGATTCCAAGGCAGAATACCCAACCAGCAAGCCTTACACGCCCGGATGCGTCCTGTCGACGATGTACCACACACTGGGCATCGATCACCACCACGTCTTCTACGATCAAGGCCGACGACCACTGCCCGTGCTGAATGAAGGTCAGCCGATTGCGGAACTGATCGGATAGGTGTGACGAGTTCGACGTCACCACATGTTAAGGCCTCTAAACGACATTGCCCTTCTCCACGATCGCATCAGAAATCGCCGGCTGGCCGGGCTAGTAGGCGGGGTGCAGTCGTGGGCAGTCGTTCCTTGATAGTCACAGGAAGCCGTCCAAGCGGGGCGCCACGGTTTTGGAGTCCTCGACAAGGCCGTGCGTTTTCGGCGGAATGTCGTCGTGCGGCGCGATTCGCACGGGGGGATGGATTGGCGATTCGCGTCGCCCCACGAGCGAAGACACGGCCTTGTCG
>CAXBSB010000082.1:0-29094 GCA_963977965.1 uncultured Schlesneria sp.
AAAGGTTGGCGGGGTGGCCCAGACGCTGCTTCAGCGTCTGGGTTCACAAGAGGAACGTGGGGCAGACATACTGGAGATCTGCCTCTCGTAAACCCAGACGTCCAAAGCGACATCTGGGCCACCCGAACGTGGGGCAGGCAAACTGGAAATCTGCCTCTCGTAAACCCAGACGTCCAAATCGACGTCAGGGCCAATGCGCCACCATTGATGATGCAGCCTAGATAATGTGATCGCATTCACGGCGACGAATAACCAGAACGGTCCGAGTATTTAAGGAATGCAAAGTCCGACGCTTTAGCCTTCTGATGGCATGAACGACACGCTTCGATTCGCCCGAACTGCATTTCTTCCCTCCAATCGACGTAAAAATACCGCCAATTATTCTTTTCGTCGGACCAGTCGTAACGATCGCCCTCGCGAATCATGGCCGTAATTGCGTCAATCGACTTCCCGTTTAGCTTTTCCTTTACCAGAACGCTTCCACGCGGAAACGTCTTGCTTTTGCCGTCGATTGCGGCTTTCGCTGTCGGATTCGCATATACCCTGATTGCTGGCGACCAGTGAGGCCCTTGGCGCTTTTCATCTTGGTCCCGTTTTGTCGATAAGCCACAGAGAAAGAATTGACGGTCCGATGTATCCACGGCACCTGGAGTCAGCATCGACCAGTGCTGATAGTCTTTTAACTGGCGAACTGGGACCTGCAAGGCCCCAAGCAATTTAGACCTTCCCTCGTTGTCGTCAGGATCTTTCATCGGAATGTCATCTGCGATAACGATGCAAACGAGCCCTGTGACCGCTAGTCCAAGGAGCAGTGTCCGTTTCATGGGATCCCTCGCCGCCGAACTAAAATTAGACGGAATCTTTCTTTTCTGGAAATATGCGAATTCCGTCTTTTCTGGGAAGAATTCCGTCTATGCTGGCAACGCATCCGCCTAACTCAGTGACGCTCGCAGTCGTTGGGACTGGCTCGAACGGCAGAACCTGTTCATCTAGCTGAATTTTGGGCACAGGGAACGCGGTGCGTCAACTGCGGTGTCTCAAAAAAACACGGAAACAACCAAGACACCAAGTCGCGCCGCTCTGAAAAACAGTCCGCAAAATGCGGAACAGCCGCGACTATTGGAACAGGTCGATCAGGTCCATGTTACCCACTTCTTTGTCTCTGGAAGTCTGTTGGGTGACGGGGTGGCCCAGACGCTGCTTCAGCGTCTGGGTTCACAAGAGGAACGTGGGGCAGACATACTGGAGATTTGCCTCTCGTAAACCCAGACGTCCAAAGCGACATCTGGGCCACCCCGCGTTATCTTTTGCGATGCTCAGTCAATGCTGGCAGGCATTGGCGCAGGTGCCGGAGTTGGTGTCGGGGGTTCCTGCATGACGGCGGAGTCCAGTGGCCCGGGTAGATTGCTGCCAGGGTAGGTGTACGGGTGCGATGGCGGATACAGATTGCAGTCGTCGTACCTGTCGTAACAGCCCAGATAGCAAATGTTTCTGCCGATTCGACTGTTGAGCGGGCCGCACCAGTCCGGTTTGCCCGCGCGGCTGACATCCAGACGGGGATTGTACCAGTTGTCGAAATAGACGTGCGTGTCGTTGATGTCGTCGACTGCGTTGGCGTAGGGGTTCAACAGGCTGCAGCAACGACATCCGGTCGCCAGGCAACTCGCCAGGAACAGACTGAAAATCATGCTGCGTCGCATCTTCCCTCACCTGTTTGAGTGGTACTGCCCTGAGTCTGTCCGGTTCTGGAGGATTCGGATCAGAGGGAATTTACCTACGTATCAGTCTGGCATCGGTCCGCCGCGGGTTCCGACTTGAACGGTTCTTCCGATCGTAAGGATTCGTTTACTGACAGATTGCAGAAGGGTCGTTGGAGTGCGCAGTTGGGGCTGACTATGATGGGCGATGTGTGCACGATCCTGCGATTTGACGAGAGCGCGCACCAGACTCTGGATAAAATCGGCAGCTATTGCCGTCAAATAAGCTTCGGAACCCAAATGCCTCGAAATGACAGTTCGGAACGGATCGCCATCGTAGGCATCGGCGGGATCTTTCCCGGCGCGCCCGATCTGTCCACGTTCTGGGAAAATATCGCCGCTGGAAAGGACGCGGGACGTCCCGTTCCAGAAGGTCGCTGGTACCTCTCCCCGGACAAGGCGTATGCCCCGTGGCCACCGCAGCCTGATCGGGTCTATTCGACCTGGGGCTGCTTTATCGAAGGGTTCGAATTCGACCCCGAGGGACTCGACCTGCCCCGAGCTCTGCTTTCGCGACTGGACCCGATGTTCCATCTCGGATTGCATGCCGCCAGGGCAGCGTTTCGCGATTCGCGCCAACTGTTTCAGGTTGATCGTTCGCGCGTGGGTGTCATCCTGGGCAATATCGCCCTTCCGACCGAATCGACGTCCGCCATTTGTCGTGATGTTCTGGGGCGAACATTCATTGAGCGAGTGATCGACACCGCCGCTGCTGCCTGCTCACGTGATAGCCAATCACCGCACGGGCTCAATTCATTAGCAGACCCATCTGCTGTCAAACGCCTGAAGGAAAGTCTGCGGCGCAGTGACTGGCATCCCCTGAATCGATTCGCTGCAGGACTTCCTGCCAGCCTGATTGCTCAAGGGCTCGGGCTCGGGGGGATCGCATTCACACTCGATGCCGCGTGTGCGTCGTCGTTGTATTCGCTGAAGTTTGCGGCTGAGGAATTGTTGTCGCACCGCGCAGATGCGATGCTGGCGGGGGGGATGTCGCGACCCGATTGCCAGTACACACAGATGGGGTTTGCACAACTTCAGGCTCTATCGCGTCGAGGTTGCTGTGCTCCGCTGAGTTCCGAAGCTGACGGACTGGTCGTGGGCGAAGGTGCAGGTGTGTTTGTCCTGAAACGCCTCAGCGATGCCGTTGCTCATGGGGATCATATTTACGGGATCATCGCAGGAATCGGCCTGTCTAATGATCGCGGAGCGAACCTGCTGGCTCCTCATTCGGAAGGTCAGCTTCGGGCCATGCGTTCCGCTTACGAACAGGCTGGCTGGAAACCGAGTGACGTCGACCTGATCGAATGCCACGCCACCGGAACCCCTGTGGGTGACGCCGTTGAAATCAACAGTCTGCACCAACTCTGGGAGCATGAATCTTCACTGCCTCAGCAATGCGTCATTGGCGGAGTGAAGTCGAACGTGGGGCATCTGCTGACAGGTGCTGGTGCCGCAGGATTGATGAAGGTACTGCTAGCGCTGCGACACAAGACGTTGCCACCCACTGCAAACTTTCGGCAGCCTGCAGAAAAGCTTGCCGAATCGACGAGTCCGTTCCGGGTTCTCAGCCGGGCCGAACCGTGGACCACCCGCACCGATCTCGACCCAGTCTCACGAAATCCCATCCCGCGTCGTGCCACGATCAATGCATTTGGATTCGGTGGGATCAACGCTCACGTGCTGATCGAGGAATGGCAGGGGTTGAACGAGGTTGTAACGGGCCGAGGTACTCCGCCTGCCCTTCAAATCGAAACATCACAGATTCCAGCCGCCGTCGTCGGGATGGACGTTCACTCGGGAACCTGGACATCCCGAAATCAGTTCCAGTCGAATGCGTTTCAAGGGTATCCGTCTGAGCCTGTTGAATTGAACTGGTGGGGTGCCAATCAATCCAATTGGTATCAGACAGAAGTTGCATCTGAAGAAGCAAGTGACACGTCATCGCCACCAGTGCGCGGATGTGGCATCGCCGAAGTTGAAATGCCGATGGGACGATTCCGCATTCCTCCTTTGGAAATGCAGGACATGCTTCCTCAGCAGCAACTGATGCTGAAGGTCGCCGCCGAGGCCATCGAAGACGCAGGTTCGCCGCGTGCTCCAGACACAATCTCCGGCACCGATTCGCAGGAACTGTCGAATCGGACAGGCGTCTTTATCGGGATTGAACTCGATCCCAACACAACGAATTTTCACTTCCGCTGGTCGATCGAACAGGATGCTGAACATTGGGCGACGCAACTGGGAATGAACCTGGATGCGGATCAGTTAATTCGATGGATCAGCCAGCTCAAAGCGGCTGCCGGGCCACCATTGACGCCCAATCGCGTGATGGGGAATCTCGGGGGGATTGTCGCGAGTCGACTGGCTCGGGAATTCGATATTGGCGGTCCCAGCTTTACGATTTCGTGTGGTGAGAATTCCGAAGCGATTGCTCTCGAACTGGCGGTTCGATCCCTGCAACGGGGCGATCTCGATCGAGCCATTGTCGGGGGTGTTGTCATTGCTTCAGATCCTCGCTGGAGCATCGCGGATAACAGACACGAATCAGAGATTGCTTTTCGCGGGTTCTCAACACGTGTTGGGCTTGAGGCTGTTAACCTCAAAGCTTCACCCGACAAAGTGTTACCAATCACGTCCGCTCAACCGCTTCATATCGACGTTGCAGAAGCATTTATTCTGAAACGACTCCCAGATGTTGATGCAGCGAACGAACGGACGTATGCCATCGTCCGCCAATCGAATGAGTCGCCATCGTCCACTACCGCATTCCAGGCCACAAAGGAACCTACAGGCATTGCAGGTTATCTGGCTCTGCCTATTCTGGAGACCTATTTCCGGCTGAATCGATCGCAACGCAAACTCGGTTATCAGGAGAAGGAGTCTGACTGGCGAGGTCATCACGTTGCCACGATCGACCTGTCTGCTCCTCTCGGCGAACTTCGCAAGCCCCTTCCTGTACTGCGTACGAATTCCATCGCCGCACTGGAGATTTGTGAAAGCACGACTTCTACAGAATTCACGGGGCAGGAACAGCGGCGACCAATCGGTGAACTTCCTGCGGCCTTGTTTGTTATCGATGGTGATTCCACCACCGAGATTGAGCAGAAGCTGAACGAGCTGGCGCTGATCGCCCGCTCACCAAAAACTGCAGAACAGATTGCAATTCGCTGGTTCCAGAAATCTCCTCCGCAACCAGCGAAACGACTGGCATTGACGCTCGTTGCAGGATCGTCAGCCGAATTGTTATTGGCAATTGAACGAGGCCGGGAGCGATTGCGATCTGATCAGAGGACGAGAGGGTTTGCCCGAGACGTTCATTTTACCCCGCGTCCACTGGCAGGCCGAGTCGCCTTCGTCTTCCCAGGATCGGGCAACGCGTTTCGACAGATGGGCCGCACTCTGTTATCGATCTTTCCTGAAGCTTTGCGTCGCCAATTGGTGGAAAATCGCGAACTGGGTCGGCAGATCGCGGTCGACAACATCTGGTTCTCGGATGGAATTCGTTCGATTGACCACAAGTCCATGATTTTCTCGCAGGTCGCGATTGGCTCGGCTGTCTGTGACCTGTTGTCATTGTTTGGAATTCAGCCGTCTGCAAGTGTCGGTTACAGCCTGGGTGAGTCGGCCGCGTTATTCGGATTGCGAGCGTGGACCGAACGCGATGAGATGCTGGAGCGGATGCATCGTTCACCCCTTTTCGGCAGTGATCTTGTCGCACCATTTGAGGCCGCTCGTAAGGCCTGGAACATCCCTGAAAACGAAGCCGTCCCGTGGCGATCGGGGTTAATCGACCGCTCCGCAGACGACATTCGCGGTGCGATTGAGCGGATCTGCTCCGGAACCGTTGATCCGCGGGTCTATCTGTTGATCGTGAACACTCCGCGACAGTGTGTGATTGGCGGCGAACGCGAACTGGTCGACCGTCTGGTGAACGACCTCAAAGCCCGGTTCGTACCACTGGGGTCCCCCAGCACGGTCCATTGCAATGTTCTTCGTCAGGTCGAAGCGGCCTATCTGGAATTGCACCTGATGCGGACAACACCACCTATGGTGCAGACCGCAACCGGGGTCAAGCCGATCGACTACTACAGTGCCGCGACGGGACGCAGGTACGAATTGACGCGTCAATCGGCAGCCAATGCGATTGTGGCTCAAGCAGTCCAGACAATCGACTTCCCGAAAGTGGTAGAACAGGCCTACTCGGACGGGGCCCGCATCTTTGTCGAGATCGGGCCTGGGTCATCGTGTGCTCGCATGATCGACGAGATCCTCGGTGAACGACCTCACTTCTCTCGCTCCGTACTGCCAGTCACATCACGTCCGGTTGAGTCGTTTATCGAACTGCTGGCCGCGTTGATTTCGGAACGGGTTCCGGTGGACCTGAAATACCTCTACGGGAACCTGCCTGTGCAATCGGACGAGGTTCCCCCCATGCTTCGCATGGTAAAAACGCGAGTCGGCGGACTGCCGTACGAGATTCCCGCACCTGCCGACGGCTGGCGGTTTCCGTCACCACTGGGGACATCAATCGGTCGTACTCAGGAACTGCCGCGTCTTCGTGAGTCGCCCCCTGCCATTACAATCCCTGAGCCAGTTGCCATGCCGCTTCCCGTCGAAATACCGGATCCGTTGATGGAAAGTGAGTCGCCTGTGGGAACCGTGTCCGAAACAGCCTTTTCTGCAGGGGGCTCATCATCGCACAATGGTTTGATCCCCGACTTCTGCCATCATGATCCAGAATTCCTCAGTCTTTGGGACCAGTTTCAACTCATGACCGACCAGCGCACTCAAGCTCATGAAGTCTTTCTGCGGCTTTCCGCCCGTTACGAAAGGCTGGCTGCTGAACATCTTGCTCGACTCGCTCAGGCCGGACAGCCGGTCGAATCGACGTTGACCATGGCACCACCGGTCATGCCTTTTGAACCCGTGATTGAGCCACCACGGATCAATGTCACGATGGAGATTCCAATCGAGCCACCGCGAGCCCTGAATCGGCAGCAGTGCATGGAATTCGCGATTGGGAAAATTGGTCGAGTTCTGGGTCAGAAGTTTGCCGCGATTGATGCGCATCCGACACGAGTTCGCCTGCCCGATGAACCGCTGATGCTGGTGGATCGAATTCTGAACATCGAAGGTGAACCACTGTCGATGACATCGGGGCGAGTTGTTACCGAGCATGATATTCATCCGGGAGCCTGGTACCTCGATTGCGGTCGCATACCCACCTGTATCGCGGTGGAATCTGGACAGGCGGATCTATTCTTGTCTGGATGGCTGGGGATCGATTTCGAAACAAAAGGGCTGGCCTGTTATCGCCTGCTGGATGCGGTCGTCACATTCCATGATGCTTTGCCTCAACCCGGCAAGACGATCAATTACGACATTCGCGTTTTGCACTTCTTCCGGCAGGGAAGCACCTTTCTGTTCCGCTTCGAATTTGATGCCACCGTCGATGGTCGGCCCCTGCTGACGATGCGCGAAGGCTGTGCAGGTTTCTTCACTGAAGCGGAACTGGCAGGAGGCAAAGGGATCGTCCACACGGCACTGGACAAGCGCCCGCGGCCGGGAGTTCGTCCCGACGACTGGAGTGATCCGGTTCCAATGACGGTCGAAAGTTATGACGATGACCAGTTGCTCGCACTGCGTGGTGGTCAGCTGGCAGCCTGTTTCGGTCCCGCATTTGAAAGCCTTCCGCTGCAGACACCCGTTACGATACCAGGATTGGTCGGTGACAACGGCGACGCTCGAGGTCGCATGTGGCTCGTTGATCGAATTCTGAAGGTTGATCCAACGGGTGGCAAATTCGGCCTGGGGACCATCCTTGGGGAATTGGATATTCATCCCGACGACTGGTTCCTGACGTGCCATTTCTGCGACGACCAGGTGATGCCCGGTACGTTGATGTACGAATGCTGCATGCACACGCTGCGTGTCTATCTGTTGAGAATGGGATGGATTGGTGAAGCGGGAAAGGTCGCGTACGAACCGATTCCAGAAGTCCGCAGTCGCCTCAAATGTCGCGGACAGGTTCTGGCCGGAACGAAAAAGGTCTGGTACGAAGTCACATTAAAAGAAGTCGGCTACGGTCGAAGCAGCAAGGATTCGGATCAAAGCGATCAAGCCCCGTACTGCCTGGCCGATGCCTTGATGTACGCTGATGGCAAGCCCATCGTGGAAATCACGGACATGTCCGTTCGACTGAGCGGTTTGACGCGAGACGCCATCGAATCGTTGTGGCAGGCCCGTCGTCCTGCAACCCCAGTCCGGCCGGTCTATGACCGTCGCCCTGCCATTTTTGATACGGATCGAATCACCGCATTTGCGATCGGAAAGCCATCGGAAGCTTTTGGGGATCGCTATCTGCCATTCGACGGTGAACGTAAGATCGCTCGGCTTCCTGGACCACCTTTTCAGTTCCTGGATCGCGTTGTTTCGATTCAGAACTGTCAGCCGTGGGTTCTGCAGGCGGGGGGCGAAATCGTCGCTCAATACGATGTTCCGGTAGATGCCTGGTACTTCGCTTCAAACCGTCAGCCGACGATGCCGTTTGCTGTCCTGCTGGAAACTGCCCTTCAACCATGCGGCTGGCTGGCCGGTTATCTTGGTTCAGCGCTGACCAGTGATACCGACCTGTCGTTCCGCAATCTGGGTGGAACCGCGATTCAGTATCGCGAAGTGACGCCAACATCGGGGACATTATCGACGACCGTCAAGATGACTCGCGTTTCGAACTCGGCCGGCATGATCATTCAGCACTATGACTTTGATCTGCGCTGCGGCGGTGAACCGGTCTACGTTGGCAACACCTATTTTGGATTCTTTTCCAAGGCGGCGCTGGCCAACCAGATTGGGATCCGCGAAGCCATCCCTTACCAGCCTTCGGCCGAGGAGAAAAATCGATGTATCCGCGGGATGTATCCTCAGGACGCCCCGTTTCCTGATCCTCAGTTTCGCATGATTCAGCGCATTGAATGCCTGGTCCCCGATGGCGGCCCCTATGGTAAGGGGTGTGTCATCGGCACGATGCCAGTCGATCCCGAGGCATGGTTCTTCAAGGCCCATTTCTACGAAGACCCGGTGGTGCCAGGATCACTCGGCCTGGAATCGTTCTGGCAACTCGTCAAAGTGTTTGCGGCACATCGCTGGCAACTCGGTCCCGGTGCGAAGTTTTTCACCCCCGCAATCCACGAAAGCGGGAATGCTGTACCGACTCCAGCAGACAAGCATGAATGGGTCTATCGCGGCCAGGTGATCCCCAGGGATCAACTTGTGACGGTCACAACAGTCATTCGACAGATCGATGATGAACAACGTCGAGTTACCGCAGAGGGGTATCTGTCAGTCGATGGTCGCGTGATCTACCAGATGAAGAACTTTGTGATGCAGTGCAGGTAATACATGGCATCGATCACAGATTGAATGGCGAATCAGCACTGCCGCGATGCAGCGTCCATCGACATGAACCATCGCCCGACGTCGTGACATGAACGATTCCGGTCAGGTTACGCCCGCATAGCTTGACTCTGAGTTCGCTCGTTCCAAATGTGATCGTATCGTACGTCCCAGCATCCCACAGACGGACAGTTCCGCGATTGCCGCTCACGGGGCCTTCGTATGTCAGATAGATCAACCGATGGTCGGGAAGTTGCTCTGCAATGATTTCGCCGCCAGAATCCGGCGGCGAATGCAAACGCCAGGTACGGCACGATTCGCCTGTTTCCAGCAGGAAATCCCAGTGCAAAAAGGGATGATCGTGTGTCAGGACGGAAAAACGTGGCATTGAGCGCATCCAACTTAAGTTTGGCATCCCGCGGACATCGAGCTGCAGCATATAACCCATGCTCCGACTCGACACGGACGTGAAGCCTCTTCACTCCCTGGATCATTCTTCGAAGTCCAGACTTTCTTCGGCAATGGTTGCTGCGAACAGCATGACCAAAGCTTCTTCGCAGGTGATTCGGATTTTCAGGCCTGTATCAGTGGGGCGAGCATCCAACCGAATGGAATCAGGGCGATCTCGAAACGCCGCGCGAACCACATCCTTCAGTTGGTCGGTAATGAGTTTCTTCTTTTCTTCTTCAGCGTCGGCTGACACCTGCTCGATCTCTTTCGTACCCGCCTGATCCTGCTCTGGAACGTCTGGCGGAATGAGCGAACTGGTACGAGCCCTCAGTTGTAACGGGAAATTTGATTTATTTGTCACCGTTCGCGGGGTTGATTGCGAGCGGATCGCCTCGCGAAGCGCTACGGGGGCTCCACCATTTTGCGCTGAGCCGAATGCGATCCAGATTGTTTGCTGACCGAATGCCAGCCACAGAGGGCTCTCGGGAGAAATCGTGGCGTCTGCGATGGGTTCCAATAACTCTGCGATACGCCCAATCGTGATGCGATGGACTGGCACCTCGTCGATTGATTGCAACTCGTATGTCAAACCATGTTCTTTTGCGTATTGAGCCATCAAGACGGGTAGAGCCTCGGCAACCTGATTAATGCGATTCAGACGAAAGCCCAGCAAGTATTCTTGACTCTGCGCAGAACCATGAACAGACATTCGCATGTCAAAGTGCCCGGCTTCCAACGTCGCCGCCAGGGATTGGAACACCTCGGCTGCGGCATTCTGTCCATCTGATTGATCGCTGTTTTGCCTGAGGTCCTTTGCAGAAGTGAGCAGTGCATCGATCAGTGGCTTGGCCATCCGCTGATCGATTGGCATCGAAATTTCAAGTTCGCCCGATGGCTCATCAGATGGTGCAGGAAAGAATGCTTGCTTCGTGGAAAGTCCGCTGCACAGCTTTGCCAGCTTGCCATTTCTAGGACCAACCACGTCCAGATCAAAAAACGCCATCGACTGATTCGCATCGAATTTCAAACCGAGGTTGATTTCGTCAACGTGCGACACGGCGATATCAATCAGTTGCTGCTGAAAGGCACCAAGCGAGGTTCGCCAGCGAAAATCAACTTCCGGTTCGTCGTCAAATCGTTGAAGCCTGGCTGCGGCAGACATCTTGATCTGCTCGCCGACGGTCTCTCGCAATAGGGCAGGGATTCCCCGGGCCTGAACGGAAAGAACGACATCGCGATTGATCAGCAGCGGTCTCAGTAGTCCAGGTAGATCAGGAAGCTCGCGATCAGCGAATTCGCCAGAAAAATAGAAGACGTACTTGCCACGAATTCGCAGGGGTTGGATCTTCCCGTGTTCGTTCACGAAGTAGCCTGGCGTACCCGGTGTTGGTATGAATTGTTTTTTCGCGATCTTTCCAAGTGATTCAACGAATTCCAGTCCATTGTGCACAGGAAAAAAGTAGATTGCTTTTCCCATCAAGTCGTCAGGATCCAGTAAGTCATCAAGAGACAAATCGGATGAGCCGTCACCGAGTCCCTCAATGCCGCGCTTACCCGTCAGATACGACATGAAACCCATGGGGCGCGTCGAATCGAAGTCGTCGCATGACGTCAATTGGCTCAGACCCATCGTCAAAACCAGCTTGAGTTTGTTCGCCAAGTCTGGCTGAGCAATGGTGTCAGCAAGCTGTTGCGATCGTTCTTTGAGACGATCGCCACTTGCGATCGCAAAAACGACCAAGGGATGCTCAGTGCTTGCTGCGGCGGGATCTTTACGATCTGCGGCAATCACATTCGTCGTGATGAGCGAAAGAAGAACCAGACATGTGCAGAGCCTTGTCGCCCGTCGCCCAACGGCTGAAACGTCGCTGCGAATCCTGGCGAAGGTGCTCCTTGTCCGTTGCTCCTCGTACATGGGCTGTCCAATCCATTGGTAATGTCGGCAGGGAATCCGTCTTAGGCGTTCAACCCCGCAATTATACCCGGATTGTCTGAAATTCGACCCGGAAATCGACTGAGAAAACGGGAAATCTCATTCTCGATTTCAGGAATCGTCAGAGTGTTTTCCGTAGAGACTTTTGGAATTCGGTAACCTCTGTCAGAATCGCAAGGTGCGTTCACGTAGGCTGCGTTGCAGTTTACGGGGGGCAATCCTAGAATCCGCTGGCTTTGCAGAATCCAGTTGGACGCTTTTTGGTCCAACTTACCCCTGCTGGATAGCCTTCCTTACCCAAACCTTGGATAGGAAACTGCCTGAGAATTCCGTGTTTCATCCAGTTTGTCCTTAACGAGACAGCGCAACGAATCACACATGGATACATTCCACCCCATTCTAATTTACGCCGCGGTGATGGTGGGATTCGTCATTACGAATCTTGTCGTTATTCACCTTGTCGGACCCAGTAAGAAAACTGCCGTCAAACAAATGCCGTACGAATCCGGCATGGATCCGGTTGGCGATGCCCGACAGCCGTTTGACGTGAAATTCTATCTCGTCGCGATCCTGTTCCTCGTGTTCGACGTCGAACTCTTGTTTCTATACCCTTGGGCTGTCGCTGCTTACATCGACGATTCATCGTTCGAAGGTCTGGGAGTTCCACTGGCGATGCGACCAACCGTATTCGGCGTCATGCTCGTTTTCATGGGAACACTGGCGATTGCGTACATTTATGCGTGGCGGAAAGGGGTCTTCAAATGGCGATGAAAGACGTTCCCGACAATATCTTCATGACGACTCTGGATGCTGCAGCCAGTTGGGCGCGTGCCAACAGCCTGTGGCCGATGCCGTTTGCAACTGCGTGTTGTGGTATTGAGTTGATGGCGACCGCCTCGAGCCGATTCGACCTGGCCAGATTCGGTGCCGAAGTGATGCGATTCAGCCCCAGGCAGTGCGACTTGATGATCGTCGCTGGTCGTGTTGCTATGAAAATGCTTCCCGTGTTGCAACGAATCTGGTTGCAGATGCCCGAGCCAAAGTGGTGCATCAGCATGGGGGCCTGTGCCTGTACCGGCGGTGTGTTCGACACTTATGCCGTTGTTCAGGGGATTGATCGCTTTATCCCTGTGGACATGTACATCCCTGGTTGTCCGCCGCGTCCTGAGCAACTGATGGCTGGAATCATCGCCCTGCAGGACAAGATCAAGCACGGCGGAACGTTGAATGGAACCGAATTCGCCCGTCGCGATCATTCGACTGGTCCTGTTCCGTTCGACAAGGACGAATTGATTCGAATTCGCGAAGCCAACGAACAACTGATCTCGCTGAACTGAATCTCACCGGAAGTTGAGCATGTCCACCGAAGACGTTTTGAAGTCGAAGTTTCTCGATGACACGCTGACATTCAGTCAGTTCCGTGACAATCGCCGCGTGGTTGTCCCGGCGGCTAAGTTGCAGGCGATTTTTCAATGCCTGAAGTCGGATCTTGGCTTTGACATGCTGTCCGAAGTCACCGCCGTCGATTACCTCGAGTACGAAGGGGCAACCGATCGCTTTGGCGTTGTCTACGTCTTTATCAACGTTGCAACGGGCGAGCGACTGGTTCTGAAAACCTTCGTCAATGATCCCAAGCCAACGCTTCCATCTGCCTATTCGCTCTGGAAATCAGCGGATTGGCTGGAACGTGAAGTCTTTGATATGTTTGGCATTACGTTTACGGGTCATCCTGATTTGCGACGGATTTTGACTCCGGATGAGTTCACTGCGAACCCGCTTCGCAAAGACTATCCGCTCAAGGGACGTGGCGAACGCCATAACTTCCCGGTTGTGACCCGAGCGGAAAGCTAGCCGTTTTTTGTATTCGAGTGGTTTTCGACTGAATTGACGTTCATCGTTCCAGAGGCTTCCAATGCCGTTTGAAGTTTCCGATCTCGCTGAAATGGACGCTCCTGAAAAGGAGTATCTCTGGACGCTTAATTTCGGCCCGCAGCACCCGGCAACTCATACGACGTTGCGACTGGTGCTGACGCTCGATGGCGAAACCGTGGTGAATGCGGTTCCCCACATCGGATACCTGCATTCCGGCTTCGAAAAGCTGGGCGAACACCTCGACTTCAACCAGTACGTCACCATCGTTGACCGGATGAATTACATTTCTCCGCTGGCCAACGAAATCGCCTGGCATCATGCGGTGGAGAAGTTGCTGGGAATCGAACTGACCCCGCGCTGCAAGTACCTGCGAACGATCCTTGCCGAACTGATGCGTCTGCACGATCACCTGCTGAATGTCGGTACGACGGGTCTAGACTTGGGAGCGTTTACCGCTTTCCTTTACGCGTTCTACCAACGCGAAAAGATCTACGACATCGTTGAAACGGCATCGGGACAGCGGTTCCACACCAGCTACACCCGCGTCGGTGGCGTGATGTTTGACGTCAACAACGCCTGGGTCGACAAGGTTCGGGACTTCCTGAAGGGCTTCATGCCAGTTCATGCCGAAGTTCATCGCCTGCTTACCCGCAATCGAATTTTCATCGATCGTATCAAGGGGGTCGGCTACCTGAGTCCCGAAGATGCCATCAGCATGGGGGTCACCGGTCCACTGGCGCGAGCGAGCGGCGTGCTGCGAGATTTGCGTAAGGACGAACCGTACCTGGCCTATCCCGATCTCGACTTTAAGGTTGTGGCATCGAAGGATGGCGACTGTTACGGACGGTACCTTGTCCGCATGCAGGAGATGCTCGAAAGCGTCAAGATCATCGAGCAGTGCCTGGAAAACATCCCGGCAGGCCCCGTGAATATCGATGCTGAAACTCACATCGTGCCGCCTGCAAAGCCAGCCGTTTATCGCAGCATCGAAGGGTTGATTCAGCACTTTGAAGTGATGATGCCCAATCGCGGATACGATACGCCGCGTGATGAGATTTATGCGGCGACAGAATCGCCCAACGGCGAACTGGGATTTTATATTGTCGGGGACGGATCACCTCGTGCCTATCGGGCACGCACCCGTCCGCCAAGCTACATCCACTTTGCGGTTTTCCCGCACATCATCAAGGGGCACCAGTTAAGCGACGTGGTCGCGGTGCTTGGCAGTTTGAATATCATTGCAGCCGAACTGGACCGGTAATCTGGAGTCATAATGGCCGTGTTGAGCGAGGAACTGCGGAACGAGATCCGGGCGCAGTTTCCGAAATATCCGAACAAGCGAGCGGTGGTGCTGCCGGCGCTGCACCTGGTGCAGGATGCGCTCCGTCACGTCTCGATCGAAGCGGTCCGCGAAATCGCCGAACTGCTGGAACTGCATCCTTCTGAAGTTCACGACACCATGTCGTTCTATCAGTTCTTCAAGGATGAGAAGCATCAACTCGGCAAGCACCGCGTCTGGGTCTGTCGCAGCATCAGTTGCATGCTCCGTGGTGGCGAAGAACTGTTGCAGCACATGTGCGAGCGGCTGCATGTTCATCCGGGCCAGACTTCGGCGGATGGCAAAGTGACGATGGAATTCGCCGAATGCCTGGGGGCCTGTGAAGGTGCTCCGTGTGTTCTGGTGGATGACGAAGCCCACATGAATATCACGCCGGAAAAAGCAGACGAACTTTTGAAGAACCTGTGACAAAGTCCTGGAAGACCATGCCTGAATTTGAACCCGTTCTCCTGGCCCGTGTCGGCAAGCCCGACAGTCAGTCGCTGGAAACCTACCGTCGTGACGGTGGCTACGAAGGCTTCAAGAAAGCCCTCGGGATGGCACCGGTCGACGTGATCAATCTCGTGAAGGACTCGGGCCTGCGCGGTCGGGGCGGCGCGGGCTTCCCCACCGGCTTGAAGTGGACGTTCCTGCCGAAGGATCATCCCGGCCCGATTTACCTGGCAATCAACGCGGACGAAAGCGAACCAGCAACGTTCAACAATCGCATCCTGATGGAAGAAGATCCCCATCAGATTCTCGAAGGGATTGCGATCAGTTGCTTTGCCATCAAGTCCAAGACCGCCTATTTGTATTTGCGTTACGAATATGGACGCAGCTACAGGACCCTGAAGAAGGCTATCGACGAGTGTTACGCAGCCGGGATTCTCGGTAAGAACATTTTCGGCAGCGGCTTCGATCTGGACGTGGTTCTGCATCGAGGTGCAGCGGCTTATATCTGTGGTGAAGAAACGGGGCTGATCGAAAGTCTCGAAGGTAAACGCGCGTGGCCTCGCATTAAGCCACCGTTTCCGGCGATCGAAGGCTTGTTCCGTAAGCCGACAATTGTCAACAACATTGAAACGATGGCTTGCGTCAAGAACATCCTGGATCGCGGCATCGACTGGTTCAAGAGTCTGGGAGTTCCGCCTGACCCCAATAATCCTCGCGATGCCGGCAGTTACGGTCCGAAGCTGTATTGCATCAGCGGACATGTCAACAAGCCCGGCTGCGTTGAACTGCCAATGGGGATCACTGCTCGCCAACTGATCGACGAACACGGTGGCGGCGTCTGGAAGGGACGGAAGGCTAAGGCCGTTGTCCCCGGTGGCATCAGCATGGGATTCATGTCAGCCGCCGAACTCGACACGCCGCTCGACTTCAACGGCCCCGGAAAAGTCGGATGCCTCGGGTTGGGTACCGCTGCAGTCACGGTGATTGATGATCAGACCAGCATGGTCGACGTCCTGTTCAACTGTGCCCGATTCTTCGCTCACGAATCCTGCGGACAGTGTACCCCCTGCCGTGAAGGTACGGCCTGGATGCACAAGATCCTGACTCGAATCCGGATGGGACAGGGCGAACTGCGTGACCTCGATCTGCTGACCGAAGTGGCAGGTTCGATGGGGATCATCCCCGGAACAACGATCTGCGGTCTGTCGGACGGTGCTGCCTGGCCGATCAAGAACGCGATCAAGAAGTTCCGACCAGAATTTGAAGAATACATCAAGACGGGATTGAAAACGGTGAAGCCATCGGAAGCACTGATGGCGGCTCACTGAGTCGAATTGGAAGCACGAAAATTACGCAAGACGGATTTCAGAAATGTCGACTGGCCTGTGCCGGTCGTGGAAACCAGAACCCAGGAATGGCCTACTTCCTGACCCTTTAAACCTGCACGCCACCTATGCCAACAGTCATCGTCAACAATAAGCCTGTCGAAATCGGTGCCTCCGAGCGGCTGAACTGCATTCAGGCGGCCGAGCGAGCGGGGGTTGAGATTCCGCACTACTGCTATCACCACGATCTGTCGGTGGTCGCCAGTTGCCGCATGTGCCTCGTCGAAATGGGCGACAAGAAGCCCGACGGCACGATTGCCATGCAGCCGAAGTTGTTCCCCGGTTGCCAGACACCGGTTAAAGACGGCACGGTGATCGTTTCTGACAGCGAAAAGGTAAAGGCCGCCCAAAAGGCAACTCTGGAATACCTGCTGCTCAATCATCCGCTGGATTGTCCCGTCTGTGATCAGGCGGGCGAATGCGGTCTGCAGGATTACAGCTACGAATACGGTCGAGGTTACAGCCGCCTGCAGGAACCGAAGAACGTCAAGCCGGATAAGGACTACATCGGCGATCAGATCACGTTGTTCACCGATCGCTGTATTATGTGCACGCGATGTGTCCGGTTTACTCGTGAAATCAGTGGCACTGCCGAATTGCAGGTCGTCAGCCGCGGAACCCACGAAGAGATCGATATTTTCCCCGGCGATCCCTGCAATAACAAGCTGGCAGGCAACGTCGTGGATCTGTGCCCCGTCGGCGCACTGTGCAGTAAAGACTTCCTGTACGAACAACGCGTCTGGTGGTTGAACTCGAAGAACAGTGTCTGCCCCGGTTGCAGCACGGGTTGCAGCATCCGCGTCGATCAGAACAAAGACGTCCTCTACCGCCTGAAGCCACGTGAGAACCCCCAAGCTCAGGGGAGCTTCATGTGCGATGAGGGTCGGTTCGGCTGGAAGTACATTCACTCTGACAGCCGTCTGAAGCTTCCTGAACAACGTACCGGCGGCCAGACAACTTCACGCGACTGGGATATCGTCCTTCCAGCACTTCGTAATGCGTTGAAAGATGCTGTCGTTCGCGCTCCGAAGAAATTCGCCGTCGTCATTTCGCCATGGGCGACAGTCGAAGAGGCTTATTTGCTGGCCAGCTATGCCCGGAAGATTGCTCCCGCTGCGAAACTGGCGATCGGCCCCGTTCGCGTGGTGGGTGAGGACGATCTTTATCCGAAGGATGTCCATGGCAAACCCGCCGCACAGACCAAATTCACGATCCGTGCGGAAAAGTGCCCCAATCGACTCGGTGTCGAAGCGGTGATTCAGCAGATTCAGGGATCGGTGATTTCGTTCAGCGACATTCTGAATCAGGTGACTCGCGGAGACGTCGAAGCCCTGTACGTCTTGGGCGGTGATCCCGAAGGCTGGATTAGCGATGCAGATGTCGCAAAGCTCGACAAGTTGAAGTTGCTCGTCGTTCAGGACCTTCTTGCTTCGGCCGCCAGTGCAAAAGCACAGTTTGTGCTGGCAGGCGCGGCTTTCGCGGAAAAGGATGGAACATTCGTTAATCACAATGGACTGGCACAGGCCATCCATCGTGGATTGCGAGGTCCAGTGGAAGCTCGTCCCGATGGTCGAATTCTGATGGAGTTGGCTGAACGACATGGAATGTTCCATGCCGCGACGCTGCGGAAAGAAATTGCCAGTGCTGTTCCGGCGCTGGCAGCTCTGGCAGTGGGTGAGCTGGGTGAATTCGGCGTCAAACTGGATTCAGCAGCCAAGGCAGAAATGCAGACGGCTTGAGCGAATGGTTGACGAAAGCGGATGGTTGGAAAGTTAGAGACTTACGGTCGGGCGATTCGATGGGGGCAGCAGCCCGGTGTCGAACACACAAAACCGAAGTTCGATAGAAGAGACTGATATGTTTGAACAAGTATTCCAGTGGATCCTGAAGTGGCTCCCCGAAGCGGTTCATCCGTACGTGATGCCGATCCTGGTGATCGGAATCGTGTTGCAGGTGAATCTTGGGGTCTGTTCGTACCTGATTCTGCTGGAACGCAAGCTGTCCGCGTGGATGCAGGATCGCCATGGTCCTAACCGCGTGGGTCCGATGGGATTGTTTCAGCCCATCGCTGACATGCTGAAGCTGTTGCTGAAAGAAGATGTGATCCCCGGTCACGTCAACAAGTTTCTGTTCGTGCTGGCCCCCGGGATTTCGGTCTTCACGACGTTTCTGGCATTCGCTGTCGTTCCGTTCGGGCCTGTGCCTGACAGGCTGACCCCCGGTGACGGTAAGTTTCCGTTCATCATCGCACCTGGAATCGATCTCGGGATCGTCTTCATTTTCGCGATCGGCAGCCTCGCTGTTTATGGAATCATTCTCGGGGGCTGGGCCTCAAACAATAAGTACAGTGCTCTCGGTTGCCTGCGAGCCAGTGCTCAGGTCGTCAGCTACGAAATCCCTCTGGGGATGTCCGTTGTCGGTCTCGCCATGCTGAACAGCACGATGAGTATCGAAAAGATCCTGCTGAATCAGGCCAACCAGGGCTTGATCGGCTGGAATATCTGGTACCAGCCTCTGGCCTGTGTGATCTTTTTCATCGCCGCCATGGCAGAAGCTCAGCGTCTTCCATTCGACCTGGCTGAATGCGAACAGGAGTTGATCGGCGGTTGGCACACGGAATACAGCGCCATGAAATGGGGTCTGTTCTTCCTGGCCGAATACACTCACGTGATTACCATCAGCTTCCTGACCAGCATCCTGTTCTTCGGTGGCTGGCACTTCCCGGTGATTGCTGAAGCCGACAGTGCTTATGCCGGTGCGACCGCAGTGAAAGTGTTTGTCCTGCTGACCAAAGTCTTCGCAGTAATCATCCTGATTCAGATGCTTCGCTGGACGATCCCTCGATTCCGTTTCGACCAGTTGATGAGTCTTGCCTGGCTGGGGTTGATTCCACTGGCGACCATCAACGTCGTGCTGGTCATGTTTGTGAAACAGTTCGAACTCAGTCCTTTGTGGTTGTTTCCGTTGTCCATTGCGACGTTTGTGATCGCCGGGTTGATGGCGACCCAGTCGTCGCGACCGTTCGCACGACGTGGCGCTGCTGCCGTGGAACAGGCACACGGTGGACACCACGCACACGCCCATTGATAAAGTGATTTACGCGGCGACAGGCCGCTAAAACTGATAGGAATTGCCATGCCAATCAATGCCAAAGACGTCGACTGGGTTGAAGAACCTCCGATGAATTTTTGGGAAGCGACGTTTCTGCCCGCGGTGGTCGATGGACTCCGCGCGACGGGACATCACGTGACGCACTTCCAGCCGGTCACACAGATGTACCCCGAAGTCGCTTCAGATTTGCCCAAGCATTATCGAGGTGTCCATCGCCTGAACCGTGACGATGCCGGTCGCGTGAAATGCGTTGCCTGCATGATGTGTGCGACCGCTTGCCCGGCTCGCTGCATCGACATCGTTGCTCAGGAAGCTCCCAAGGACGATCCGAAATGGGTTGACCGAGACAAATTCCCGAAGTCGTTTGTCATCGATGAACTGAAGTGCATCTACTGCGGGATGTGCGAAGAAGCCTGCCCGGTCGATGCCATCGAAATGACTCATATTTACGACCTGACAGGGATGACCCGTCAGGAAATGCTGTTTGATAAAGAAAAGCTTCTGAGCGTGTTCGACCAGACCAAGGACTGTGGCCTTGATCCCGTTCGAACTCACAAAGGGAAGCTGGGGCCAGCCAGTGACTTTGAGCAATTGCCAACGCTTGGACCTGCCACTCAGGTTCGCGGTGACGATCGTTCGGCGAAGTCGACGACGCCGGGAGTCATCAAGTAGGGCTGGATTCGTGATTTTCGAGGGCGATGGCGTTAGACTTCGCACCTTTCGAATGTACGGTTCGCGGGTTGAGACTCGCAGTTTGATTTGACTGGAAACGTGATAATGAAAAACGGGGCATTGTTGATCCCGGTCATTCTGGGCTGGCTGGCAGTCTGGTGGATGTTGCCACGAGAAAAGGGACGTTCACGCATTCTTGGCGGCCTGATGGCGCTCGGGGCGCTGCTGTCATTGCAGGTGACGTTTCTGCCACCCGTTGGCAACGCCGTTCGCGACTCGCTGTTTTATCTGTTTTCAGCGACAGCGATCCTTTCCGGTGGTTTGATGATCACAGATCGGAATCCGGTGTTCGCCGCACTCTGGTTTGCACTCAGTACGCTGGCTGTCTGCGGACTGTTCCTGTTGAATTCGGCACCGTTCCTTTCGGCCGCGACAATCATCGTCTACGCCGGTGCGATTGTCGTGACGTTCCTGTTCGTCATCATGCTGGCTCAGCAATCAGGGGCCTCAAATTACGATCGTCAGGCGGTTCAGCCGGTTCTGGCGAGTGTGATGTCGTTTGTGCTGCTGGGGTCACTGCTGTTTGCACTACAGGAATGGGGTGGCATTGACGGTAAAGCGGCTGATGAAGCCAAGGCCGGACAGTTCGTCGCTCAGGACTCGAAAGTCAAAGCAAACGTTTTCAGTCAGCCACCCAGCAGCAACAAGAATGAAATCGGGTCCATGCGAGTTCTGGGCCGATCGCTCTTCTCGGATTACCTGTACTTCGTGGAATTGGCGGGGACGGTCCTGTTGATCGCGACAATCGGTGCGATTGCCATCGCGCCGCGGAGGTCCCAGGGAACACTATGACATCAACATCGCTCGAAAGTCAGCTTGTCATCGGGGCGGTCCTGTTCGCCTTGGGAATGATTGGTTTTCTGACACGTCGGAACCTGATTCTGATCGTGTTGTCGACCGAACTGATGCTGCACGGCGTCTCGGTCAACCTGACGGCATTTGGTCGTTACCATGGCAACCCGCAGGGCCAGGTCTTCACGATTTTCGTACTGACCATTGCCGCGTGCGAAGCAGGGTTGGCACTTTCATTGATCCTGACGCTTTATCAGCGACGCAAATCGTTGGACGTGTATTTGTGGGGCAACCTTGGTGAAGATGATCTGCCGGTCTTCACGGGTGGTTCAACAGTGACTCAGTCAAAGCCCGGCGATCCAAATGCCGACCTGCCGCATTTGACTCCCGCAGGACGGGCTCCAACGCCTCCTGCGATCAAGGCCTGATAGTGTGTTGACGCAATTGAATTGAAGATTGATTTCCTGACCGATTGACCGATCGAAGAAAGAGACTGATCCCGTGTTCGACTGGTTGAAACCGCACGACGTTCTCTGGCTGATCCCAGCCGCGCCACTGCTGGCGTGCCTGTGGATCGTGGTCGTCGGACACGTGGTCCGCCGCCAGTATGCCCATCGGCCGGTAATTCTGGCCATCGCCTTCTCGGCGGTGCTGTCATACTACCTGCTGCTTAAGGTGGTTCCCGATCACTTCGGAACCCCGCTGGCACACGATCAGCATGCTCAGGAACACAAGCCTGCTGATCACGAGCATGCCGATCACAAGGATGGGGATCACAAAGGCAGTGATCATAAAGATGGTGATCATAAGGCCGACGATCAAAAGGCAGTTGCTCACAAAGACGGTGACCACAAAACAGAGGAACACCCGGTTGCCAAGGCCAAGCCATCCACCGCGATTTCGGTCAATGTATTTGGTGAAACGGAACGTGATGGGAAAGTGACGCCGGTTCCCTGGATCCGCATCGGCGATCCTCAGGGAGTCCCCACTCTGCTGGTACTTCCAACGCTCCGAGCCGATGCCATGACGGCGTTGATGCTGGTGATGGTGACGACCGTCAGTTTGCTCGTCGCCGTATTTGCCAGCAGCTACATGAAAGGCGATCCAGGTTATCCACGATTCTTTGCCGCGATTTCTGCCTTCGTATTCTCGATGTGCATGCTCGTGCTGGCAGGGAACTTCGTGCTGATGTTCGTCTTCTGGGAAGCGGTCGGCCTTTGCAGCTATCTGCTGATTGGCTTCTGGTTCAAGAAGCCGAGTGCCGCGGCAGCCGCCAAGAAGGCGTTCGTCGTCAATCGAATCGGCGACCTGGGTTTCATCGTCGGAATCTTCATGGTCTGGCAAACCTTTGATGGCTCCATCGATTTTGACACGATTTTCGGCGATCCCTCGGTGATTGCTCGCGTCGTGACCATGCAGCCGGAGATCCTGACAACGATTTGCGTCCTGCTCTTCGTCGGCGCGGTTGGAAAATCAGCTCAGTTCCCGCTACACGTCTGGCTGCCAGATGCGATGGAAGGCCCCACGCCTGTCTCTGCATTGATCCACGCTGCGACGATGGTCACGGCAGGTGTATATCTCGTCGCTCGCTGTACGCCGCTCTTTGTCCACGCGCCGACGGCCCAGTTAATTGTGTCGGGGATCGGAGCGACAACAGCACTTGTCGCCGCAATCACGGCACTCACTCAATACGATTTGAAACGCGTGCTGGCGTACTCAACCGTCAGCCAGCTCGGTTACATGTTCATGGCGTTGGGAGCGGCTGCCGCTGGTAAAGAGTTTGCAACGCTCGCTATCACCTTCGCAATGTTCCACATGTTTACCCACGCATTCTTTAAAGCGGTACTGTTCCTGTCGGCCGGATCGGTAATGCACTCCATGGGTGACGTGATCGATATGCGACGATTCAGCGGCCTGCGAAAGGCCCTGCCGATCACGCACATCACGTTCCTTGCCGGGGCTTTGGCACTGGCTGGCTTCCCTCTGCTGTCAGGCTTCTGGAGTAAAGACGAAATCCTTGCCATCGTCTATGAAGCGAGCCGGCACCCGAAACATGGTGAATTCTTCACGGTCATTATGGGTGTGGCCCTGCTGACTTCGCTGATGACCGCGTTCTACACATTCCGAGCCTATTTCATGACGTTCTGGGGACCTGAGAAGTTTCCAGAAGAAGCAGGACACCACCCTCACGACGCACCACCTGCGATGGCAATCCCTTTGCTGTTGCTTGGCGTTGCAGCCTTGGTCGTCGGGGGAGCAACTGGTCCGACGCATCTGTATGGCAATTACCTGGCACAGACACCCGGCCTGCCTGCCGCACATCATCATGCACCGAACGTTCCCATGATGATCATCAGCAGCGTGCTGGCCATTGCAGGGATTTCACTGGCGTATCTCTGTTACGTTTCTTCGCCAAGTATCTCTCGCAATATGAAGAGTGGAATGACGTGGCTGCACACATGGTCACAGGAAGGCCTGAAACTCGACGCCATCTATTTGAAGTGGATTGTGAAGCCGCTGCGACTTGTGGCTCAGATTTCGGAATTCATCGATCGATGGGTCATCGACGTGATTGTGGATTGCGTTGGCTTTCTCCCCGGCTTATTCGGAGCAGTACTGCGTCCGATTCACAATGGGTTTGTGCAGAGTTACGCGATGGTGATGCTGATCGGGCTGGTCGTTTGCCTGGTCACGGCGCTGCGAGTTTTGGCTGGAATGTGATCGAGTCCCGCACGTATGGCGGGTGAGTCGATTTGGGATTTTGTGCCTTGTCGCACGGGTCCATAAGGCGGAGTAGAGATGCCCAGTTTGTTAGTCATCCTGATCGTTCTTCCGGCAGCGGCAGCTGCAATGCTGCTGCTGCTTGATGCGAAGGCACCGCCGGTTCGCGCCCGTTGGGCCGCACTGCTGGCTACCCTGGCGACATTTCTGGTGTCGCTCGGCGTGGCGTCACAGTTTCTGTCAATTAACCGAGCCATCGAAGGGACCAGCCCCGTTCATGCTCAGATGGAACAAAAGTACACCTGGCTGACGATTGTTCCGGAAACAGCCGATGTTCCATCAATCACACTACAGTTCCACTTGGGACTCGATGGCATCAGCATGGCAATGGTGCTGCTGACCACGCTACTGACAGTTTCTGCCGTTCTCGTTTCCTGGACCGCGATTTCTGAACGATCAGCCGAATTCTATGCCAGTATGCTGATCCTTGAGACCGGACTGATCGGCGTCTTCTGTGCGTTTGACCTGCTGCTGTTTTATGTTTTCTTCGAGTTTACCCTGATCCCGCTGTTCTTCATGGTCGGCATCTGGGGTGGCCCGTTGCGTCGCTACGCGGCCGGGAAATTCTTCATTTACACTCTCGCAGGAAGCGTGATCACGCTCCTCGGACTGATCTGGCTGGTCATTGAAACCTACCATGTCGGTATCGCGACTCATACACCGCTGGCGACTCCATTCTCAATTCCAGCGATCACCGAACTGCTGGCGGTGCATGCATTGCCGGTTGAGACACAGGTGATCCTGTTCCTGATGATTGCAGCAGGCTTTATGGTAAAAGTCCCGCTGTTCCCATTCCATACATGGTTGCCGCTGGCACACGTCGAAGCACCAACGGCTGGCTCGGTCCTGCTGGCAGGGGTGTTGCTGAAACTTGGTACCTATGGGTTCCTGAGACTGTGCCTTCCGATGGTTCCCGCAGCCTGCCTGAGCGTGGGAATGCCTTTGATCGGAACTTTGTCGGTGGTTGGCATCGTCTATGGATCGTTCTGTGCTCTGGCTCAGAATGACATCAAAAAGCTGGTTGCCTATAGCTCGGTTGCTCACCTCGGGTTCTGCATGCTTGGATTGTTCGCTTTGAACTCCGAAGGGATCACGGGCGGTGTGCTGCAGATGATCAATCACGGTCTTTCGACCGGTGCGTTGTTCTGTATCGTGGGGATGTTTTACGAGCGATACCACACTCGCCAGCTCAGTGAACTTGGTGGATTGGCGAATCGCATGCCGCTGCTTGCGGTCGCGATGGTCTTCACATCGTTTGCCAGCATCGGCCTGCCAGGCCTGAACGGATTCGTTGGCGAAGTCTTGTCATTGATGGGGATGTTCAAGCGGGATCCAATTCTTGCCATGATCGGTGCGACTGGTGTCGTGCTGGGAGCCTGGTACTTGCTGGGCGTGCTTCAGAAAGCATTCTTCGGACCGCTTCAGGAACCTCATCACGACAGCCACGCCGAACCGGTCGCCGACCTGAATGCTCGAGAAGTACTGGCTTTATTGCCGCTGTTGACCATGTGTCTCTGGCTGGGATTGTTCCCCCAGGGACTGATTGACCTGATTCGCCCCGACGTTGACTCGATCGCGAAGCTCTATGGAGATGTTCGCGCCACGAAAGGAACTAATGCCAAGAACAACAGTTTGAGGCATCAGTCCGATGCGGATGAGCCCGCCAATGCCATCCAGCCAGAAAATGTTGAGCGAAAAGTTCCTCAAGCCAATCCCTTTATGCAGAACCCGGCCGCACCCGAGGCCCCGAAATCGGAAGTTCGCCCGTGAATGAATCCCTCCAAAATCTGATCGGCGCGGTTCAACTGGTCCTCCCAGAAGCCGTGTTGCTCGCCACTGTCTGCGTGATCTTCTTTGCCGCACCGTTCCTGGTGAGCGAGCGAGGCGAGGCTCCCGCTGGCCTGCGCCATCGCTGGGGTTGGCTGTCGTTGCTGTCCTTGCTGGCCGCGGGCTGGATCGGATGGAGCGCAACCACAGTACCACACTCCACAGGTCCATTTGTCGTCGATGGACTGACATTGTTTATCCGCACGTTGACGCTCGCCAGCGGTGCAATACTGGTTCTGCTCCACTGGAATCAGGCGGACGACTCGCGGTCGGGTGAAAGTTACGCGTGCCTGCTGGCAATCCTGGCTGGCGTCAATCTTGTCGCGGCGTCCAATGACCTCGTCGGACTGTTCGTTGCTCTGGAACTGATCAGCATCCCGACGTATCTGTTCCTGTTGCTCCCACGTCGCGACGCGCCCGCTCAGGAAGCAACCTTGAAGTACTTCCTGCTGAGTATCTTTTCGTCAGCGATCGTGTTGTTCGGATTGAGCTACCTGTACGGTGCGACCGGAACCACAAACCTGTACGCCATTCATCAGGCGTTTGCTGACCATCACATGCCTCACAACGCTCTGATTGCGGTGGCTACTGTGATGTTAATCGCAGGCCTTGGTTTCCGACTGACTGCTGTTCCATTCCACTTTTATGCGCCGGATGTCTTTCAGGGAGCCCAGCCATCTGCAGCAGCGATGTTGTCATTTGTTCCCAAAGTGGCTGGTTTCGTCGCTTTGCTGCGACTGATCGTCCCTGCATCAGGCGGGGAAGTGGCAATGCAGTCATGGATGATGACGCCATCAGCGAATAACCTGCTGTGGTGGCTGGCTGTGATCACCATGTTCACTGGCAACCTGATGGCCTTGATGCAGCACGATGTGCGACGCCTGCTGGCGTTTTCGAGCGTCTCGCATGCAGGATACATGATGGTGGGACTGGTGGTTGGACTCCATTCGTCTCAGCAGGTCAATGGCATCGGTGCATTGCTGTTCTACCTCGCGATCTACGGTGTGATGACCCTGGGGGCATTCGCAGTATTGATTGCGGCGGCACGTTCGAATCGTCGGATCGAAACTCTGGATGACCTTTCCGGTTTGAGCCGGACAAAACCTGCTCTGGCCCTTGTCCTGTCGGCGTTTCTGTTCAGTCTGACGGGATTGCCACCGACGGCAGGATTCCTGGGTAAGTTCAACCTGTTTTTCGCAGCATGGTCACAGGGGGCCGAATCCAATCGCCTGCTGGCCTGTTTGCTGGGTGTGAATGCAGCACTGGGTGCATGGTATTACTTGAAGATGATTGGTGTGATGTACCTGCGGGATCCCGTGGACCGCAGCGAAGACTCACGGTCGCCTGAAGCCCCGGTCCTGGTGGCTGTTGCAGTCTGTCTGATCGGGACCATCGGGCTGTTTTTCGTTCCTGGACCGCTGTGGACTCACATCCAGTCGGTCGTACGGTAGACAGACAAGGCACCAATGGTGCCCCGTCACCGTCCAGACCTGAATCAGAGGTCAAAGGCGATCTGTGGGGTGGCATCCGCAGATCACAGTTTTTCGAATTTCAGACTGAACGTCTCGTCGATATATTTTTCTGAAATTGAAGTGACTTCTCTTGGAACTGACCGCCCGTCGGCGGATATGTGACTATGACAGAACCGATCCCTCCAGACGCGACTCATACGATCACAGCTGAAGAGCATGATCAGATGCTCGCGTCTTTTCTGGAATTCGAAAAGAACTTTTACAAGCGGTACTTCCCGCTTTGGTTGGGAACGCTCGTTGGTCCGTGGATTCTGACTGCGATTGTGCTGGCTGTCCTCTACCTGGTAACCGGACCCGCTTACTGGTGGAAGCTGATTCAAGCCGCCACGTTGTCCTTCGTTTTCTTCGGTCGGTTCACGATTATTGCCGGGACCAGCCTGGGTCTTCCCGCAACGCACTTGTTCTGGATGGTGACGTACCAGGATGTGATGGTTGCGTTGTTCTTCGCCTTCCACGTCGGCTACATGTACCGCCTGCCGTGGGTGGGTCCCAAGATCGCCGAATTGTCAGTGGATAGTGAATTCATCCTGGCCCATCAGCCCTGGATGAAGCGACTGACGTTTCTTGGCTTGCTGGCTTTTATTGCTTTTCCGCTCGCCGCAACCGGCAGTGTCGGAGGAGCGATTTTCGGACGCCTGCTGGGCCTGTCACGCTGGGCGATCTTCTGGGGAAGCACGATCGGTGCGGTCATCGGCAACGCCGGGATGCTGTTCCTGGACAAGTCGATCGAAAAGATGTTCCCGCAGCTTCATGACGACCCAGTGATGAAATGGGGCGGTATCCCGATCGTATTGCTGATCATCTTCATTCTGGAACGACGTTATCGAGCTATGAAGAATGCCTACGTCGCACAGAAGAAGCAGGCCGCCCCATCAGTGCCAATCGAACATTGATTGACAGCCAACCTTCTTTCGCATGAATGGCACCGCTCGCTGCTTCTCTGTCTGAAGCATTAGAAATGGCGAAATTCAGTTTGACTTGGAATGCCAAATCGCTCAAGGCCTGTTCGGCAAACATAGCGATTCCGCGTCAATTGCCGAGTTGTTCCTACGATACGACATACCCCTACAACTCTTCCGACTGCGTAATATCCAGAGCTACGAACTTCAAGAGTTCCTGATCGGACATTTCCGTCAGTAACGTTTCGCCTGCATTCGTCTGACCGAGAATCTCATCGGCCAGTTCCTGCTTTTCGCGAATCATCTGATCGATCCGTTCCTCAAGCGACACGCAACCCGAATTGTTGTTTGTGCTGCGAGGCGTCGACCATACGGAATTGATTTCGGAAGCGGTCGCAGACAGAAACCTCGACAGAGAACTGACGGACGGCGGCGACACCTCGATGGCGGGTGTCGATCTTGGGGCTCTCTTTGGAATTGAGCTTGAACAGCTTTCAGAAACACCTACCACTGCGGCCTCTGTAAAAAGACCGCGAAAAGCGATCGCAAAAAAGACCGTGAAGGCTGTCAGCGCCAAAAAGACTACGACAGCCAAGAAGTCAGCGAAGACGGCCCTGGCGAAATCGTCCGTATCTGAAATTGCTGCAACCAAACTCAAGAAACAGCCCGTAAAGACTGCTGTAAAGAAAAAGGTCGCCAAATCTCGAGTGCCGAAGCGGCCGAAATGACGTTTCGCAAATCAGACCATTGTTCCAACAATTTCTTATACATAGTCTTGTACATAAACATCTGTCTACGTTCATTATCTAAAATATTAAATAATGTTTCACAAAAAGGTGGATTTTTTTCTTTTAAGACTA
>CAXBSB010000083.1:0-29004 GCA_963977965.1 uncultured Schlesneria sp.
CCCTTCAGGATGCTTTGTGTTGGCGCGTTCTTCGATCCGGGGGTCGAAGCTTCGCTCCGACCCCCGGCTACGATCTGTGACGCCTTCAGCGTCGTGTGACAGCCATCCTCGTGGAGTGTCATTCTGGCGACCGCAAATCAGACGCTGCCAAAATCGTTAACCGCGATGAGTGGCACTACCCTACGTCCTGTTCAGCTCGTTTTCTGACCTTCAGGAACCCAGAAACGACTCTCGAAAGCTGGTCATGCGCACGGATTCGCGGCTTGCGAATGGTTCACCGTATTTTGCTCCGATGCTCCAACCCCAGTACCGGGCACGGTCGCGGATGTCGTCGAGCGTCGTCGGGAACTCTTGAGACTTTCCTGTCACGAACTGACTCTGGTAGCAGGCGATCGATTTCATTTTCACATCGATCGTGTCGCTGATATCGAACACAAAGGCGGGCTGAGGATGAATCCGCAGATGAATACTGAAATAGTAAAGAATTCGTGGCGGGTGATAAGGTTCACCCGGCATATCGGTTCTCGACAGCTTTGACCAGAACCGTGCCGCATCCACCAGACTCGACGCCACCACATGGTCGGGATGACTGTCCTCCCAATAGGGAGCGAGAATCAATCGCGGTCGGGTCAGTCGAAAGATCGAGGCCAGGGAACGCCGAGCTTCAAGGGTGTGTTCCAGTGAACGGTTTGGCAGACCCAGATTGTGTCGCCAGTCCAGTCCCAGGACGCTGGCCGCCGCCTCTGTTTCGGCAGCCCGGATTTCCGGTGATCCATGCGGCGTAGGCTCTCCCGAAGTCAATTCAACAACTCCGACCCGCAGTTTCTGCCGCTGGCAACTGACCAGGGTTCCCCCAACTCCGATTTCTGCATCGTCAGGGTGAGGAGCAACTACAAGTACATCAAGAGGTAATGACAATTGGTTCATTGTGATTCAACTGCGGGTACAGGTGCAGATCGTCTCGACACGTTAATTCTGATCTGGGATAAGTCTTGACGAAAGGGTGATCGAGCCTTGCGTCAAATGCAAGGCGAACGACTCACCAGAATTCCGAAAGGCTCGACATGCTGCGCCCATATGTCGGTTTGATTCTGTTACTCGCCGTCACCTGTGGCGGACTGTCGGGGTGTACGTCTGGATTTGGGTTCGATCGAACCAAATTCGCCAAGGGCGAACAGTGGGAACCGGACGTCGAAGAGGAACCTGCATCAACGCCACCGAAAGACTGGCGCAACGGGGCATCGAATCTTCGAAGCCCGAATGCACGCAAGAGTAACGAAGATCCGATCGACAAGTTGCTGTGGTCGGATGAAGCTCGTGACATCAATCGCAGCCTGGGTGGCAGCCTGTAATCGCGGATGGGCGCTCGGGCAGTCCGTTTAATGGTAGCGTCTCGCGGGCATCATACTGCAGCGTCTGACCTGAGCTCGCAGTGAACCTCAATGGCACGTTCGACTACTCGATTGTCGAAGTCCTCCTTCTTCCTGCTCTTCGAGTGCTTCGTGGTAGATCACTCGTCCTTCGTAAGAACTTGTTGAACACGAAGGACTCGAAGAGCACGAAGGGGAGAATAATAGATTGCTGCACTGGATGTGTGCCAACCTCTGACCGCAATCGACTCATCAGCCGGCATGCGCCAGTGCGGGTCGCACTTCCGTGTCGCGTCGAATCATGGGTTAATAGCCGCAGTTCGATGCCCGCGGGACGCCACACTTAAATGGATTGCGATTTAGCGACTACGCCTTCCGAATAAACTCAGCCGCGTAACTGCGGACTCGTTGCCCATTCAGGACGTGAAACATGCGCAATTGCTGCACGGTTTCCTGACTGAAACGCCCCAGCGGGACGTGAATCAGTTTCTTTCCATAACGCTTGGCCAGACGGCGCCAGGCGGGGCCTGGCGGGGCATAGCTGAGGAGGGCCACATGGCGTTCGCGAGCGTGATAACACGCCGCCGCTAACAGTCGCTCTTCCATCGTGTCGACGAAATCAAAGCGTCCATTGGACCAGATGTCGGGAACGGGACGCGGCGGGAATAAGAACATCGCTCCACCATAAGTTGCCTGCCCGATTCCCGGACCAACCATGTTCTCCAGATAGTTTGAAGCAAAGAGCGCCAATGTCGATTCGTCATGGTGCTCAGCATGCCAGGTGACTCGCCAGGGGTAATCGCGCGGATCTGCCGGGCTGTCGAAGAGCATGACGACGCAATCCAGGCTTCCGCGCGTTGGTGGCAGCACCTTCACATACAGGTCGCCTGTATGCCAGTTCCGCAGCGTTTCACGGATATCCAGGCCATCTTTCATGCTGGCACTGAATTTTTCGCTGCGAGCCAGATCGGTTCCCAGCAACGTCAACGCCGTGTCTTTGACATGTGTCCGGAACCGTTCGACAGCAACATCCTCAGGCGGCCAACTGCATTGATGATACGGATTCCACCGCATCTGCCATTCATCCTGCTGCGGCTTGGGGGGCTGGGGCTTCAGGCGACATGTACGCCATTCCATAGCCTGCCCTGGGAGGCGATTTACAAGATTGACGAGATCACCATTAGGCAAATGTCCACGGTTGATCCCCAACCGGATTTCCGGGAACGGAATCTTCTGGTGGTACGGATACTCGCTCGCTGTCTGAGCCAGTGAAATCGCGAACTGATCCCCAGCCATCTGCTGGGCTGCGACGATCAACGTGTAGAGCGTTGGAGTCAACCGGCGCTCCATCAGAGTCAGGTTTCGGACGTACTGAAGATAGATCCTCAGCAGCTTCGGAGTGATCTTTCGCGCCCGGTTCCCGAGTTCGGCTTTGTATTGATCGCGAGCGGCGAGCAGCATGGCTTTCACGCCGTCGAGCGACAGGTTTTCGTCGGCTTCCAGTTCCGCGCGTGCTCGTTCATAAAGCCCCGTGATAAACGGTAGTTCCCCGAGCATGAAGAGCAGCGTTTCCGGATCAGCCTGATAAATCGCTGTTTCTTCGACATCATCGTTCGTCACCACTTCAGGAGTGCGTTCGACGAAGGCTTCTCGAATCCAGGGCCAGTCGACGATGGAACAGACAAACAGAATTCGCTCGTAGTGCTGCTCGAGTTCACGAAGGCGAGCCGCCATCGAGATCGCTCGATCCTGCGGTTGCCCTTCAGGCAGTCGCCCGATGCTGGGCAAGACCGCCGTCGCGAACTTGTCCGGAGCGACATGCTTCAATGCATACGGATCGGGAAGCGCAGCGGCATAGCTTTCGAACTGAGCTGTTTCCAGGTCGATGAATTTGCATGGCATCCGCTCCTGCTGCGCGATCCGAATCGCAGCAATGACACCCTGGCAGGGATCGATCGGAACGTAACTGAATGTACGCTCGGATTCATCATCCTTCGCGTCTTTTTCCTCGCTCCATTCACCGACTTGAAACGATTGCGGTTCTTCCTGTGTGACGAGCGACACATTCGGCAGAAAGGCAATCGCCCGTTCAACATCTTCCTGAAACGAAGTCGGCAACGGGACCGCCAGACAGTCGAACGACTGCGTGAGCATGACGCGCCGAACTTCAATGGCAAAATCACCGCTGCCGTGAATGATCGGCAGACAGGTGATTCGATCGCTGAATTGCAGGACGTTCATGATGGTTTGTCGTTACTGAAAATGTATGTCGCGATATGCCGTCTTCGATCCGAAGCGAAGCCGTTTACTCCTCGTCGTCGTCATCCTCGTCATCGTCATAGTCGGGATGCAGCGGGTCATCGGGATCGAAGAAGAAATCACCGAGTCCCATCGGCATCGTATTCCCCCCCAGCGACTGCTGACGCCGTTTGGCCGTTTCATTCAGATCAATGGCTTCTTCGCCCAAGCAGTTGATCAAGGCTTCCTGCCAGATCAGATCTTTGGCAACGGGGTGTGACGGGTCTTGAGCCAGTCGCTTCATCGCGTAGCGCAAGACGTTCATTCCGTCGCGGGTAGAAAAGTCCAGGTTCAACTGATGCGACTGCTGCAGGAACTCGACCGTCAGGTTGAGCATCTCAGGTTCAGCAAATGGCAGGTGATAGTGCAGAATCGCCAATTCGTCGCTGCGTTGCGGATGACCAAGCGTCAGCGTGGGCTGCAGTCGACTGAGAATATAGTCGGGAATCTCGAATGTGGATTCGTCGTCGTTCATCGTCACCGCACAACGGAAGTCCTTGTGAGCGTGAATCGTAATCCCTGCGACAATCGATTCGACGTAGCGCCGATGATCGAGAAGCGGTGCCAGGCTGGCCCACGACTTTTCGTTCATCCGGTTTCCTTCGTCGAGAATACAGATTCCTCCATTGACCATCGCCGTGACCAGCGGCGAGGCGTGGTATTTGATCGTTCCGCTTTCGGCCAGAACAGGAGTGACCAGCAGGTCCTCAGGTCGCGTATCTGATGTGCATTGGTAGATGTAGAGGTCCTGATTGCGCGTGCGACCGGCAGAGATCGCGAGCGTTGTCTTGCCAATACCGGGTGTCCCGACAATTCGAGGGGACAAGGGCATGTCCTTCTCATCAACAACCAGCCAGCAGGCCAGCAGTTGCATCAGGATTTCTCGCTGGCCAATCCATTCTCCGGCAGATTCATCGGGCTGACTCAAGTAAAGGCGGACTCCGCCAATTTCAACGTAGTTCGACATTGATCATTTCATTCCACTGGACATATACGATTTGAAGTCCGCCCCCGGACGGATTCATGAGGCGAAGAGTATCCCTACGGAATCGCTCTTGCAGCACATCTGGACTTCGATCATATCTCCCGAACCGGCGCCACGCATCCTCGGGATGAAATCATGTCGACTTTCCTTCCCAAATCAGATCAACCCATCGTCATCCGTCCTCCCCGTAAATCCGCGCATCGTTCGGATTTTCGTCTGCTGGAAGGACCGCGGTCCCGGTTGATCGAGTTCATTGATCTCATTCGTATCGGCTGGGAATTCATTCGTGGATACCATGCCCTGCGATCCACCGGCCCCTGCGTCACGGTGTTCGGCTCCGCTCGCTTTGGCCCTGACAATCCCTATTACCAACTGGCTCGCTACGCGGGTTCCAGGATGGCTCAGATGGGCTTCACCGTCATGACAGGCGGCGGTCCCGGGATCATGGAAGCGGCAAATCGAGGAGCCAAAGATGTCGGCGGGCGATCCATCGGTTGCAACATTGTGCTGCCGGTTGAACAGAGGCCCAATCCGTACCTCGACAAGATGATCCTGTTCCAGCACTTCTTCGTCCGGAAGGTGATGCTGGTGAAGTATTCACAAGCGTTCCTGATCTTTCCCGGCGGCTTCGGCACTTTGGACGAAGCGTTTGAAGCAGCGACCCTGATTCAGACAGGCAAGATCCATCAGTTCCCGCTCGTATTTGTCGGCGTCGACTACTGGCAACCGATCTTCGATTTTCTGAAGTCCACGCTGCTGCATCACGGTGCGATCAGTCAGATCGACTTTGATCGATTGCTTCTTACAGACTCACTCGACGATATCTGCGTGGCGATGGAATGCTGTCCATCATCGATCGGCGACGAGTCCGCGAAAACTCCCGTGCGACAATGGGAACGCCGCGCCGAGAGTGCGCGTTAGCAGGCAACTGCAGGGCAGGGTATCGATTTCTCGCTTACGCTACTGTTGTATCGCACATTCGGCCATGTCATTTCGCACTTCGCTTTTTTATGACGCGAGCGAGACCCAGGAATACGATGGCACCGATGATGTTGGCAGCCAGTAACCAGGGAAACCGCGTAGCCTTAGCGCGTATCGGTTGCCGCAAATTGGGATCGGGATCGATGGTCGCTGGAACGATTTCCCCATCGCGAATTTGTTTTAGCATGTGCAATTGAGGGGGTTGCGTGTAAACATACGTCCCGTCTGTCGGCTCCATCCCGAGGACTGTAAAAACTCGATCGTCAACGGGCGTCACGAAGTCGATTTCGTCTACTTCATGAACTGATCGAAGACTTTCCACGCCATCGATCTCAGTGACAAATTGTTCAATGCGTGTCGGGAATGAAACGTCTCTTCCAATTGCAGGCAACTTCTTGTTTGTGAATCTTACTCGGTTGCCACTAGAATTCGGCTCGGAACCACTTCGGACGTCGGCCATGATGACAGAATAATCTGGAGCAGGTGTAATCCAATGGCGAACAATTTGGCCACGATCAAGCTTCTGGCTCAGCAGGAGGACTTCGTGTTCCTCGAACATCACTGTGCCGACGTTTGCTTCGATGGCAACGTTTTCGCAAAGAGAGTTTGACGACGAGTCCAGCCTGAGGAATCCAATCAACGATGGAGTGATGCCGATGAACCTGGGGTCAAAAAAGAAACCTCGGACATGGTCAGCCGTCTCTGGATCTGACAGCTTCTTCACCGCGACGGAAAACTTGGAACCATCAACGCCCTTGGCGGGGTTGTAGTTGATGTACTCGTCACCACAGATCGCTTGTCGTTCGACAAACGTCGTCGAATGGTCAATCTCGATCGGCTTCTTGCTTCCATCCCGATTACTCACGTATGTGACATCCTCTAATCCATAGGTGTCTACGCGATAACAATCATCTTTGAAAGTATGCCTCGTCGTAACACTGCGGTGCATGAAATGATCGGTCGTGTGAAGGGTTAGTGAGCCAAATCTCAAGCCACGCAATGGTTCGAGAATCAAGCCACGCAGCTCCGATGCAGTGGGAGGTTCTTCACCAGCCGCCGAGCTTAATCTCGCGATTCCTAGTACGCAGACGCACAGACAGCGGATTGTTACCATGCGGCACCGCATTGCTTCACCTCGGCATTCTTGCGTTATCGCACAACGTAAGTGCATGCAGCGTTGTTCGGAACGCCACAACCGATTTGGTGTAGTTGATTAATGTGCGATTTGTGTTGTTCGTGTGATGTCAAGAAAGGATGCAAGGTAACGTACCTCAAGCGGGGGAGGACAGCAACAACATATACTCACGGGAGCATAAATAACACCGGACCGCACTGATTGTTCGCGGCGACGTGGGTTCTGCGCCTACTGATGAGATTTACTCAGCCGGCGCGAGCGATCACCAATGCACAAGCAAACCGGCCTGAATTAGAACAGCGGATAGATCAACGGGGCAATGGCTGAACTGCTCAATGCCACCAGTGTGGCAATCAGGCCGACAGCGACGAGAATTGGAATCAGCCACCACTTTTTGTTTTCGCCCAGGAATTGAATGAATTCCTGCACGATTCCTGGTGATGCTTCGTCGGCCTGCTCTGCAAACGACGAGGTTGCGTCAACAGCGGGCTTCGCTTCTTCTTTCGAAGCGAGATCTGATGATTGTGTCATGTTAATTCCCCGCAAGGTGCCGCACAGATGATGATCGCCACAATTCAAAACTGTCGAAAGTACTGAGCCGAATCCGGTGATGCCGGGCGTGCGTTCCAGTACGACGTCCTCTCGTCCGCTTTCAATTGCAACGCATCGCGCCCTCGCAATCTCAGCAGACATCCGATGGGCGTCACAATACCAAAATAGACAATCGCCAGCAGCAGATGCGACATCACCCAGCCGATTGGAAACGCGGCGACCATCCAGCCGACAAAGAGGGGCCAAAGAATTCGTGGACGGACAAATCCTGCGACCAGCAGTAGCAGTGACAATGCCACCAAAACCATCGCCGCCTGATCCCAGTGCAGGCGGCGGTGTATCAACCACGCCCCGACGCCTGCCACGATCAATTGCACAATCCCAAAAACACGCAGATCGCGATCCGATGGCTGCCAGTTGATTTCGATAATCGCCATGCCAGGCCACCTCAATCCAGTTTGAACTGCTTCATGTAGTCATTCACTTGCTCAGGCGACAGTTTGGGCTGGTGCTCTTTTTCGAGAACGAATGTCTCCAGCACGAGGACATCGATGTTGGTCGCGAGGAAGCAACGGTATGCCTCATCAGGCCCGCAGACAATCGGCTCGCCGCGCACATTGAAACTCGTATTGATCAGCACTGGACACCCCGTCTGTGCCTCAAACGATTTCATCAGTCGATGGAATCGACCGTGACGCACTGGGTCAACGGTTTGAATGCGGGCTGAGTAATCGACGTGAGTGACGGCAGGGATATCGGAACGAATTTCTTTCAGGCGATCGATCCCTTTGCGACCAGACATTCCTGAGTCCTTGCGGTGGTCTGACCGGACCGGGGAAACAATCAGCATGTAGGGGCTGGATTCTTCAGGCCGCGTCTCAAAATACTCATGCACACGATCTTGCAGGACCACGGGAGCAAACGGCCGGAAGGATTCACGGAATTTGATCTTCAGGTTCATCACGGACTGCATCTCGGGGTTTCGAGCATCCCCGAGAATACTGCGTGCCCCAAGTGATCGCGGACCAAATTCCATACGCCCCTGAACCCAGCCGACAACTTTTCCTGCCGCCAGCAGACTCGCAACTCGCTTACATAACGAGTCCTCATCGCGGATCTCTTCATGGGGAGCGTTAACACGAACGAGGTATCTTCGAATCGACTCGGTCTCACACTTCGGCCCCAGGAAGCTTCCCCCTTGTCCATCCGGTTGATGAAGCGGTCGAGGATTCTGCAATAACTGAAACCAGGTAAAGAGTGCTGCCCCCAGAGCTCCACCGGCGTCACCAGCCGCAGGCTGAATCCAGATTGATTCAAACGGACCTTCCCGTAAGATCCTTCCGTTGGCAACGCAATTCAATGCCACGCCGCCCGCCAGGCACAGGTTTTTCTGTCCAGTCTGTTGATGGACGTGGAATGCCATCTTCAGAAGGATCTCTTCTGTCACCACTTGAATCGATGCGGCAATATTCATCTCGCGTTCGGTCAGCGGAGTTTCAGGTTGTCGAGGTGGCCCGCCAAACAACTGATCAAACCGCGGGGAGGTCATTGTCAGGCCCGCACAGTAATTGAAGTACTCCATTCGCAGGCGAAATGAACCATCAGGCTTGATGTCGACGATGCGATCACGAATCAGGTCTGCGTAAACGGGTTCACCGTACGGGGCCAATCCCATTAACTTGTATTCGCCTGAATTCACCTTGAAGCCACAGTAGTAGGTGAACGCTGAATACAACATTCCCAGGGAATGCGGGAATCGTAATTCGTGCGTCAACTGGATTCGATTACCGTTTCCAACGCCATACGTCGCGGTGGCCCACTCGCCAACGCCATCGACCGTCAGAATGGCCGATTGCTCGTACGGCGACGGAAAAAAGGCACTCGCTGCATGTGATTCGTGGTGTTCGGGGAAGATGATTCGCTTGCGATAGACGTTTCCCAGCCCCTTACGGATCTCGCGACGAAGATGCAGCTTCTTTCGCAGCCAGACAGGTAGAGCTGCCAGGAATGACTGAAAGCCACGCGGGGCAAACGCCAGGTAACTTTCGATCAGTCTGTCGAATTTCAGGAGTGGCTTCTCGTAGAAGCAGGCGTAGTCTATCTGCTCAGGCTGCAGCCCTGCTTCTTTCAGGCAGTAGTCGACTGCATGTGTCGGGAACCCGGCATCGTGCTTGATCCGAGAAAATCGTTCTTCCTGTGCTGCCGCAACGATCCTGCCGTCGACCACCAGCGCTGCGGCGGAATCGTGGTAGAACGCGGAAATACCCAGAACAGAGACCATGTTTCCCCATCAACGTTCTCATGAACCACAACCGGCTGTCAGTTTGGCGATCAGCCTGAGGACTCAACGCGACTGAGACTGCGCATAACGAGCCAGGGCCATCAACGGAAAATAGAGTGGGTAGTAGTGGTACCGCAGATAGAAGACGCGAGGGAAGCCGGTTCCTGTGAATTCGGCTTCGTTCCACGTTCCATCAGGTTGCTGGGTACTGAGGAGGTAATCAACTCCGCGCTGGACAGTCGTCGATTCGGCTTCTCCTGCTGCGAGCAGTCCCAGCAGCGCCCACGCCGTCTGCGATGCGGTGGGGACCCCGGTTCCGCGCAAGTTCGGATCATCGTAGCTGCGAGCCGTTTCACCCCATCCGCCGCAGGGCTGCTGTTTGGCTTTCAACCATTCGACCGCCTTCCGCAACCTCGGGTCATCGGCGGGAACTCCGTTGGCGATCAGGCCAACCAGCACCTGCCATGTCCCGTACAGATAGTTTACACCCCAGCGACCATACCAGCAGTGATCAGGCTGTTGATCCTTCCAGATGAAATCGAATGCCCGCTTGTGGATCGCGCTGTCGGCAGGAATCCCCAGTCCGGCAAAGGATTCGAGAACCCGTGCAGTGATGTCCGATGTGCTGGGATCGATCATCGCGTTATGGTCAGCAAACGGGACTTTTGTCAGGACTTCCCGCGTATTGTCCGCATCGAATGCCCCCCATCCGCCATCGCTGCTCTGCATCGCCTTCAGCCACCGGACTCCACGCCGGATTGCGTTCACCATCGGGGCAGCCGCTTCCAGTTCGGCGATGGCCTTTTCTGCGGTGGCCGATCGACCACTGAAAACGACAGGAATTTCGGATGTCTGGCGAACTGGCGTACCGGTCTTCGGCTCATCAAAAACTTCCATCGTCCATTCTCGACCGACCCCTTCCGGCAGACATTTTCCAAACGCGATCAACGTCATGCAGGTGTCATCAATGTCAGGATAGAATTCGTTGTTGTATTCGAAGTACCAGCCGCCGGGTTCGACATTCGGATGATTCAGGGACCAGTCACCAGGATGCTTTACTTCCTTCGACAAGACCCATTCAATGGACTTACGAATCGCAGGATCATGCCGGGAAACACCAGCGTCCCGCAGGGCAATGATCGAAATGATCGTATCCCAGACGGGTGAGAAACAGGGTTGCAGTCGAACCTTGCCATTCTCACGGATGCAAAGCTTGTCGAGTTCGCGCATCTGCTGCTGGATGATCTCGCAATCGTCCTTATAGCCCAGGCATCGCAAGCCGATAATGGTCCAGACGATTGGCGGAAAGATCGCGCCAAGGCCGTCGCTCATTTTGAGTCGATCGAGAATCCATTGTTCGCAAAGCCGAATGGCCCGTTTGCGCAGGGGCTTGATTCCCAGTCCTTCGCCAAACTTGATCAAGCCATCGACCTGCTGAAAGAACTTCGTCCAGTTCAACCACCCGCGTGAGCCCTCATGATTCACTCCGCCAATCGTTCGAGGGAGAGTTTTGGCGGGTGAGGCATAGAGTTCGTCGATCTGATGTTCTGGCGGCAATGACGTCTTCGGCTGGCAGGCCCACAGCAGGCTGAGGGGGACGACAATCGTTCGCGACCACGACGACATCTCATAGATGTTGAAGGGAGCCCACAGCGGCAGCAGAATCATCTCGGGGGGGACGGCAGGACACAGGTTGTAGGGGATGACCCCCAGCATCGCGAGATAGTAACGAGTGAAGCTGTTGACCTGTTCAACTCCACCTGCCCGCAGAATCGCTTCGCGGGCACGGACCATGTAATCCGCTTGCGGGTCATGGCCGGTGATTTTGAGTGCCAGATAGGCTTTTACGGAACCGCTGATTTCGATCGGGCCGCCGGGAAACATCGCCCAACCGCCGTGATCGCACTGCTGGTCCAGCATGTAAGCAGCGCATTCTTTAGCGCGTTCGGACTGGCCCTGACCGAGAAACGCCAGAAGCAGGATGTACTCCGATTCGAGGATCGTGTCGCCCTGAAGCTCAGCACACCAATGACCGTCCGGGTGCTGAAGACTGAGCAGGTGATCCCGAGTGCGGGCGACGCCAGGAGCCAACCGGGCCAGAATGGACGCCTTGTCAATACTCGGGCCGGACGAAGCAACGACCTGGCCAGCCATCCCCGCAGGGGTGAACTCTCCCGAACTCATTTCAGGACCTTCCTCGAATCCTTGAGGGACATGGGGCGGACACGCCTTCGCAAACAACCCCGCTGCGATCAGACTGCGCCTGGCTCAAGATACCACAGATGCTACTTCTGCAGAATCAATTTGTCATTTCTCGTCAGGCGCAAACGATAGGTTTCGCCACCGTGATGGATCAGGACCTCCTTGGCACCTCGCAATAAATCGCTCGACTCATATTCATGAATCTTTATGTTGGCGGCGTCTGGAGGAGTGTTTCCAGAATCGGCCAAGGGACTTGGGGGCGACGCGTCGTGATCCATGTCATTATCCAAAAAAGAGTTCCGTACAAATTGAGCGTACGGACGGGGAGGGCGGCGTGAAATTTTGGCGAGGTTTCCCTTGAAGAATCTCGTGCTGCGGGTAGTATTGCTGACATTGAGACTCAGTGTCAACTCAATTCCCGCCAGTTTGCACGCCAGCTCCTGCCAGCCACGCACACCGACGGATTGCCCTCGTGAACGTTCACGCTGGCATTCATCGTGTCCCGTTTCTGGAGTTTGGCCCAATGAATACGAAATCCCTTCGGCAGCCCGCATCCCGGCGTGCTGGTTTTACTCTCATCGAACTCCTGGTGGTGATCGCGATCATCGCGATTCTGATTGCTCTGCTGCTGCCAGCAGTTCAACAGGCGCGAGAAGCAGCCCGACGGATTCAATGCAAAAACAACATGAAGCAGATCGGGTTGGCGGTTCAGAACTACCTCGACAGCCATTCTGTGTTGCCACCGAGTTACTGCATTGGAGCAGCCAAGGGTGGGACGTGGTCGATACACGCTCGGATTCTGCCGTTTCTCGATCAGGCCAATGCATTCAACCATGCTGACCTGAACGTTGGCTACAGCGATCCGCCGAATTCAACGAACGGGATTACCGCACAATTCCTTCCGGCCTATCGCTGCCCCAGTGAAGTCAATGGAGCGAACAGCGCATCTACCCCCAGTTACTTCCCGCCGAATTATGCATTCAACGCCGGGACATGGAAAATCTTTACTCCAGTCTCCGCAAATCTGGCAGATGGTGGCACCGCAGGTGATGGGGCCTTCGGTCCTAACGCCCGGTATACGATGGCGAATTTCACGGATGGAACCAGCAACACCGTCTGCTTTTCCGAGGTCAAAACCTACACGAACCAGATCTCGAATGATGCTGCTGCCACAGATGCGCTGCCCAATCTGGCAATGATTGCCGGCTTCACATCGGGGACATTTTCAACGAATGGCCATCGGGAATGGACTGACGGCAAAATCCATGAAACCGGCTTCACGACGGCGTTTACACCGAATACCCGTGTGCAGATTGTGAATAAGGGGACGACGGTATCTACGCCGACCGTTGAGGGTGACTATATCTCGTGCAAAGAACGTGGAACGAGTGCCACCTGTGCAGGTCGACCGATATACGCGGCTGTCACATCGCGCAGCTACCACGTTGGCGTCGTTCAGTCTGTCCTGATGGATGGATCTGTCCGCTCCATTTCAGAAAACATCGATCTCAATGTCTGGCGGGCCCTAGGTACTCGTTCAGGCGGCGAAGTGATTGGTGATTTCTAGCAGGGCCGCACTTCCGCGTCTGAACAGACCGCGAGTTTGTTCTCGCACGCGCGGCTCACGGCTTAGCATATCGTAATCGGAATTGCCGAGGCGTCAGTCCCATGTGCTTGCGAAACAACTGGGTGAAGGCGCTCTGATCGCAAAACCCGAAGTCCGCGGCAATTCCAGAGATCGGCTGGTCGGTTCGGAGGAGAACGTCGCTCGCTGCCTGGATCCGGGTTTTGATGAGGAACTCCTGAACGCTGAGTCCAAAAACTTCACGAAACTTTCGATGCAATTGCCGGGGAGACAACCCGGCACGGGCAGCCAAATCTTCGACGGTCAATCGTTCGTGATGATGTTCGCGGATGTAGTCGACCGTCGAATTGATCAACGACATCGGCTGCATCGATCGACGCTGGCCTTCGTAACTGCGGACGATCCCCATCACACCGATCACGGTTCCACTGGTATCACGGACCGGGTGCTTGTTGGTAACGAACCAGTCAAGAACGCGGTGTTCGTTGTACCACAATTCAACGCGACCGATGATCGGTTCCCCGGTCGCCATCACCTGTTCGTCGTCTCGCTTGAAGTGGTCAGCAGCATGTTGAGGAAAGAAATCGTCGTCCGTACGCCCAATAATTGCTTCTTCCGAGGTCACTCCCAGGTGCTCCCAGAACGGTTGGCTGGCGCAGACCATACGGCTTTGCCGATCCTTCACAAAAAAGTAAACTCCGGGAAGATGTTCAAAGAGTTGCTGAAACTGCTGAGGCCCACCCATTTTTTGAAAGAATTCACGCTGAATCTCCGCGGCGTTTCTCGACACAGGTTTCTGTGGTGTCGACATTAGCGGGCTCGCAGAAGCAGCGGATGGAGTGTTCATGTCCGACATTTAACAAAAAATGTCCGATTCGCACAAGAAATCAGAGAACGTTGATCGTTACCCTGTTTTCATGTGACAAAGTCGAATCGTCTTCGAGTGACTCACCGGGGATACGACGCGTCGGCGCGAGTTTTCAGAATCACCGGCTGACACCGACGAATCAGCAGTTGGCCATTCTACCTTCGAGCATCCAGCAGGAGTTGTTTTCATGGGCAAGCCCGTCAACGTCGCAATGATCGGTCTCGGTTTCGGTTCGGAGTTTATTCCGATTTACCAGGCATTGCCGGACGCCAATGTTTACGCGATCTGCCAGCGCAGCAAAGAGAAGCTCGACAAGGTTGGCGATCAGTTTGGAATCGCCCAGCGCTACACCGAATACGCCGATGTGCTGAAGGATCCGAACGTCGACTTCGTGCACATCAACAGCCCGATCCCCGATCACGCCTGGATGTCGATGGAAGCATTGAAGGCAGGGAAGCACGTCATGTGTACCGTTCCGATGGCGACCAACATCGAAGACTGTCGCAAGATCTGCGAACTGGTGAAGCAGACTGGTTTGAAGTACATGATGGCGGAAACAGTCGTCTACAGCCGCGAATTCCTGTTCATCAAGGAAATGTACGCCAAGGGAGAACTCGGCAAGATCCAGCACCTGGCGGCATCACATCCGCAGGACATGGATGGCTGGCCATCCTACTGGGAAAAGATGATTCCCATGCACTACGCAACGCACGTCGTCAGCCCCTGCCTGGGATTGCTGAACGGCCGGGCCGAGTATGTCAGTTGCTTCGGCTCGGGAACGGTTCGTGACGACATCGCCCAGAAGTCAGGAAACAAGTTCGCCGTCGAGTCCTGTCATATCAAGGTGAAAGACAGCGATATCACCGCTCACATCTGGCGATTCCTGTACGACGTCGCTCGACAGTACCGGGAAAGCTTCGATGTCTACGGCACCAAACGAAGTTTTGAATGGACGCTGGTTGAACACGAGCCACATGTGATTCACACGGCCAAGAAGCCCGAGCCGGAAATCCCCGAAAAGGTCACCGTGCCCGACTACGCTCACTTGCTGCCTGAGTCCATCCGGAAGTTCACATTGCCCTCGGAGATCCACGACGCTGGCCATCTGTCGTTCATTCAGGGTGGTGGTCACGGTGGTTCGCATCCGCATATGGTCAATGAATTCGTTTCAGCATTGCGTGACAATCGCGACCCATGGCCGAACGCAACGCTGTCTGCCAACTGGACGTGTGTTGGCATTTGTGCTCACGAATCGGCGAACCAGGGCGGAGCGATTGTGAAGCTGCCAGAATTTACGCTGGCATAAGCTGGCAATTGAATCACGGGAACTCAGCCACCGCTACGCCCATGTAGCGGCTGGCTGTGTTCTCGGTGAGTCCTCCATGGAATCTCTTGCTCAGAGCAGAATTGGCAAGAATCGCCTTACGACCAAATCCTCGAATTCACTGCCAGGTCTTCACATGAAATCAACTTCGAGACACATCGTTGCATTGCTGCTGGCACTGTCCTTTTGTGGATGCGAATCCGAGAAGCCGAAATTCCCGTTTACTTCGGTCGATGGCGAAGTCACCATTGACGGGGCAGCCGTGAAAGAGGGGACGCTGCAGTTTATGCCTGCCCCCGGAACCAAAGGGCAGGTTGCTCAGGCGACCATTGTCGATGGCAAATTTGCAGCGAAGAATGTTCCCATCGGCAAATTACGAGTGATGTTCAACATCACTCGAAAAACCGGCAAGATGATCACGGAATATTCGACACCATACCCCGAAGTCGAAGACATGGTTCCCGAGCAATATCGAAGTGGCATTGAAGTCACGGTCAACGAAAAAGATACGATGGCGTTCAACCTGGAGTCGAAACCCGCGGAAAGCAAGTAGTTGTCTCTCTCATACCATTTCACTTCAACCTGCTTTCCAAACGACATGACAAAGGGGTTTGTTCCGAGGTGTTTTTAGTCAATTAATCTGTTGAGGACATTTTCCATGCGTCGACAACGGTCTCGCGGCTTCACCTTGATTGAACTGCTGGTGGTGATTGCCATCATTGCAGTTTTGATTGCACTCCTGCTTCCAGCGGTCCAACAGGCTCGTGAAGCGGCTCGAAGAACTCAATGCAAGAACCAGCTCAAGCAACTCGGCCTGGCCATGCACAACTACCATGACAACGCGAAGCAGCTTCCGCCGGGGACGGTGAAGTGGATCGGTGATCCCGGCCGAACCGGGCCGACGACTCAGTATTACGACGATCACTGCTGGTATTCGATGATGGGTCCCTACATCGATCAGGCACCTTGGTACGCCAACATCAACTTCAATGCGCAGATCAGCGATGTGTCGAATGACGCGGTTCGTCGAACGAAGATTGCCCTGTACGGGTGCCCCACGGATGGCATGAAGAACAACGAGTGGGCCTCAAACACGTGGGCTCGCTGGCGTGGAAACTATGTGGTCAACTGGGGCAACACCAATTACGGACAGCAGGCATCTGGTGGTGTCAATTTTGGTGGAGCTCCGTTCAGCTACCGCGGTAGCAGCGGCTTTTCGGCGATTACTGATGGTCTGAGTAACACACTCATGATGGCAGAGGTCATTACCTCGAATACGACTCCTGGCTGGGGTGGGCCCATCTCGGAGATGCAGATTTCGACCGGGGGCCAAACCTTCAACGGATGGCTGACCCCCAATTCGGCAGCCTGTGATCTGGCGTGGCGCATCTGTCCTGCCGCAGGTGATTTGAATGGAATTTCTTGTTGCAGTCCTGCCGGTAACGACGTCAGTCAATACTTTACCTCACGCAGCAAGCATGTCGGTGGTGTTCAGGTTGTGATGTGCGATGGTGCGGTGCGGTTCATCAGCAACAACATCGATCTCAATGTCTGGCGCGGCCTGACAACATCGAGTGGCGGCGAAGTCCTTGGTGATTTCTAAGCCACTCATGGCAATTCGAAAGATGCAGTTTCGGCACGTTTCCGACAGGAACGGGCCGAGGCTGATCGTACTAAGGAATTCGAGAGAATCCCTTTAATTTCTAGTTTCTCGGGACGTCTATCCATGATGCTCAAAAACTCCTTTCGATCCTCCCTACGACTTGTCTTCGCGGTTTGTGCCCTGAGCATACTGGCTGTCGGTGCTCAGGCTGCTCCACCGAAGCTGAAGTTGTTGTTTCTGGGGGATAACGGACACCATCAGCCTGCGGTTCGATTCAAACAGCTTCAACCTGTCATGAAGACTCGCCGGATCGAACTGGTCTACTCCGACGTCATGACAGACTTGAATCCTGAGAACTTGAACAAGTACGACGGACTCGTCGTCTACGCGAATATTGATCGCATCGAAGACGATCAGGCCAAGGCACTACTCGCTTATGTGGCGAGTGGCAAAGGTTTTATCCCGCTGCATTGCGCCAGCTACTGCTTCCGCAACAATGACGAAGTCGTGGCATTGATCGGAGCCCAGTTCCTGAAGCACGGAACAGGAACCTTTCGCACCATCGTCACGGCACCAGATCATCCTGTGATGAAGGGCTTCAAAGGTTTCGAGAGCTACGACGAAACGTATGTCCATTCGAAGCATAACGAAAAGGATCGAACCGTCCTGGAAGCGCGTGCCGAAGGAAATACTCAAGAACCCTGGACATGGGTCCGGACTCACGGTCAGGGACGAGTGTTCTACACAGCCTGGGGACATGATGCTCAGACATGGTCCAACGCTGGTTATCACAATCTGGTCGAACGAGGGATTCGCTGGGCTTGCGGTGGTGATCCCGCAGTTGTGCCATCGTTTGTCGACCGTCCTGAAATGACGAAGCTTCCGAAGGATCTGAAGCCCTTTGAATATGTCGAAACGGACGGCATCCCGTTCTATCCCCCCGGAAAGAACTGGGGGACTCTGGAGCACGGCAAGCGCAAGATGCAGTTGCCCGCCAGCCCCGAAGAGTCGATGAAGCACTTTGTCACTCCCGTCGGTTTCGAAGTCAAGCTGTTTGCCTCAGAGAAGGACTTCCAAGGCAAGCCAATCGCGATGAACTGGGATGAACGCGGACGCCTGTGGATCTGCGAAACATTCGACTATCCGAACGAACTGCAACCTGCGGGTCAGGGGCGAGACCGAATTCGCATCCTGGAAGACACCAATGGAGACTCGGTTGCAGACAAGTTCACCGTGTTTGCAGAAAAGCTCAGCATTCCCACGGCGATCGCCTTTTATCGAGGTGGTGCGATTGTCCAGGACGGGACCGAGACTCTGTACCTGAAGGATACGGACGGCGATGACAAAGCCGACTTGCGAAAGGTGCTGATCACCGGCTGGGGCATGCGCGACACCCATGGTGAAGTGAGCAACTTCCAGTATGGACTCGATAATTGGTACTACGCGATGCAGGGGTACAACGATTCCCGTCCGGTGCTGACCAACGGAAAAGAAGTGACTGCATTCCGGCAGGGTTTCTTCCGTTTCAAGATGGAAGGCGATGGCGACAAAACCGCCGTGACCGATCTGGAATTCCTTCGCTCGACGAACAACAACACCTGGGGCCTGGGATTCAGCGAAGAAGGGATTGTGTTCGGATCAACTGCAAACGGAAATCCCTCCGAATTCATGCCGATTCCGAATCGTTACTATGAATCCGTTCGGGGATGGTCGTCGAGTGTTCTGGGAGGAATCGCAGACAGCAACAAGTTCGTCCCACTGGACGACGACAAGATTCGGCAGGTCGATAACCATGGTGGCTTCACGGCCGCGGCTGGTCACGCGTTGTACACAGCTCGCAACTATCCCAAGGAATACTGGAATCGAGCCGCGTTCGTGACAGAGCCGACAGGCCATCTGGTCGCGACATTCAAAATCCGCGAGGACGGATCCGGCTTCCGCTCGAAGAATTCGTGGAATCTGCTGGCCAGCAACGATGAATGGTCGGGGCCAATCATGGCTGAAGTCGGTCCTGATGGTAACGTCTGGGTCATCGACTGGTACAACTTCATCATCCAGCACAACCCGACACCCGCCGGTTTCAAGACTGGCAAGGGGAACGCCTACGAATCCGAATTGCGGGATAAGAAACACGGGCGTATCTATCGGCTTGTCTACACTGGAAAGGGTGTCGAAGGGGCTGAAGAGGCCGCCAAGCCAACCGCACTTAAGCCTGAAACTGAAGGTGATGCGCCTGCCATGATGGCGCGTCCCGCTGATCTGGGTAAAGCATCGACGGAGCAACTGATCGCAGAACTGGGGGTTGGCAACTTCCTGTGGCGTCGACAGGCTCAGCGGCTGATCATTGAAAAAGATCGGTTCGACGGTGTTCAGGCACTGATCGAATCCGTCAACGACCAATCGATGGATGAGATCGGATTGAATACCGAAATCATTCACGCCATGTGGACATTGCATGCTCGAGGTGTCTTGAATGGCGAGAACCGCGACGCTCTGAAAGCAGTCGTCGGTGCACTGCGACATCCCTCGGCGGGTGTGCGACGCAATGCGGTTCAAGTTCTTCCCCGGACCGACGCCTCGACGGATGCAATCGTCAAGAGCGGGGTCTTGAAGGATCCAAACGCTCAGGTGCAGTTGATGTCTCTGCTGGCCCTGGCGGATATGCCTCCGTCGAGCGAAGCCGCTGATGCCATTCGGATTGCGTTTTCGACAACTGTTCCAGGTGATCGCTGGTTGAACGACGCCGCGATTTCAGCGGCGGCTCGAAACGATTCCTATTTCCTGAAGCAGGTTGTGAAGAACAGCAATGGCAAGCTGGCCAATCCGGGAACCGACGCCTTGCTGATCGTTGCCGAACACTATGCTCGCGGAATTCCGGTCGAGACTGCTCCAGCGCTGATTGCCATGCTGGCAGATGCATCGCCACGAGTCGTTGAGCCGATTCTGGCGGGGATGGCTCGAGGCTGGCCGAAGAACAAGCCACTGGAACTGAGCGAAGCCAATGACAAAGCACTGGTCGAGATGCTCGGTAAACTGCCTCCAGCGGCTCGAGGTTCGCTGATTAATCTCGCACTGAAGTGGGGATCCAAGCTGCTGGAAGCTCACATCGTCGAAATCTCGAAGACGTTCCTGGACATCGTCACCAACGATAAGGTTCCCGACGCCGATCGGATCGCGGCAGCACGGCAGTTGATCGAATTCCGTCGTCTCGATTCAGACGCTCCTGCACAACTGCTGAAGCTGATTTCGCCGCGAACCTCCTCGGAGTTGGCGAATGGACTGCTGTCTGCAATTGGACTGAGCGAATCTCCGGAAGTTGGTCCGACCCTCGTGGCATCTCTGGGATCGATGACGCCTGCTGTGCGACCAACCGCAATTCGATTGCTGCTGGGACGCAACGACTGGACCAAGGTTCTGCTGGATGGCCTGGAAAAAGAGAATCCTCGATTGTCTGAATTGTCGCTGGAACAAAAGCAGTCGCTGGCAAATCACGTCGACAAGTCCATTCGCGACCGTGCCAAGCCAATCCTGTCACGCGGAGGCCAGCTTCCTAACCCTGATCGTCAGAAAGTGGTTGAAGAACTGATGCCACTCACTGAAAAGAAGGGTGATGCCGTGGCAGGTAAAGCGGTCTTCAAGAAGACCTGCACCAAGTGCCATACGCACAGCGGTGAAGGGACTCGGATCGGACCGGACCTGACCGGGATGGCCGTTCATCCGAAGAAAGAGCTTTTGATTCACATCATCGATCCAAGTCGATCTGTGGAAGGAAATTTCCGGATCTACACGGTCCATACGGATGACGGGAAAACTCAATTTGGACTGCTCGCATCAGAATCCAAGACGGCAATCGAACTGATTGACGTCGAAGGGAAGAAGCTGCAGATTCAGCGAGACAACATCGAAGAACTGGTGGCATCGACAAAGTCTCTGATGCCGGAAGGTTTTGAGAAGGCTCACACTCAGCAGGAACTGACTGACCTGCTTGAGTTCCTGACTCAGCGAGGCAAGTTCCTGCCGATTCCAATTGATAAGGTGGCAACAGTCGTCTCAACGAAGTCGATGTTCCATGAAGGTGTCCATGACGAACAGAAGCTGATCTTCCCCGACTGGACTCCCAAAATCTTCGAAGGTGTGCCATTCGTTCTGGTTGATCCCAAAGTCGATCAGGTTCCCAATGCCATCATGTTGCACGGCACGAATGGAGACAAACCACCAAAGATGCCGAAGTCTGTGACGCTGCCATGCAATTCTTCCGCCAAGTTGATTCACTTCCTGGGTGGTATCAGCGGATGGGGAGCACCGGCTGCACCCAATGGGACGCCAACACTGACGGTTCGTCTGAAGTATGCTGACGGACAGACAGAAGACCATATCACTCGTAATGGTGAAGTCTGGGCCGACTACATCACTCGAGTTGACGTCCCCGGCAGCAAGTTCGCATACCGATTGAGAGGTCAGCAGATCCGTTACTTCACCATCACTCCCAAGCGAGCGGAGAAGATCGAATCGATCGACCTTGTGAAGGGCAATGACGTCACTTCGCCGATCGTGATGGCAATCACGGTCGAAAGTCCATGACGCCACGTGTGTCATGAACATCGCGACCATCCGGCATGAAACATTCCAAGTGGCACTGATTCTCTATCTTTCAGGAGACATGTGATGTTGATGCATATGGACGCGGTGGTGACGTACATTTTGTCGATGGGACTGCTGGTGATCCTGCTGCTTGTCTGGCTGGTCCACAAGCAGCGCACGGGCCAGGGTTTTGTGTTATGGCTCGCGTCTGGACTGGTGGGGATTCTGCTCGGCTCTGTTGGGTCGTTTGCTGTCGTCTGTGCGTCTGGTTTGATCATCACCGCAGTCCCGAAGCCGCTTCCCGCAGATGCCCAGGCAGGAACCGCAGCCGCGCAAATGGCCGCTTCAACTCCACCTGCATCTGGAACTCCCCCCGCCGGCGGTATGGGCGGTGGAGGGATGGGCGGTGGAGGGATGGGCGGCGGCATGGGGATGGGTGGCGGCGGACGAGGCCCCAATCCCAAGCGAGATCTGACCACTCTCGTTCGGAAGCTGAATCTTTTGACCGATGATATCTCGCTTCAGTTAACTCCTGAGCAAACGACTGCACTGTTGAAGGGATTGAACGGGGTCGACGCTGCCGAGAAATTCTCTGACGACGAAGCCAAGAAGATGTACGAGGAACTGTTTGCGATCCTGAACGACGACCAGAAGGCGAAGCTCGATGTTATTGGACTTCCGTTCGGTCGTGGAACGGGTGGCGGTGGAGGAATGGGTGGCGGGCAACCTGATCCCGACGCCAATCCTTTCCAGCAGGAAAACAATTTGAAGGCTTTGAAGGCTTTCCGTGGTCGTTTTGCCCCACGGGATCGTGACGGTAACAGCCATTGATCGAGCTTAGCACGGGTCACACTTCGCTACTTGTCCGTCAATTCCCGTTCGCTGTTTCACTGCATTCGCTTGACGGACGTTGAGTCTCGATTGTTATGATCTCTGCGTCGGTAGAATTCTTTGCCGACGATTCCGCCTTTCGATTGCATCCCTCGTAGACCAGAAACCGCTTCAGTCCCGCAGGACTCTTTCCGAATCGTTGTCACGCCAGTGAGCTCTGTCCGATGTTGTGGATGGGTCATGGCAGTGACAGCGTATCAGGATGTCTTGAGGGACCAGTCCCTTTCCGAACGGTGTCGCATGGCCAAACCGCTCGTTTTCCACTTCAAAGACGGTGACTTTGCATTCGGGCTGAACAAAGTCGATCGAAGTCGCTTATACGGCTATAAAGAAGTTGAAGTCCTCGACGAAAAAGGGCGGAAATGCGAACTGGCAACCCTTGGAGGCGATGGTCACACGGTGATTGGTCGAGGCGGGTCCAGTTTCGCTCAACTTTCCGTCGATGGCGAATGGTGCGACAAATCGAGCCTTAAACCTGTCGATACCGAAGGCCGCGAGATCACGCCGGTTCCGTCGTCGTACAGTGCCCCCGTCACTTTGACCGAACCGACAACGGTCGCAGACTACCTGCAGCATAACATCCGTCTGGTCTATGTTCTGGAACCGGAGGGGGATGCCAGCAGTCTGTTTGAAGAGCTGAAAGGCGGTGCCGTTTACAAGTTCCCCTACAGCTATCGGGGGGGCCTGGAAGCCGACGCGGGGTTCCTGATCCAGGGGGCCGATGGGAATTTCTTCATGGCCGTAGGAAATCCGACACGTGTCGAATTCATTGGACCGACGCAGATCTCGACCGTGGAAGAAGAAGCCGACGCCGACGACGTGGACATGATGGACTTCGACATGATTTGAACGAGGCTGAAACAGCGACTGCGCGAGAGACCTTGCTCCGAGATTGAGGTGAGACATGCCGGAAATCAATATCAGCGACAGTGGTGGGCGTGATGCTCACGTCGCAACCCAAAGTGTCGGAACGACACTGAAAGTGCGATGGGTCGATCAGCAGAAACGTCAGGTGAACAGCGTTCGCCTGCTGAAGGCACCGGTAGCAAACGACATTGATGCCCTGCGTGCTCAGTTCGGTGAACTGAACGATGTCAGCAAGGCCCTGATCGAAGGTGATCCCGAGATCGATCTGGAAAACACCGGGCGGTTTCTGAGTGACACGTCCCGCGTCTACATCAATCCCGACCGCAAGATTGTCCACAAGGTTCAGTTCTGGGAAGTTGTGAAGAACCCGGACGGTTCAACGCGAGATCGCCGACCTCGCAAGATCATGGAAACAAACCTCGATGGTGAAACTCCGCTGCGCTGGTCAGGAGTTTACATCAAGCGGGAGCAGGCGATTCGCAAATTCGTGTTTGTCAGTAAGGTGCAACTGAATCACACCAACGGGCTGACCTATGATTTCCTTTATCGAATCGCTCAGGAACTGGAATCCAAAGACAGCCTGATGCTGCTGGGGGCCGGGCCGAAGTCGAATCAGCCGTTGATCATTCGCCGTGGCGGTTCGCCCTATCGCGGGTTTCTGGAAGGACGAACTCAGGGTGACAAGTACGCTCTGATCCTCCATTTTTCGGATCTGGAATTGAAAGCGCCAGTCGAAACTCCCGCGGAGACTGAAGCATGAGCTGGCTGGACAAATCTCGCGTCGAAATCCTGCTCGGACATTATGGAACCGCGCCGGCCACGGCCTTAGCGGATTCCAGCCTGCTTCCCAAGGTGCAGGAATACCGGCGTCTGGCCAGTGGTCGCATGCAACCACTGGATCGAGACGGTATCGCGCATAAGATCCCAACCGGGGAATATCACGTCAGCCGGAAGGTCGATGGAGAATTCACCGTCCTGATATTTCGCGACGGCAACATCTTCAGCATGAATCCTGGCGGAACCGTCCGTGTCGGACTTCCGTGGCTGGACGAAGCCGCAAAACTGCTCAGCAAGGCTGGAGTCAAAGACGCTCTTGTCGCCGGGGAACTGTATGTTGCCCGCGATGACAACGGCCGTCCGCGTGTGCACGACGTCTGCACCGTGGCTCGTAATCCGCAAGGTGCAGCCGATCTGCAGAAATTGCGATTTGCGGCGTTCGATGTCATCAGCAAAGACGGGGCAAATATCGCTCAGCCATTTACCGAAACCTGGAAGCTGGTTCAAAAATGGTTCGGGTCCGGCACGCTGGCTCATGCAGTCGAATCCAAGGCCGTCAAAACGATCGATGAAATCGAGAAACTGTTTGAAACCTGGGTCCTGAAGGATGGGGCAGAGGGGATTGTCGCACGCAGTGATGCGGGAGGCACCTTCAAGATCAAGCCTCGCCATACACTGGACCTGGCAGTCCTGGGCTATACAGAATCGACTGATGAGCGCCAGGGAATGCTGCACGATATCCTCGTAGGTGTTCAACGATCCGACCGGACGCTGCAAGTGCTTGGGCGAGTCGGTGGCGGATTCACCGATGATCAGCGTCGAGAAATGCTCAGCGATCTCAAGGATATGTCCGTTGAAAGTGAATATGCTGAAGTCAATGGCGACAATGTCGCGTATCAGATGGTCAACCCGGAATGGGTGATGGAAGTCAGTTGCCTGGATCTTCTTTCGAGTACCACACGTGGCGGCACGATCAACCGGATGGTCTTGGATTTCCATAACAACGGCTCGCGGGGTTACCACGTTGTAACCAAGTTGCCGCTGGCGACGATCATTTCTCCTCAGTTCGTCAGGCGACGTGACGATAAGCATGTCCGCCCTGAAGACTGTGGAATCTCGCAGGTTGCAAACATCATCGAAGTCCCCTTGATGGACCGCGATGCCCGGCAGATGACATTGCCGGTGAGTGAGATCCTGCGGCGTGAAGTTTACACGAAGGACTTGAAGGGCCAGACGATGGTTCGCAAGTTCGTGATGTGGCGCACCAACAAGGAAACGTCGAGTGACGAGTTTCCGGCGTATGTCGTTCACTACACGGATTTCAGCCCCAACCGGAAAGACTCGCTCGCCAGAGAGCTGAGAGTTTCGAACTCAAAAACGCAAATCGAACAACTCTGGGAAGCTTTCAAAGCAGAGAACATCAAATCTGGCTGGAACGCTCAGGGAACTGCCGTCGCCATTGCTGCGAAGCCGATCGCGACAGACAAGACCAGTTCCAATACGGCACCTGCTTTGGAGGCTTCGACTGGTGAAGCCGCTTTGGAAGAGACGGTTGCCAAGCCGAAGAAGAAAGCCGCCCCCAGGAAAAAGGCCGTGGCCGAATCGGCACCTGAGCCAGCAGTCGAGTCTGCGGTCGAAGAAATTCAACAAGAGGCACCGGCCGCCAAGAAGCCGCGTAAGAAGAAAACATAAGCATAGTTTGCCTGAAATTGTCTTGTCACAGTGGCGTCGATTCTGACCAGTAAATTGGCACATTTTCGACGGTCGCGGAATGCGATTTGACCATCGGCATCTGCGCTCGAACGTGCGTGTTGTTGCATTCGAGGGGAAATCGGGATTAGAATTTTCATACTCCGGGAAGTTGCCAGCTCTTAGTTTTGCGGTACGGGTCAGTTCAATCCAGATTCCTTTCTTCGAGAGGGGAGTGCGGACGAAATGATTGCAGCGCATCATCCGGCGATTCAGTCCAGTGTTCTGGCTCTGAACCGTCATTACATGGCAGTCCATATTCTGCCGGTCCCCCGCGCCTTCTGTCTGCTCTACAAGGGGGCGGCTGAAGTGATCTCGGTCGAAGGGGGCGTCTTTCAGTCGTACAACTTTGATGACTGGCTGGAACAGGGGTTGTTACGATTGGAACTTGGCGAGATCCCTGTCGAAGGGGATTGGATTCGCTCTGTCAATTTCGAGATTCAGGTTCCACGTATCATTCGGCTGCTGCGTTACGACCGCCTGCCTCGTAATGCGATCAAGTTCAATCGGCGCAACATTTTTCTACGCGACGAAAACATCTGTCAGTACTGCGGTCGACGCCTCGGAATGCACAAACTCAGCCTGGACCATGTCATGCCCAAAAGTCGCGGCGGTCCAACAACCTGGGAGAACATTGTCTGCTGCTGCCTGGACTGCAACGTCCGCAAGGGAGGCCGTACTCCTCATGAAGCTGGCATGAAGCTGATGAAGGTTCCGCTGAAACCCGCACATAATCCGCTGCTGTTCCATCACTTGGGAAGCCGTAAATACGAATCGTGGGCGACGTTTCTTTCGGATTGAAATCGAGATCATCCCATACTGCCTTCAGCCAATCGCCTTACTGGCGATCATCGGGTGGGTTGTTCCCATTTGACTTTGGTCTCGGACGTGGGGCACCTTCAGGACCGCGGTCGCCCGGTGGACCCGGATTAAACCGGTTCGGCGAACCCGGCGGGCCAAATCCAGGACGGTTATCCGGTTGCCCCGGACGCCCGTAGCCAGGGCCCTGGCCGGGACCCGGCGGGCCAGAACGACGAGGAATCATGAGCGGTCCATTGTAGGGCTTGCCTGTCAACTCCTGCCATTTGCTACGTTGCTGATCTGTCAGGACGGTCAGCATTTTTTGCACGGTCTTCCTGGCGAGGTCTTCGTGGCTTTCAGGAGACGGGCCGCGATGGCCGGGTTCGAATCGAAACGGAGCCATTTCGGCTTCGATCCGATTCATCTGGTCACGTTGTTCTGGTGTCAGTTTCAGTGCGCTGGAGACATCCGGTTCATGCAGGCCGCGAGGTCCCTGTGATTGCAGAGCGATTTGAGGTAGCCGTTTCAGTTGCGCAGGGGTCAAAATCGTTGCCAGGGCTGCTTCGTTGTCGCGGGCAACATCCAGCATCCGCTTGCGGTGTTCGTTGGAGTTGTAATCATGCGGACCACCGCCTAGTTCACGTCGATGCTTCTCCATGACTTCCGCAACAGCGGTCAATTGTTCTCGCTGTTCTGGCGTCAGACCCAGATCATCCAGCACCGCCGATTCTCGTAACAGGAAGTTGTGTCTGTCGGCATGCAGGACCGCCAGATCCGCCAGAATTCTTTTGACTCGGTCTCGCGTAACGCTGAGTTCTGCCTGTGCTGTCGGCCGTTCTTCACGTTCAGCGATGAACTCCTGGTAATAACCGAGCGCGGTCTCAAGCAATCGCTTCCGCAATCGCTCCTGAAATGGATTATCGGATAATTCTTCTTCGGCCAGGCGAATCATTTCATCGGCCGCACGCCGTGCCAGTTCAAATTGGTGTTCCGCTTCTTTGAGGCGCTGCGACTCGCGTTCGTAGGCTTGGCGAGTCAACGCCTGTTCATGCGAAACCAGCGCCGTCGTAATTGCCAGTCCGATCACACCGCAGACCAGCAGAATGACTGCGGCTCCGACGAATGACGGATGACGACGCATCCATTTGCGAACGTGGTCCACGAGTGACGGACGCCGTGCGAGGATCGGACGCTCATCCAGATAGCGCCGCAGATCGGCGGCCATTTCTCCGGCTGTCGCATATCGATCACTGGCACTCTTTGATGTTGCTTTCAGGACGATCGTTTCCAGTTCTACTGGAATCGAGGGATCAATCGAGCGCAGTGGACGAACCACCCTTCCGCCTGGAGCGCAAGCACCCCAACATTCACTTCCATAAGGTGCAGTTCAACGAATACGAACTGTTCAAGTACCCCGACTACACGCTGCCCCTGGCCGTGAAGCTCGTTGAAGTGTCGAACAAGCACAAGCTGGACATCGTCCACGTCCACTACGCCGTCCCCCACGCCACCGCCGCGTTGCTGGCCCGGCAGATCGGCCGCGAGGAGAACCTCCACACCGCGCGCGTCATCACCACCCTGCACGGCACCGACATCACGCTCATGGGCCGCGACCCCAACCTCGCGCCCATCATCAAGTACTCCACCGAAAGCTCCTGCGGCGTCACGGCCGTCTCGCACAGCCTCGCCGAAGAGACCCGGCAAGTGCTCGACACCAAGAAGCAGATCGAAGTCATCCACAACTTCTACCGCCCCCGCGAGCCCCGCAAGAGCCGCAAATCGATCCGCAAACCAGAACTTTAAAAATCCGCGCACGGACACCTAATCCACAGGGAATTCTTATCCCTGGACAGTTCATTAACATTGAACTAATCCTCGAACAGTTATCGGAGGCGTTGCTGTTACCGACTGAATCAATCATTCCAGTTCAGGACGGCTCAAAAATATTTTTATACTCAGCCGGTAAAGCGCAGGAGCAAAAAGTTGAAACCGGCGAAAGAACAGCCCGGAAACTTGAAATTCTTGCGGGTATAAAAGCAGGAGATACAGTTATTACAACCGGAATTTTGCAATTGCGACCCGGACTGGATTTGAAACTCACCCGAATTAATTAATCATGGCAAGTTTATCAACCATCAGCATTAACCGACCGGT
>CAXBSB010000084.1:0-28501 GCA_963977965.1 uncultured Schlesneria sp.
GTGGCTTGCCCTTCTTGACCTCCAAGCTTTCTCTGATCTGCCCGTTTGGAAAAAAGACCGCTACCGTTCCGGTGAACTTGGCATCGATGGGTGCTCCTGATTCGTCCGTTGCCAATTCCGTGATGTGGTCCCGAATCCATGGCTCGAGGGCACGAGCGCAACGAAGCATGACATTCATGAAGGATCGCTCGAGCTAGTCGAATGCCTTGATGCTGCCAAACAGCCCATCCCACGGATTGCTCGCCTTGAACTTGTCTTTGTGCTGGTGATAAACGGCAGTTGCATCACGAAGGATTGTGCCGGCCTTCGATAAATCAAGCGTATCGAGTAGGGTCGCGAGTTCCGCGACTCCCTGATCGCCACCATGATTGTAAAAGAACTGCGTGAACCCTCCGTTTGGCACATTGATCGCCGCTGCGGACCATGCTGAGATTGCTGCGTGATGATCTGTAAACTTGGCTTGGGGAACTCGATCGACATGCTCGGCGATCGCCCTTGCCAGCGATGCAGCCAGCTCGTCTTCCCGATTGCGAAAAAACTCAACGCGGCTTAACCGGGGTAGCTCTTGCAGTCTCGCCATGGAAACAGCTGCCACGTGGTTCAACGATTCGATCGGTTTGCGGTAACACTAATTTGTCCAATTGTATCTCCAAACCATGTTGTACGCTCCTGTCCGACGCACAGAAGCGATGCCGTACGACCGACGTCAACCGTTCCTTTGGACCCGAAAACCCGCGAAGCTGGTGCTGGGGTTTGAACTCCTGAACCTTCTTGTCGCAAACAACTTACGATGATGGCCCCACCGACGCTCGGATTTCGGGCACGCCTGTCGAACCAAACCGGGGGTCGGAGAATTGGCGTATATCTCGACCCGACAAAGAGAAAGCCCTTCGACGTTCTCGCCGAAGGGCTTCTTACTGAAAATAATAGGGATGGCAAGATTTGAACCTGCAGGCTCTACGCCCCGATCACAGAGATGCAAAATCGAGCTGAACTACGTCCCGTTGATGCTTTCCTTCAGCAGTCCTTTCAGATCCCGTGCGATCGTTTCGCAGATTGTTTCCAGCGGCAGATCGTTGATCGAAAGTTCGAAGGGGTTTTCGATTTCCACACCGATCTCTTCAATCCCGAACAAGACGTACGAGATGACCAGCGTCGCAAGGATCGCTTCCCATCCGAACTTTGGAACCAGCGCCATGGGGAGAGTCAGGCAATAAACGATCAAGGCGCGACGAAGATGGACGACATATCCGTAAGGGGCAGGCGTCGAACGGATTCGCTCACACGCGCCACAGTAGTCAAGCAATTGTTGAATATTCTGATCCAGTGACTGCAGTTGAATCGCGTCGATCAACCCCTGTTTCTGAGCTTCGTTTAGCAGAGAAGTCAGTTTTCTTGCGACAGCCAGCGGGACGTGGCGTGTTTCAACCGCTGCTTGAACTTCGTCGGTCGGAAGCGACTGTGCCCCCTGGCCGATGAGATGGTCGCCTCGCAGGCGATGCATCGTGGCAAACGGAAACGAGATAATCCAGCGGATCGTCCGGTTTGCCAGATCCTGATCCTTTCCGAGCCACGTTTCGCACTGCCTCGCCAGGTTTCTGCACTCGTTAACAATGCCGCCCCACTGCTTTCTTCCTTCCCAGAACCGGTCGTACGATCCGTTGGTGCGAAACACCAGCAGCAATGCCAGGGCGGGGCCAATCAGCGAATGGGCCGTCTCTGGAATCGCAATCCAATGGAAAGTGCTTGGGAAAGCGTTATGCAGAACAACGACGACAGCCGACCATGCGACACACAGGGTAACGCGCCCCAGGATCTCGCGAACCATCGAACCTTCGATGTCGAACAGGTGGCTGGTCCATTTGTGAGGATCATAGGCGGTCATAGGATTACTGTCGAAAGTGGTGAATGGGAGTGTCGCGCTACGGCGTCATTTAGGCGGATCAACAGCATCGAATTGCTCAAGTTGGACTCGCGCCTTCAAATATTCCGGGGTGTTGATCAGGTCAAGCACCTGAGAAAGAAAGGGAAATTTCATCTGATCCAGGTTTTCCTTCAGGTACAGCGATGAAAAGAACGCTTCTCGATCCGGTATCTCCGTTGCGCCGTGATTCGTTGTCTGATCGATTTTCTGATTGATCCCCATAACAAGTGCCAGAACCGCATCTCGACGGACAGACATCTGGGCGTCGACTCGTGGCTGGAGCCACTGAAGCGTGACATCTTCAGGGCGATCAACCATTCCTTCAATTCGCTGAACTTTGGTAATCAGGTGCTTGCCGAGCATCTCCAGACGCGGATGCATCCCAACACGGACATGCTCCAGTTCGTGTCGAGCCAGTCTCGCTTCGTACCATCGCTCGGCTTGAAGCGTTTGTGGCAACTGAATGTGATGCTTGATCGGTACGTCCAGCTTTACGTACCTGGGGACAACAACGACAGCAACCCGCTCACCCTTCTTCTGAGTCCAATCGGCTCGATAGTCGTACTGATAGTTCAGGCGAAACTCAAAATCAGTCCAACCCAAGAACGGCTTCGGAGGCCGAGCGGGATCGTAGTACGTAACGGTTAATCGTTCTTGTTTGACGAGTCGTTGCGTCCATTCCACAACGCCTGGCAACGGCGGTTCCTCAGGGGTCGCGTCCTGCCCGGATGCAGAAGCGGCAACGATCAGGCCCAGGCCGACAGCGATGAAGCTCAGTGACTTCCTGTTACTCAATTTCATCCTTCCAACTGGCCACATTCATGACATTCCTGATTCGCGAAAACCAAAAGAGGCGTGCGAATTGCACGATATTCGCGATCCAGCGAGGCCCTGAGTGTACGGCGGCAACCAAAACTTCGAAAGATTGTCTCTTGGCGGAATTGCTGGCCTCGATAGAATCCGCAGTCAAACTTTCAGGCACCCGCAGAGCCAACGTGGCGCTGACGGGGCGATTTTCCTTGCGCTGATTGAAAGAGTTCGATGACGGCCGATACCAGCGTTGTGAAGCAGATTGTCGACCTGCGCCAGCGCTTGCTCTCGGCAAACGGGTTTGACGGAGTTCTGCAATCGCTCCACCAGGGCGACTGCGTCACGATCGACGGCGCCTGGGGTTCATCGGCGGCACTCGTTGTCTCGGCTCTTTCTCTGGTCGTCCCCAGACATCTTGTGGTCGTATTGCAGCGTGAACGTGAACTCGACGAATTTTCTGCCGACGTTGCTTCATTTGGATTCGGTCGCGAAACCAAAGCCGGTTCCACAGAGAGATCCCTGCCGGTCATTCTTCCGTCGTGGCCGTCACTGCCTCGCGAATTGAGTATTTCCGATCCAATCCTCGGAAGCCGGTTGCGAGTCGTTCGTGGGTTTGAATCGGAGAATCCGCCGAATGTCGTCGTGACGACAATCACCGCACTGCTACAACCGGTCCCCAATCGAGGAGAGCGTACGGTCGCATCGCGTCTCATCAAAGTCGGATTCGACCTCGATCTAGACGAGATCGCCGCGTGGCTTGTACAGCGAGGATTTGAACGGGTCACTGCTGTTGAAGTCCCCGGTGAGTTTTGTATCCACGGCGGGATTGTTGATATTTATCCTCCCGATTCGTCAGACCCCGTGCGAATTGAGTTGTTCGGGGACGAAGTCGAATCCATTCGATTATTTGACGTCGAATCGCAACGCAAAGTCGCCACAGTCGAGGAAATCGCGATCACGGTCCTCTCGCCGGCTGATACAGGAAAAAGCGACGAGGTTGCACCGGCTGGCGATCAATCGATTTCACCGCTGGTGGTATCAGGAGACCATGTCCTCGATTCGCTCCAGGAGGGAGCATGGATTGTTCTGGTCGAAATGGAAGAGGTGATCCGGGAGGGACGGCAGTATCTTGAACGACTCGCCGATCCCAAAGGGTTGTTCAGCGTTGAATCAACGATGGAGCGGTGTGCTCGCAGGCCGCATGTCAATCTCGCTCCACTCGTTTCGGGCAGTTATGGAACGAAATACCACCTTCTAACGGAATCGATCGAGAAATTCGGGGGGCCCAAGGGTGAGGCACTGAGAGAACTGGAACGAGTCGTCCAGCGCGACGAGCATGTGTTGATCGCCTGCCATAATGAAGGAGCCCGCCAACGACTGACGGAACTGCTGGCTGAGATTTATAACGACCCGACGCTGATTAGTTCTCCCGAAGCTGATGCTGGGAAATTGCAGGCGAGGGCGAGTACTCCGACTCCTCCCGCTGCACCTGCAGGGCCGCCGCTACGTCGGTTTCTCAAGAAACCTGACACAACTCCACCGATTGCGGAAGAACCGCCACCCGCAGTTGAAGTCATTCCAGAAAAAGCCGAAGAGACTCCCCGGGAAAACCCGTTTCAGCGACGTGTTCAGCTTTGCATCGGGCACGTCGCTCGCGGATTCCGATTGGTGGCCGAGAAGGTTGTTGTCCTGAGTGATAACGAACTGTTCGCAAGAACCGAAGTTCAGCGAGCCCCTCGCAAAAAACGAGTGGAATCGAGAGCGATTGACAGCTTTCTCGACCTGGCTGTCGGTGACCGAGTGGTTCATCTTTCACACGGAATCGCCATATTTCGCGGAATCGAACTGCAGAAGAAGGCTGACATTCTCGAAGAGAGCCTGGTTCTCGAGTTTGCCGACCACGTGAAGATGTTCGTCCCGATTTCGCTGATTCATCTCGTTCAAAAGTATGTGGGCGGGGCGAAGGCATCGCCCGAGTTGTCCAAAATCGGTGGAACCAGTTGGGTCAACAAGAAAAAGCGGGTCGCGGAAGCGGTTGGAGATATGGCGGCCGATATGTTGAAGCTGCAGGCGGAACGGGATCAAAAGCCGGGCCTGGCCTGCCCTCCAGACAGTCACTGGATGGAAGAGTTCGAAGCAGAGTTCCCGTACATCGAAACGGATGATCAACTGCGAGCGATCGGAGAATTGAAGCAGGACATGCAGCTGGCGAGGCCAATGGATCGGCTGATTTGCGGTGACGTCGGGTACGGAAAGACGGAAGTAGCGATGCGAGCGGCCTTCAAAGCGGTGGACGCAGGCAGGCAGGTCGCAGTCCTGGTTCCGACAACAGTCCTCTGTGAACAGCATTTTCGCAGCTTTTCCGAGCGAATGGCTGAATTCCCCGTGACGATCTCGTCGTTGAACCGCTTCCGGTCGCCGAGTGAAACGCGAGAAGTCCTGCGGGGATTGGCGTCAGGGACGATTGATATCGTGATCGGGACTCATCGCCTCGTCAGTAAGGACGTCAAATTTAAAGATCTCGGTTTGCTGGTGATCGACGAAGAGCAGCGGTTTGGCGTCGAGACGAAAGAACTTTTGAAGCATCTGCGACTGGAAGTCGACGTGCTGACTTTGTCAGCGACGCCAATTCCACGCACATTACATATGTCACTGGTGGGGATTCGCGATATCTCGAATCTTGAAACTCCGCCTCAGGATCGCATGGCCGTAGAGACTCGGATATGCCGCTGGGACGGTGAACTGATTCGTTCGGCAATCGTTCGTGAGCTGAATCGAAATGGCCAGATCTATTTCGTTCATAACCGCGTTTACGATATCCAGACGATTGCCGACAAAATTCACGCACTGGTTCCGGAAGCAACGATCGACATCGTGCATGGACAGATGGACGAAGATTCGATGGAAGCGGCGATGGTCGGATTTGTGGAGGGGCGCACGGATATCCTCGTCGCCACCACGATCATCGAAAGTGGTCTCGACATCCCCAATGCCAATACCATTTTCATCGATCAAGCGGATCGATACGGCCTTTCGGATCTGCACCAGTTGCGAGGTCGCGTCGGCCGGTATAAGCACCGAGCCTACTGTTATCTGTTGCTCGACGAAGGGCGGTCCCTGACCCCGCAGGCTTCGCGTCGCCTGAAAGCGATCGAAGAATTCAGCGAGTTGGGAGCGGGATTCAAGATTGCGATGCGTGACCTGGAAATCCGCGGTGCTGGCAACATCCTGGGGACGGAACAGAGCGGCCACATTGCAGCAGTCGGGTATGAGCTTTATTGCCAGTTGCTCGAGAACGCCGTTCGGGCGATGAAACGCCAACCGATCCGCGAGCATCGTCACGTGGAGGTTACTCTTCCCGTGTCTGCGTTTATTCCGTCGGATTATGTTCCCGATGGTCGACCAAAAATCGAAATGTATCGCAAGCTGTCGAGTGTCGGATCGCTCGACGATTGGGCACAGTTGAAGGACGAGTTCCGCGACCGCTTCGGGCCGCTCCCTGATCCTGTCGAAAAGCTGTTCCAGATCCGTGAACTGCAATTGCTGGCAATGCGATGGCAGATTCACGACATCCACCTTGAGCCCGGTTATGTCATTTTTGGATATCGCAACGCAAAGTTGATTGCCAAGCTGAGTCGAATGATTCTGACACCGCTGCGAGTGATGGACACGGAAGAGGCCTGCCTTGTGCTTCCGCCTAACCTCAAAGGCACAAAGGCTTTGCTTCGGTTGATCAAAGAGACCTTGCAGTCAAGCCCAACCTGAAACTACAAACCGCGCCGCTATTCGCGATTTCGCTGGTTCCTCTCGATCCATTTCACAATCCATTCCCTTGTTATCGAATCGCCATCCCATGCTTCAAATCCGCGGCGGAAGAGATTTGCAGGCAGATACAAAATCCGCAGATGTGGATTTCCCATCTGCGATTCGATTCTTTGGTGGGATTCTGATCGTCCTGAATTCGATCGGCTGTGATGCCCTGCAGAAGAAGCACGAGAATCCGGTATTGGGAGATGTCCCGCGCCGTGTCAGCCGATTGCAAGACAAGGACGATGATCAATATGCCCAGGTCCCTCCTAAAAAGGAGGGGGTGACGCCTGCTGGCGGACAGAAAGAACCCGGCAAATTCAAGATCGATCCCTGGGACGACTGGGAAGACGATACTGCAATTTACAATTCGAAAGTTGCTGCAACCGTCAATGGTGCTCCGATTCTCAATGGAGATGTACTTGATCGTTACAGCGCGTACCTGATCGGCATGCGCGAGAAGATGCGGAAAGACAAGGCGACACCCGACGACTACAACAAGATTCGCGAGATGTTCGTTCAGCGAGACCTGCAGGGCCATATCCAGCGACGACTGCTCGTCGAAGCGATGCGAACAAGCCTGAAGCCCGACCAGATCAAGGCCATGAATTCTCACTTGGATGGTTTGTTTGAACGCGAAATCGACAAACTGAAGCGAGAATTGAAGGTCTCGACGCGAACTGAACTGGAATTGGAACTGAACAAGAAGGGGACAACCCTGCAGAATGTGAAGGATGGCTTCACAACCGAGCGTATGGCAATGGAATATGTTGCCATGAAGATGGACAAGGCCGAACACATCGATCGACTCGACCTGCTGGAGTACTACCAGAATCACCTGGACGACTACGCAATTTCGCAGAAGGTCGACTGGGAACAAATTCAGGTTTCGTTCTCTGACAAGGCATCCAAGGAAAAAGCTCGAGAGAAATTGAATCAGGCGTTGAAGGAATTGCGCAGCGGAGCCCCCTTCAAGACGGTTGCTTCCAAGTACTCCGATGGACCAACGGCCAAGGAGGGGGGAGCCTGGGATGGAATGGAAGCTGGCAGTCTGGTGGATCAGAAACTGGAAAAGATGCTGTTCGACATGCCGGTTGGCGAAATCAGCGGAATCTATGAAGGACCGTCATCGCTGCAGGTGGTACGAGTTCGGGCCAGGCACCAAGCGGGACGCACCGCGTTTGGCGATGTTCAGGACGAGATCCGCAAGAAGCTGGAAGACGAACAAAACAAGAAACGCCCGGAAAAGCTGTTCAGGAAGCTGATGTCCGAAGCGGTTATTGAAACAAAGTACGACATGCAGAAGCAGGACGAGGAGCAGCCATAATCGAACTGGCAGCTTCGCGGTCAATGTTTCGCATCGGTTGTTTCTGATTTCTGCAATGCCGCCTGCAGAGGACAGTCTTTTACAGAGATTCCCTGACGATAGCGGGCCAGCAGTTCCTTGGAACGCTGAGCGAGCATTCGACGGACTTCGCGTCGCTTTCCTTTTTCTCGTGGGATAAACATTGAGTCGTATCCGGTCGTCTGGTGCCGCATCCAGGCGATGACCGCTGCCTCGGCTCGGTCTTCAACCGGGATGCGTTTCGTTCTTGCCACCGTCCCACTTCCAACAGGTGTGGCATGATCAGTTACGCGCGTCGCAAGGAGTTCGGCCAGTTCAGTGTAATCAGGGTGAAACGCCAGGAAATGAATGACCGCGCCCTTAAAGTCCTCGACATATTCGGTTTGGACTTTCTCGCGCCGTTTGGCGTCCGCCTGCTTTCGTTTGGCGAAACTTTCGGTGGATCGTTCAGCTGCCAGGTCAGCCTGAATTTGCTGGATGACTTCCTGCGGCGCGAGCACTCCGCGCGAGAAGATTTTGCGCCCTTTTTTCTCCTGGATCACCCAGTGTTCGCCGGCCGCTTTCACGCGACGAGTCAGGGCGGCATCCCCAGGGGGTAGCAAGATCCAACCCGCCGGAGCGGCGATCGTCTTTCCATCAGCGCTAATGACGGTATTCGATGTGGGGCCGGGTCGATAGATGTTTTCGCTCATGATCAGGTTCTTCGGATTCCTGACCGCAGCACCTTGAAGTCATTGGGAATAGAAACAGCCGCCAAATCATTTGGCGGCTGCTGAAAATCATTCATGATTGAAGACGTCCACTCATGCGGACTTTTCGGCTTCCTTGCCGAGCATCTCGGCCAACTGACGGATTTCCCCCAGTTCGCCTTTGCGTTGATCGTCGGTGATGTCCGACGATTCGCGAATCTCCAGCATTCGGCTGCTGCGAACAAATCGCAGCCCCCTCAGCAAAAGTTCGCGTTGCCGATCTGTCAATTCCAATTGCAGCATGTCACTCATCGGATTTTGATCCGCAGGACTGATGTCACAGGACGCCAACCGGTTGCCCATTGGCAATAGCGTCCCTACGCGAAAATAGTAGCTACTGACCGTTTCAGTCTCAAGGACTGAATCATTTCTGCAGGGATTTCTCGGAAAACTGCTCGCCGTCCGAAAGAGATCGGATCGCTTTCCGTTGATCTTCCATCTGGCAAACTTCCATCAAAAGCCCGTCAGGATAAACATCGGCAGACGCTCCGGCATTCCGTGCCGATATTGGGCGGGGTGGTGGGACCGGCACGATGGTCACCGGTCCCCTAACCACTCTTCGCTGCCTTGGCCAGACTTTGGCAACCTGCGTCGACTGTTACGGTTATGACGATTCTAAGGAGAACCTGAACTTTAGCGGTTGTAACGAAAAATCCTTCAGTCCCGAAGCATTCACGACCGAATCAACAGATTGCGATGCTTCGTTTCGACAGTTTTTGAAGGAGTCCCGGATGGATGTCATCAAAGGCGATACTCGGACGGGGACTGATTCGTTCAGTCGGCCTGGCGAAATCGTCTCGGAGCTTCTGCACGCAGCGATGTTCGTTCGTCTGCGGCTTGGAGAATTTCTGGAACATTATGAACTGACGGAAGGACGGTATTCAGTTCTGACGGTTCTTGATGCTGCCGGTGCCAGTGGACTCTCGCAATCTGAAGTTGCCGATCGGTTAATGCAATCCGAATCCAACGTCAGCACGCTGGTAGAGCGTCTTCAACGTGATCGTTTGGTGAGTCGTCGCTGGTCGGATACTGATCGGCGCAAGCGAGTTCTGTTGTTGACCGCTGATGGCCAGCAACTTTTTGATCGAGTTGAGATGGCTCGACATCGCTGGGCCGAATCACTTCTGTCGAACATTTCGCCAGATGTCCGACTGGGACTCTCCTCGGGGCTGCGCCAGCTTTCGGCGAAAACAGTCGAGTCGACCAATACGGCAAAACATGTTGAACCTGCTGCTTCCGATATTGCAGGGGGTGAGACTGTCTGGCCAATCCATCCGAATTCACCGCACTTTGCCCTTGAGCAGATGCTTTCAACGCTGGGAATCTCGGGGCGACCTGTCGGAGATGAACAATGACCAAAAAGCGACTTCGTCATTGTTCGACTCTTGTCACGGCGGTGATGCTGCTGATGGCCTGCGGATGCTCGCGCGGTTTCTGGCGAACTCAAGCCGACTTTGACGCATTGAACCTGCTGGAATCGAAGCAGTTTGACCCTCGCTGGGATATCCCGCGAACAACGGTGGAAGCAGATCCACGCAGCCGTTTTTACGATCCCTATGATCTGGATTGCGAACCTTTGCCACCGGACGATCCCGCCGCGAACCAGTACATGAACTGGTTGTACGGGATGAACGGCTACAAGAGCTGGCATAAGTTCGGCGAATCGATGTCCGTCGAGAATCCGCAGTGGCTGGCGGCATTTGGGCTACAACCGGACACATTTCATGATGGATTTCTGAAGACGGACGGCCTGACAACGACCAGTCCTGATGTTCCGCCCCCATCCGCTTCCAAGCCCATGAAGCACACCATTGAGAACCTGACGCTGGAACAGGCAATCGAACTGGCGAGTATTCACAGCCGCGACTACCAGACGCAGCTTGAGAACCTTTTCCTGTCTTCACTGCAATTGTCTCTGGACCAGTTCCAGTTCAATGTTCGCTATCTTGCGTTCGGGGGAACCAAGCCGACGGGGAATTCCACACTCAGTACTGTCCCGGGTGGTCCCACCAGTCTTTCGTTCAATTCTCAGGGGGGCGTCAGCCAATTGCTTCCCACGGGGGGGCAATGGGTCGTCGGTCTCGCCAATAATACTCTGTGGATTTTCTCTGGCGGAAACAACACGACAACGCAGTCCTTGCTGACGTACTCTCTGGTTCAGCCGTTGCTTCAGGGAGCCGGGCGAAAAGTCATTCTGGAAAACCTGACGTTCAGTGAACGCAATGTCCTGTACAACATCCGCCTTCTGGCACGCTATCGCAAAATCTTCTTTGCTGATGCTGTCGTGAATACAGGTGGTGGCTCAACCAGTTCCACAACAACAATTTCGTCCTCGTCCGGTTCCACTGCCACGAATCCAACCGTGATCAGTACGAATGCAGGGATTGCCGTCGCTCCGGGGACAACGGTCGGTTCGAGTTCCGCGGCGGCGCCTGGTGCCCCGCAAGGTTACTTCGGTCTGCTATTTCAGTACCAGCAGGTATTGAACCAGCGAGAAAACGTTGCCTTGTTGCGTGGGCAGACAGAACGATTGCGAGAACTCGTTGCGCAGACCCCATTCCGCCGGTTGCCTCAGGGGGCACTGCCGAATGGTCTGCAGATTCCCCCCGAATTTGCGGACAAGATCGAGTACTCGGCTCAGTCACGTCGGCTGCGATGGAAAAGCAGCGAACTGATGACGAATGATGATCGCGAAAAACTGTTGAAGCTGAGCGAAGATCCCGCTTACATGGCTGCGATCCGGGCACTGTACGATCAACTGCGAATCGGTGTCACAACAGTCGACATTCTGACCGTTGCCACAAACCTGACGCGAGCCGAAATTCAGGAACGTGCTCTGACACTCGCCTATTACGACGAGATTGATCAGTACAAGTTCTTCCTGGGTCTCCCTGTCGACATGCAGATTTCCATCGATCCATCGATGTTGAAGCCGTTTCAGTTGACCGATCCGCGATTGATTGAAACGGAAGCGAAGGTCATTGATTTCATCAAGCAGACGGCCGCGATTAACGACGAGAATCCACCTTTGGAAGAAGTTCGGAAGCTGGCAGATCAGTTCCGCGATCTCGTGAATCTCGTCGATGAGACTGGCGTTCAGGTGCTGCAGGACGATTTTCGTCGTGTGGCAGAAAACACGCCACGTCGACTTTCAAAGCTGCAATCCGAAGAATCACGCAACCTGGTTCGCAAGACGTTGGAACGGGACTCGATCCTGTTCAAAAACGTTCGCGAAGACTTTGCTGAAACCCGCAAGATCGTTGATGACATCCGTAATCAGCTCTCTGTCGATGGGGTTCCACAAAAGGTTCGGGTCGAGTCGCTCGGTGCGATCAAGGATGCTCGCGAAGACCTGCTGCTGGCGCTTCAAAATCTGCGTGTCCTTCAGGTCGGACAGCGTGCCGAACTGATCACTCTCGAAGATTTTGACATGGACGTCGACGACGCTGTTGCGATCGCACTTGAGAACCGGCTGGATCTGATGAACGCTCGAGCTCGCGTGATGGATGCTCGCCGCAACATGGAAATTGCAGCCAATCGGCTGGAAGCGGTCCTGAACGTAGTTGCTCAGGGGAACATCAACACGCCGCCCGGGGGAAATCATCCGTTCGATTTCCGTGGTGCCAACAGCACCTTCCAGTTTGGTCTGCAGATGACGGCTCCTTTAGATCAAGTTCAGGTTCGGAACCAGTACCGCGGGGCATTGATCACGTACCAGCAGCAGCGTCGTTCGTATATGCTGCTCGAAGATCAGGTAAAATACGATATTCGAACGAGTTGGCGGCAATTGCAGGTCAACCGCCAGAATCTTGAGACAAGTCGGAAGAACCTGCGCCAAGCGGCATTACAGTTCGACATTAATGTCGCGAACAACCTCAATCCGAGATCACAGGGACAGGCTGCAGGGCAGGCTGGAACCACGAATCTCGGTAACTCCAGCGGCCTGAACATTAACAATGCCTTAACGGCCTTGTTGACGGCCCAGAACGCCTTAATCCAATATTGGGCGTCATACGAGCGAAACAGGATTAACATTTACCGAGATATGGATATCATGCAGATCGACGAGCGTGGCCTCTGGATCGATCCCGTGTATCAAAATCTCGGGGGCCGCGGTGAATCCTCCAATGACGAGCCTGCCCATGTCATCCCTCCACAAGCCGCTGTCAGCAAATCCGTCAGGACCGACAACCCCGGAATCATCAGACTCGTTCGGGGGACGAAGCCGAGTTCTGAACAGACCAAAGTGGAAACGGCGGGCGGTCTTGCTCGTCCTGTTGATCGGTCTGGTGTTTGGTGGCGTAATGAGCTGGCCGAAGATCCAGGCGAGTCTTCTTCCGAAGAAGAATGAGACAGATGGGCTGATTACTGACCGAGTCAAATCGGGACCATTCGAAATCCTCGTGACCGAACGAGGGACCTTGGACAGCATGCGAAATGCGGCCCTGAACAGTAAGGTCGAAGGGACGACCACGATCATTTTCATCGTGCCCGAAGGTTCGCAGGTCAAGAAAGACGAATTGGTCTGCGAACTCGATTCGTCGACCCTGAACGATAAGGAGACTCAACAAGAGATCCTGGTCGTTAAAGCTCAGGCGATGCTGGAACAGGCGACCGAAGACCTGGCAATTCAGAAAACGCAAAACGACAGTGACCTCGCCGCGGCACGTCTGAAATACGATCTCGCAAAGCTCGATCTGGAAAAGTTCGAAAAGGGGGATCTGGTCCAGCAGATGGAAGACCTGCAGGCGGCCGTCAAACTCGCAGACGAAACACTCAGTCGTACTCGTGAAAGCTGCAAGTACATCCGCGAGATGACACAAAAGGGCTACAAGAATCAGAACGATCTGGAATCGGAAGAACTCGTTCTGCAGCGCAATGAGCTCGACAAGAAATCCGCCGAAACGAAGTTACGAGCCTTCGAGAATTTCACGCAAAAGCGGACATTGAAAGAACTCGAAGCCAACACCCAGGAATTTTCGCGTGAGATCGAGCGAACAGATCGCAAAGGAAAGGCCGCACTGGCCCAAAAGGAAGCTGAACTGAAGTCGTGCGAATTGACGCTTGAAGTCGAATCGAAGAAGCACGAGCGTCTGAAAGAGCAGATCAAGGCTTGTAAGATCTATGCATCGCAGGATGGCCAGGTCGTCTACGCGAATTCACGAGACGGACGATCCTCTGACCAGATCCTGATTGAAGTCGGTTCAAGTGTTCGCGAACGCCAGGCGATCATCAATCTGCCAGACCTGGATTCAATGAAAGTGAACGCAAGAATCCACGAATCACGGATTTCGCTGGTCAAGCAAGGATTGGACGTGACAGTGAAGGTCGATGCCTATCCTAGTGAAGTCTTTCACGGTGAAGTTGATTCCGTTGCTTCAGTCCCCAGTTCAACCGGGGGATTCAGCCGTGATTTCAAAGAGTACGAAGCAGTTGTCAAGATCGTCGAAAATCCAGAAAAGGTCAACAAGTTACGCCCCGGGCTGACGGCCAGTGTCGAGATCATGGTCTCTCACCGTGACAATATTCTGCAGATTCCGGTTCAGGCGGTTGTTGCGATTGGTGGGCGTCCGTTTGTGTTTGTCGTTAAAAATGAGAAGGTTGAGCGAGTTGAAATTGAAGTCGGACAAAGCAACGACAAGATGACGGAAGTCACGAGCAAATTGTCCGAAGGGGATCAGATCGTGATGAATCCCCGAACTCGCTTCAAGAAGGAAATTGACGAACTGGAAGCCTTGGTTGCCAAGGAACAAGCGGCCGAGCAGGAAAAAGCCAACGAGGCTGCCAAGCAGAAGCCGCCCGCTGAAAAGCCCAAAGCGGAACCGAATCGTACCGGCGTACCTGCAGGTAAACCTCCGGGAACTCCAGCAGGTGGCTCAGGTGCCCCCGTAGGCGGCCCCCCGTCAGGAGCACCACGTCCCAGCCCCGCAGATCGATTCAAAGCTCTCGACAAGAATAGTGATGGAAAAATCACTAAAGACGAAGCCGACGAGCGGATGGCAGCAGGGTTCGACAATATGGATGCGAACGGAGATGGCGGAATAACGCTGGAAGAACTGACTGCCGCATTCGCCCGATTCCGTGGTGGACCTCGACCTGCCAATTGAAACCCTCCCAGCGTTCTCTTCATTGGCCATCGGCATCGGACGGATATTCGACAGGCCCTAAGAAACGCTGTTCATCAAACCATCGTCCCTCCTGCCTGCCGGACCGATCGACGGAAGAACTCGCCCTTACGAAGTCATCCCGCATGTATGCTGCTCGCCTGATAGATCTGACGAAGTTTTACTACCTGGGAGACAATGTCGTCCGTGCTTTGCGTGGAGTGACCGCAGATTTTCCCGCGGGAGACTTTGTCGCGATTATGGGCTCGTCGGGAAGCGGAAAGAGTACTCTGTTGAATCTGCTCGGGGCACTTGACCGCCCCACGACCGGACAATACATCCTGTCGGGATACGATGTCGGCACGCTCAACGATGACCGCCTTTCAGAAATTCGAAACCGGCTGATCGGGTTCATCTTCCAGTCGTACAATTTGATCCCGCAATACACCGTCCTGGAAAACATCCAGGTTCCACTGCATTACCGCAATGATCGGCGGACGATCGGTCCTGCAGAGATGAACCGTTGCCTGGATCTGGCATCGCGAGTCGGACTGGCAGACCGATTGGATCATCGTCCGTTTCAACTTTCCGGGGGACAGCAGCAACGCGTCGCCATTGCCCGAGCACTTGTGAACGATCCTGAAATCATCCTGGCTGACGAACCGACGGGGAACCTCGATTCCGCGACCGAAAAGGAGATCATGGATCTGCTGACGACGCTCAATCGCGAGGGACGAACAATCATCATGGTGACGCACGAAACCAGCGTTGCTCGGCGGGCTCATCACCAGATCGTCATGAAGGATGGCGTGATTCACAGCGAAGGAATGCTGCTGACAGAAGGCGAAAAGTAACGATCATGCCACTTGCGAACACCATCCGCACAATTCGCCTGGCATTCAAAAGCCTGTTGCTGCACAAGTTGCGGTCCGGTTTGACGATGCTTGGAATCGTGTTTGGAGTTTTTTCGGTGATCGCTATGCTGGCGATTGGCGAAGGGGCCAGCGCCCAGGCCCAGCAGCAGGTCCTTGCCCTCGGTGCAACCAACATCATTGTCGTGACGGTCAAACCACCACCGGATACTCAACAGAATTCCAGCAGTGGTGGTGGACGGCGTGGCTTTTCGGTTCCGCAGTACGGATTGTTACGATCCGATTACGATCTGCTCACCTCGACTTTGCCGACAATCAGTGGCGCCGTGCGTATGCGAGAGATCGTGAGCGAAGCACGGTACCTGCAGAGAACCATCAACGCGCGCCTCGTCGGCTCAACGAGCGAATATGCCGAAATGAATCATCTGCAGTTGCTGCGTGGCCGCTTTCTGTCGGATCAGGATGAACGCGATATGACCAACGTCTGCGTGCTGGGGGCAGAAACCGCCGCGACGTTGTTCCCACTCGAAGACCCGCTGGGACAGATCGTCCAGGTGAGGACTCACCGATACACCGTCATCGGTATCATGCGTTCACGGACTGCTTCGGCCGCAATCGGCGGAAGTATGTCGGGGCAGGATTTCAACAAGGATATTTACATCCCTCTGAGCACCTTCCGTGTTCGTGTCGGTGACATCACCTTCACCAGACTCAGCGGTACATTCAGTGCTGAGCAGGTGGAGCTCAGTCAGATCACACTGAAAGTTCGTGACATGAAGGATGTGGTCGCCACATCTGAAGTCGTGAAGGAATCGCTGAAGCGGACTCACGGTTCGAAGTCTGACTTTGACGTCATCGTTCCCTTGGAACTGTTGCGACAAGCTGACCAGATCCGGCAGATCTTTAACATCGTCCTGGGATCGATCGCAGCGATCAGTCTCGTTGTTGGTGGCATTGGGATCATGAATATCATGCTCGCCACTGTCACTGAGCGTACTCGAGAGATTGGGATTCGCCGGGCTCTTGGAGCACGCCAGCGTGACATCATTCATCAGTTCCTGACCGAGACCATCGTGCTGGCAGGCTCGGGTGGACTGATTGGAATTCTGCTGGGATTGTCGACACCGCTGGCGTTCGGTGGGCTGAAACAGATCGTCAATAATTTTGTGTTGAACCAGGGTGATGGAACATCGCAGATGGGCAAGATGTTCACCGAGATGGAACCAAAGATCGCCTGGTGGAGTCTTCCGATTGCGTTCGGCATTTCCGTGGGAATCGGAATCATCTTCGGGATTTATCCCGCTCGCTCAGCCGCTCGAATGGATCCGATTGAAGCACTTCGGCACGAGTAACTGCCCCATGACCGATCACGGAAGCGTATTCACGCGGCGAAAGTTCGTACAAAGGTTGGCGTGCGGTGCGGTATCGTCGCTATTTGTGCCTCAATTACTTTCTGCCGCAGGTGATGGCCGAGAACTCGTGTTCGACGTCAAAAACGAATTTGGCTCGGCACCTGTTGAAAACATTGCCGCTCTTTTGAAGTCGGTTGCTCAGGAATTGTGGCAGCATTGTCCCAACACCCGATTCCTGGGGCAGGGATTCACGATCTATCGAAACAAAGATTACCCCATCACACATTTCAAGCACGAGAACGACCGAATCAAAATCGGGTTGAACACCGAAAACCTGTTCTGGTCTCAGTACGCTTACCAGTTTGCCCACGAATTCTGCCATGCACTGATTGACCATACCCACGAAAATCAACGCAAGTGGCACCTCACCGGGCATGCCAATCAATGGCTCGATGAGACTCTGTGCGAAACCGCTTCGCTGTTCGCACTGCGAGCGATGAGCACAACCTGGAAGACGAACCCACCCTATCCGAACTGGAAGTCGTACGCCCCGAAATTAGCAGAGTACATTCAGAATCGGGCTGATGAGCCGCAGCACACGAAACCTGCGGATGTCAGCTTTTCCGAATGGTTTCGCCAGGAACTTCCCAGCCTGCGCGAGAAACCAACTCAGCGAGCCAAGAACACGATCATCGCTTTCCAGTTGCTGGGGTTGTTCGAAGCGGAGCCCGCTGGCTGGGAATCCGTCACGACGCTCAAGTTAGCAGATCGCGACCTTCAGAAACCTCTGCAGACCCATCTGGAAGAGTGGAAGTCCAACACGCGAGAAGAGTTGCGCCCATTTGTGGCCAAAGTCGGTCGATTGCTGACCTGAGGGATGGAGCCGCGGGTCGTGAAGACAGCCGTTTCGTCGGCGAGTGCGGGAATGACCACGTCCTTCGGAAGACCTCATGGCGTGCCGCACTATCCGCGTGACACCCGATGCCAGTAACGATTTCCTGGCAAACAAAAAGGGACCGCGACGTGATTCGCGGTCCCTTCCCAGCCATTTCATTGATGGACGGATTCGACCGTCATCGGAAAACGCCTACCCAGTACGGATAGCCGTTGCGGATCATATATCCAAATCCGACTCGCGAACCACTTAACATAATGCCGTGGTGCGGTGGTGACGCAATCCAGCCTTGGATTGCCGCCTCGGGGGTTGTCACGCTTTGGTAGATGATTTCCATGTACGGTAGACCGCTATGCTGAAAGCCACCGAAATCGGCCATCCAAGTTGCATGGCGTTGTGCGTCCAAGCACATCTGCGCGTCAATCTCTACCGGACCGAGCCCCATCTGGGCTCGATGCTGATTCGTCAGTTCGACCAGCTTCACGATCGTTTCGTGCTTAATCAGCCAGTCGTGAGGACCTTTCTCTTCCTCAATTTCAACCTTCATCGACCGAACCGAAAGGACGGGACCATTGCTGGGGGTCAATGCATCCACCGGTTCATGCTCTGCCCATGCGGGAAGTCCTGACACCAGAACCGCCAACACTGCTACTGCCAATCTAACCATTCATCCAGACTCCATTGAGATCACAGACTGCCCCCGCGTGCCATTTGCCGACCCAGGCAGACACGCGGTGCACCCCGACCTCCCAGCCACGCGACTGGGTGCAGGTGAGAACAGCTAAACAGAGTCGACCCTGTCGATCAATCAACGAACGTAAATTGGTTAAATTGGGAAATTCGTTTTGATTGCAATTTGAGGTCACAGTTGTTCCACCAAATCTAGGATCCGGGCGGTTGACATTGCAAAATGAGCGAGCGATGCATCAAACTATTGCCACGCGTCTGATAATGGCAGAGGTGACAAAGGTCACCGATGTTTGCGGGAGTCTGTTGATGCAGCGACTGGTGATTGTATTCTCGATCGTGTGCCTTGCCGGTCCCGTCACCGCGCAGGAATTGAAAGAAGAAGACGTCAAGTTCTTCGAGCAGAAGATCCGGCCGGTTCTGGTGCAACACTGTTACAGTTGCCACTCGGTCGCTGCTCACACAGCAAAGAAGCTTCAAGCGAAGCTGTTTCTGGACTCAGCCGAGGGAATTGCAGATGGTGGCGAATCGGGGGCTGTCATCGTTAAAGGCAAATCTGCAGAGAGTTTACTGCTGAAGGCTCTGAAGTTTGACGGGTTGGAAATGCCCCCTTCTGGGAAGCTCTCGGACGAGATCATTGCCGACTTCGCGAAGTGGATCGATATGGGAGCCCCCGATCCGCGGAAGGGCGAAACACCGATTCGACCCAAGCGAGAAATCAACATCGCAGAGGGTCGAACCTGGTGGTCGTTCCTGCCCCTCAAGCCCATCGCTCCTTCAGACCCCGCCCGTCCGATCGATGGTTTCGTAACCGAGGCTCAGAAGAAGCTGGGGCTGAAACAAAACGGCCCGGCGACGAAAGAAGCCCTGATCCGGCGGGTGTATTTCGATCTTATCGGCCTGCCACCAACCGCCGAACAGGTTGCCGCGTTTTTGAATGATGCTTCGCCACAGGCCTTCGAAAAAGTCGTGGACGAATTGCTGGCGTCACCTCGCTACGGCGAAAAATGGGGACGACACTGGCTCGACGCTGCCCGGTTCGCCGAGAGTGGGGGGTACGAGTTCGACGGATTCCGGCCTGGAGCGTACCACTATCGAGACTGGGTGATTCGCGCCCTGAATTCGGATCTTCCATTCGACAAGTTCGTACAGATGCAGTTGGCAGGCGACCTGCTGCAACCCGATTCCATTGAAGGGGCTGCCGCCACGGGGTTTCTTGTGGCTGGCCCCTATCCCGGTCAGATCACCGCAAAGACTGTCGAGCGAATCCGTTACGACCAACTCGACGACATGATGATGACCATCGGCGGATCGATGCTCGGGCTGACCATGGGGTGTGTCCGATGTCACGAACATAAGTACGACCCCGTTCCGCATCAGGACTATTACTCGATCGCGGCCGCGCTGGCTCGGACGGCACATGGCCCCCGGACGCTGGATCTCGATCCTGCCGCGACTCAACTCGCCCAGGAAAAACACCAGAAGGATCACGAACCCCTCGTCGCTGCCCTGCGCGAGTTCGCCACGACTGCCATGCCCGCCCGGTTCGAGACTTGGCGAACTGCTGAGTTGCCGCGCCAGCCGGATGCTCCACGCTGGCAAGTTCTGGAACCCGTCACTTTCTCAGCCGAAAGATCATGGCTGAAAAGCATTTCCGGCGGAATTCTTGCTCATGACGGCTTGCTCAACCCGGGACTGAATATCAAGCAGCGGGGGCGTCAACGACGAGTTGCCAACGAAGAGCAGTACCAGATTTCACTGCAGACCTTCCAGAAAAACATTACGTCTTTACGGCTGGATGCCTTCACAGACAAATCGTTGCCGCAACGTGGGCCCGGTGTCAGCGGCGACGGCAGTTTTCAACTTGTCGAAATCAAGATCGTCGCCAAGCCACTGGATCCGAATTCCAAAGACGCTCCGGTGGAATTGAAACTGAAACCCGTTTTCTCTGCCTTCGCTGATGAAAAGCAACCGCTCGAGCACGCCGTCGACGGGAAGCGAGAGACCGCCTGGATCGTCAGGACGACAGCCAAAAAAGACAACGCCGCCGTGTTTGAACTCGAAACGCCCCTCGCGGGATTTGCGAGCGGTACGGAACTGGCAGTCGAAATGCAGTTTCGCGACCTGGGGATCGGCAGACTGCGGATGTCTTTCAGTACGGAGCCGAACCCGGCAACCTGGGCCGGTGATTTTGTCCCACAACATCTGGGAGAAATCCGGGCGATCCTCGCCGCAAACGGAAACAAGCTGCCGGATTCGCTGCGTGAGGCGATGGTCCGCTGGTTTTCACCGTTCGATGCCGAAGCCGCCAAACACATGGCAGTCGTTCAGAATCACGATGCCGTCATGCCGCGGCCAAATCTCTCCGAAGTCTACACGACCGTCGCCGGGGGGCAGGACGTTTTTTTCCTGCGTCGAGGTGAAGTCGACAACAAGCAGGGCAAAGCAGAACCTGGATTCATTCAGGTTCTGTGGCGGTCCGATGCCCCACCGGTTCCTGCCAAGACCGAGCCAGCCACTGATCCGCGGATTTCGCTGGCTCAATGGATGACCGATCTGGATCGGGGGGCAGGACCTCTGGTGGCTCGAGTCATCGTCAATCGTCTGTGGCAGCATCATTTCGGGAAAGGAATTGTCGGAACGCCCAACGACTTCGGATTCCAGGGCGAACGTCCGACTCATCCCGAATTGCTTGAATGGCTCGCTGGTGAACTGGTTCGAAATGGTTGGCGACTGAAGCCGCTGCATCGCCAGATTCTTCTCAGTGCAGCCTACCAGCAGTCGCGTGTCGTAAATGACGAGGCGCTGAAGATCGACCCTGCGAATCGGTATCTGTGGCATTACCAGACACGTCGACTCGATGCCGAACTGATTCGAGATGCCCTGCTGGCTGTCGGAGGAAATCTGGATCTGACGATGTATGGCCCCAGCATTCTTGACAACACCCCACGCCGAAGTGTTTATCTGCGAGTCAAGCGGAGCGAACTGCTGCCGATCATGACCATGTTTGATGCCCCGGAGCCGACGCAGAGTATCGGTGAGCGAGTCAGTACGACGGTGCCGACTCAGGCTCTGGCAATGATGAATTCTCCGTTTGTTCGTCAGCAGGCCGAAAAGCTGGCGGCACGCATACGGCCAACGGACGATATACCGCTGGGAACGGCAGTCGAAAATGCCTATCGCACAACGTTCTCGCGGCCGCCAACGGATTCTGAGCGGGAACGGATGCTTGCTTTTATCGAGTCACAGCGAGTTGCCATGGGGCAGACCCCGGATGCCGCGAAACGTGCGTTGGTTGAATTCTGTCAGATCGTTCTCTGCCTGAATGAGTTTGTTTACATCGACTGACCGTCACTTGCCTTGAAACAGTCGACCGCCCAACGACGCCCGAAATCAACCGTTCAGTTGCAATGACGAAGGAGCTTTCTCGACATGTTCAGCTTCCACACACCGTCAGATCTGGTCCTGCCAACACGCCGCCGATTTCTCCAGGAAGCGGGTCTTGGATTTGGATCGCTGGCGCTGGCAAGCATGCTGCATTCCGAAACCCGTGCCGATAGCGTTGCGACCGATCCACTGGCCCTGCGTTCCCCGCATTTTCCTGGCAAAGTCAAATCGATCATCTGGCTGTTCATGACAGGAGCCCCCTCGCAGGTCGATACGTGGGACTACAAACCCGAACTGCAAAAACGAAACGGCGAAGCTCTGGCCGGAGCCGACCCCAAGACCGGATTCTTTACGACCAGCGGCAAGTGCCTGAAATCCCCCTTCGAATGGAAGCAGTTCGGGGAATCAGGGACCTGGGTTTCGGATCTGTTTCCACATCTGTCGCAACATGTCGACAAGATGTGCTTCCTGCATTCGATGCATCTGCGTCAGAACAATCATGCTCCGGCATCGATTGAATTGATGTGCGGAACAAACCGTCCCGGTCTGCCGGCACTGGGAGCATGGATGACGTATGGCCTGGGTTCACAGAATCAAAGCCTGCCCTCGTATGTCGTGCTGCACGACACGCGTCCACGTGGCGACGACCAGATCTGGTCTGCAGGATTCCTTCCCAAAACCTATCAGGCGCTGGCTCTCGACGCTCGGCGTAAAGAATCGATTGATAATCTCGCTCGCGATGCGAAGCACTCGGACACGCAGCAGCGACAACAACTCGATCTGATTCGTCAGTTGAATCAGGAGCACGCTGGAACTCGCCCGACTCAGGCTGACCTCGCAGCTCGCATCAATTCCTACGAACTCGCCTACCGCATGCAGATGGCGGCTCCCGAGGCTCTGGATCTCGCTGCCGAATCTCAAGAGACCCACAAACTCTACGGAATGGATAAGCCGGAATGTGCGACATTCGCCCGCCAGTGCCTGTTGTCTCGACGGCTTGTTGAACGGGGAGTTCGCTTTGTCCAGATTTTTGCGGGTAAGGGAGTTGGCGGGGATGGAAGTGTGAACGACGTCCCCTGGGATTGCCATTCTGATGTACAAACCAATCATCGCTCCTGTGGACAGCACACCGATCAACCTGCCGCTGCGCTGTTGGCCGACTTGGATTCGAGGGGCCTGCTGGATTCAACGCTCGTCATCTGGGGCGGAGAATTCGGACGGACATCTGATTCGCAGGGGGACAAAGGCCGCGATCACAACCCGAATGGTTTCACAATCTGGATGGCAGGGGCTGGAGTCAAAGGTGGTTTTCATTATGGAGCGACCGATCCGTTCGGGTACAAGGCGGTAGAGAAGAAGATTCATGTCAACGACCTGCATGCAACGCTTCTGCATTTGCTCGGACTCGAACACACCAAGCTGACTTACCGGTTCAATGGACGCGATTTCCGATTGACCGATGTGGGTGGAGAGTTGCTGTCAGAAATCCTGGCGTGAAATCGATAGCCGCCTGCGAAGTGTGTCAATTCTGAGAACCGACCTGAGGGAACGCATTCGCATAAGAGCGTCTCCGCTTGCGACCACTTCGCTGATCTGCAATCCTTCTGCGAGTGAGTATGATTCGCACCACGCTCGCTTGTATGCGAGGTGCCGATCGCGTTTTAGTCGTATCAGGATCCACAGAACATCATGGCAGGACTTCGTCCGCTCGACGGACCACTCAATCGCCCGATTCGGCTTGCGGTACTGATCTCAGGGGGCGGAACCACGCTGACGAACCTGGTATCCCAGATTCAGGCCGGGGAACTGAATGCTCAAATCCCGCTGGTGATCGCCAGCCGGACCGGTTGCGGTGGAATTCAGCGGGCTGCCGATGCGGGTCTGCGGTGTGAGACGGTGACTCGAAAGTCGTTTGCCACTGTGGAAGACTTCAGCGATCGCATTTTTGCTCTCTGTCGTGACGTCCAAGCAGATCTTGTTGTTTGTGCGGGATTCCTGGCACTGATCCGCATTCCGTCCGATTTCCTGGGTCGTACCATCAACATTCACCCATCGCTGATCCCCGCCTTTTGCGGACACGGTTTTCATGGGCATCATGTTCATGAAGCGGTCTTGAAACGCGGCACTCGAGTCAGCGGTTGTACGGTCCATTTTGTGGATGATGAATACGATCATGGACCAATTATTCTGCAGAGTGTCGTTCCCGTCGAAGACTCGGACACCCCTGATTCTCTCGCAGCGCGGGTGTTTGCCGCGGAATGCAAAGCACTGCCCGAAGCGATACGGCTGTTTCAGTCAGGATGCCTGGAAATCCACGACAGTCGGGTCCACCGCATCTGACGTTGGAACCCAATGACGACGTTTGATCGCAGTCAGAGAATCAGGCAATACGACGTGCGACGGTTGCTATTTCGAGGCTGGTCCGAGGGAACCGCTGGTTCGCAGTCGCTCGACAAGTTGCCTGACCAGTATCTCCAGTTCAGGAATCGCGACTTCAGGGCCTGCAAAGTCGACATCGTCGACACCCCAGTATTCAACTCGCTCCACCCACTCAGGGAAAGCACGCTGAATCATCGGACGATGCTCGACCTCTTTCACTGCAACAACGTGACGGGCTGACTCGAAATCACCTGACGCAGCGGCGATGGGATACCGAATCGGTTCGGCAACCGGAATTCTCATTTGCTCAAGGGCGCGGAGCGTATGTCGAGAAATTGGTCCGGGATTCAATGCTTCCAGCCGTAATCCTCGCGAATCGGCGATCCAGTCCAATTGATGTTCGCGAGCCAGCCAGTTGAACAGGATTTCGGCAAACCGGCTGCGATAATAGTTACCTGTACACAGGAACAAGATGGTGTTGGACATGGCTGGATTCGCAATGACGTAGGATATCAGTTTGTAGTGGTTCAGCAGCGACCCGTGTGACGGGTCAGGTCTGCCAGACGATTTCGCGAGTGTTCTGTTAACATCCCCGGAGAATACTTCCATCGCCAATTGGTGGTCTGATCACCGGAGGTTCCGGGAGTATTCATACGGGCGGTTGAATCGAGTGAGAGAATGTCTTGAAGCGGCGCAATTGCCAGAAGTGAACTGGTTCTCCAGGCGTAGTCAATGAACTCCCATGGGAACTGGTCTTCGTGACATGGAACATAGCGCCGCAATCGCTCAAGCAATTCATGATGTGGCAGAATTCGTTCGCGAAACCAGCCGAGCGATGTGTCATTGTCGTGCGTGCCGGTATAGACGACGGAATTCGGTTCAAAGTCTTCAGGTCGAGTGTTGTCCCAAGGCTCGCCAGGAAGCATGAACTGCAAGACTTTCATTCCCGGCAATTGAAATCGGTGCCTGAGAGCATGGACTTCGGCGGTAATCATTCCCAGATCTTCGGCGATGATTGGCAGGTTTGCAGTTCCCGATGCGGAATCCTCAGTCTTAAGTGCCTGCCCGATCGCCGCCAGCAGCTTATCAGCCGGGCCGGGTACCCAGCGGCCGTTCATGGCGGTCGGTTCTCCCGCTGTGACTGACCAGAACGCTTCGAAGCCGCGGAAGTGATCCAGTCGAACGGCATCGACCAGGGCGAGCGAGGCTTTCAGGCGGCGAATCCACCAGGCGTAGTTCTGCCCTTCCATCGCTTCCCAGTCGTAGAGTGGATTGTTCCACAATTGACCTGTCGCCGCGAAGTAGTCCGGTGGAACCCCTGCCACGAATGTCGAATTCCCCTTGGAATCCAATTGGAACAATTGACGGTTGGCCCAGACATCTGCGCTGTCGTGTGAAACATAAATCGGAATATCTCCGATGATCTTCACGCCGCGTTCGAACGCATAATCACGCAACTGCTGCCACTGCCGGAAGAACAGAAACTGCAGAACGACATGGACCATGAATCGTCGAGCCAGTGCCGCGGGAATGTATGGCGGCTTCACATCGACAAACTCAGTCCAGTTTTGCCAGGGACGATTCTGATTTGCCTCGCGTGCGGCCATGAACAACGCGTGAGCCTCGACCCAGTCATGATGCGTGCTGACAAACTGATGCAACTGCTCATGCCAATGTCCATCAGCCCGGTCATGAATTCGCATGACAGCAATTTCGAGCAACTGAGTCTTGCGGTGCGATGCCATGGCAAAGTTGACGTGCAGAGAATGTTCAATCTGGGGCAACGCCGCTTCTGCCAGTTCGGACTCAGTCAACAGGCCATCTCGTGCCAGCATTTCTGGACTGATGATCAGTGGATTCCCCGCAAAACTGGACGCCGACTGGTAGGGCGATCCTCCGCCATCTGCAGGACACAGAGGCAGGACTTGCCAGTACTTTTGCTGCGCACCAGCCAGCCAGTCGATGAATTCGTAGGCTCGAGGGCCAAGGTCGCCGATACCGAATCGCGTGGGAATCGAAGTGGGATGCAGTAAAACGCCGCTTGCTCGTTCCGTCAGCATGAAGGACTTCCGCCTGAGTAATCAATTCGCCAGTCGCCTTACGGCGCAACAAACTTTCGCTGAACCTTTTGCAGATTCAGCTTCCTGCAAGTGCCGCCGTCACAATGCCGCGCGCTTCTGACACGAGCACATTTAGATGCGCGTCGTCGCGAAAACTTTCCGCATACAACTTATAGATCGCTTCTGTTCCCGATGGCCTCGCGGCAAACCAGCCTGCCGAAGTCGTCACCTTAACGCCACCGATTCCCTTGCGGTTTCCCGGAGCTTCGCTGAATTTTTGCTCAATCGGATCACCCGCCAGTGATGTTGCCGTAATCGCCGTCGGGGTCAAGAATTTGAATCGCTCTTTTTCGGCCAGGGTCAACGGCTGATCAATCCGGACGTAGCGATGATCTCCGAATCGACCGACCAGATCTCGATAGTGCTCACCGGGGTCTCGACCCGTGCGAGCTGTGATCTCGGCTGACAGCAGCGCCAGAATCAGGCCGTCTTTGTCGGTCGACCAGACAGACCCATCTCGCCTTAAGAAACTGGCCCCGGCACTTTCTTCTCCACCGAATCCCAGCGATCCGTCGAACAGTCCATCGACAAACCACTTGAACCCCACAGGGACCTCGTACAACCGACGCCCGATCGCGGCCGCGACACAGTCGATCATGTGGCTGCTGACGCAAGTCTTACCAACCCCTGCTGCGGGGTTCCATTGAGGGCGATGCGTGAACAGGTACTGGATCGCCACTGCCAGAAAATGATTTGGATTCATCAGGCCCGAGGACTTTGTCACGATGCCGTGTCGGTCAGCATCAGGGTCATTTCCGAATGCGATGTCGAAACGATCCTTCAGCCCGACAAGGCTCGCCATCGCGTAGGGGCTGGAGCAATCCATCCGGATCTTGCCGTCATGGTCGAGCGTCATGAAACTGAACTGCGGATCAACTCGATCATTGACGATGGTGATGTTCAGTCCATACTTCTCAGCAATCGGTTCCCAATATCCGACGCCAGCCCCGCCGAGCGGGTCCACCCCCAGTCGAAGTCCTGCTGAGCGGATGACATCCAGGTCGACGACCTGATTCAAATCGTCAATGTACGCCTTCGCGAAATCCTGGGCATGCGTCGTCGACGCATGGATCGCCGATTCATACGACACTCGACGGACAGCGGCATTCTTCCCCTTCAGGATTTCGTTCGCCCGATTTTGCACCCAGCCCGTCACGTCGGTATCTGCTGGCCCTCCATTTGGCGGGTTGTACTTGAACCCGCCATCCGCAGGAGGATTATGAGACGGCGTGATCACAATCCCGTCCCCAAGCTGCTCGGTGCGTCCTTTGTTGTAACACAGAATCGCTCGTGAGATCGTCGGAGTCGGAGTGAAGCCGTTTCCATTCTGGATAGCGACTTCTACGCCATTGGCCGCAAGGACTTCCAGGGCTGTTTTTTCTGCCGGAGTCGACAGAGCATGAGTGTCTTTGCCGAGAAACACCGGGCCGGTGATCTGTTGCTTGTTGCGATACTCAACCAGTGCCTGTGTGATAGCGGCAATGTGAGAATCGGTGAACGTTCCGTTGGACGAAGTACCGCGATGGCCGCTGGTCCCGAAACTGACGAGTTGGGCGGGATTCGAAAGATCGGGCCGCTGGTCATAATAGTCAGAGATCAGCCGATTCGTGTCGATTAACATCGAGGCGGGCGCGGGTTGACCAGCCAGGGAATGAACAGCCATGTTCGTACCTTCATTGCAAAACACAGAGATCCATGGGATTTTTCACGTCTTGTGAACCGTCCCACTGACCTCGCTGGATTCCAGATTCCGTTAGGCGATATTGAGCGATTTCGGTAGTATAGGCGAAGTGTTCGGTTCGAGCGAGAGATGAACAAGCGATTAACTGCCGGAATCCACGAGACGTTCAGCGTTGTCACGGGTTCTGCGACTGGTCCGTGCGACAAGACTGTGTATGGATGACAATCTCGTTGCCGTAAGACGTGTCGCCGGCACGGAGTCCGTATTGACCGATGTTGAATGAGTTCGATGGATCCGAAGCGAGGACGTGATGGCAATTAACTTTATCACCGTTGATGCCCCTGATTGCGAACGTTCCACGCCCTCTGGCTTATTTCGAATACTGAATC